>UQZH01000088.1 GCA_900545445.1 uncultured Collinsella sp. | reverse complement strand
GCCCGCGAGCGCAAGCGACAGGGCGCCCGCGGCAAGCGCCGAGGCAAATCCTCGGCGCGTCATCTCAACATTAAACGCGCGCATCGCTAGCACGCCCCCTCATTGGGCATCGACCAGGTGTGATGGTCGGTATGCAGCAGCTCCTCGGCCAGCGGCGAGAGCGGCTCGCCCAAGAACTCGCGGTAGCACGCCTGGACATCGGGATTCTCGTGCGAGAAGCGAATGTCCGCCTTCGCATCCAGGCCCCACAGCACCTGGCCACGCTCGGCCGCCAGCTCGCAGCCGTCATGGATGGGCTGACCGCCGCCACCGACGCAGCCGCCCGGGCACGCCATGACCTCGACGAAGTCATAGCTCGCACGGCCGTCGCGAATCGCGTCGAGCAGGCGGGCGGCGTTGCCCAGCCCGTGCGCCACGGCGACGCGCACCTTGGTGCCATCGATATCGGCCACGGCTTCCTTCCAGCCGTCCAGGCCGCGCACATCGGTAAAGAAGTCCGCATCGGGGTTCTTGCCCGTCACCAGGTAATATGCCGAGCGCACGGCGGCCTCCATCACGCCGCCTGTGGCGCCAAAGATCACGCCCGCGCCCGTGCCAAAGCCCAGCGGCGTATCGAGCGGCTCCTCGGTAAGCGTGTCCACGCTCACGTGGCTCGCGCGGATCATGCGCACCGTCTCGCGCACCGTCAGCGCAACGTCTACGTCGGGTGCGCCGTTTTCGCCCACCATGCTCGGCAGCGCGCACTCGGCCTTCTTGGCCGTGCACGGCATCACGGACACCACGAACAGGCGCTCTGGTTCCACACCCAGCACCTTGGCGTAGTAGGTTTTGGCAATAGCGCCGAACATCTGCTGCGGCGACTTGGACGTAGACAGACTGTCGACAAACTCGGGGTAACGCGCCTTCACAAAGCGCACCCAGCCCGGGCAGCAGCTCGTAAACATGGGCCAGCCGCGGCTGTCACCCTCGCCCTAGGCGGCGGCGCCCAGGCGCTCGAGCAGCTCGGAGCCCTCCTCCATAATGGTGAGGTCGGCCGAGAAATCGGTGTCAAACACGTACTCAAAGCCCACGCGACGCAGCGCGCACGCCAGGCGCTCGACGGTGGCCTCCTCGCGCGGAATGCCGAGCTCCTCGCCCCAAGCGCTACGCACGGCCGGCGCAATCTGCACCAGCACGATCTTGTCGGGATCGGCGAGAGCATCGAACACCGTCTCGGTGTCGTCGCGCTCGCGCAGCGCGCCCGTCGGACAATGCGTAATGCACTGGCCGCACGCGACGCAATCGGTCTTGCCGATCGGCACGCGCCCGCGGGTACCCACGGCGGTATGCGTGGCGCGGTTGGTCAGGTCCCAGATCCCTAGGCCCTGTACGCTCTCGCACACCTTAATGCAGCGCATGCATTTAATGCACTTGTCGTTTTCGCGGATGATGGGAAAATCGAAATCCCAGCCCTCGCCCGTCAAATGCCTTTGATACGGCAGATAGAAAATGCCCAGGTCATTGGCGATGGTCTGTAGGTTGCAGTTGCCGCTGCGCACGCAGCTCGTGCACTGCGAATCGTGCTGGGACAGCAGCAGCTGCACGTTGGTGCGACGGGCTTCGCGCGCCTTGGGGCTGTTGGTGTGGACCACCATGCCGTCGAGCACGTAGTTGTTGCAGGCGGCGACCAGCTGGTCGCAGCCCTCAACCTCGACCACGCACACGCGGCAGCCGCCGATCTCGTTTAGATCGCGCAGGTAGCACAGGGTAGGAATCTGAATGCCGACGGACTTGGCTGCGTCCAGGATCGTGGTGTGCTCGGGAACCACGACCTCGCAATTATCGATAGTGAGCTTGACCATATTGTGCGCTCCGTTTTCGGTGTTGTCGCTGACGGTGGTTTTGCTGGGCTCTACCATTCCAGGTTCCTCCCTCCGCGGAACGCGCCAAAGCCAAAGTGGTCGCAGCGCAGGCAGCGGCTCGCCTCCTGGCGCGCCTCCTGCTCGGTGAGACCCTGCTCGACCAGATTCCAATCGTGAATGCGCTCGCCGGCCTCGCGCTCGCCCAGCTCGCAGCGGCCGCACTCGTGCTTACCCTTAAACTGGACGGTCGGCAGTTCCACGTCGAGCTTGATCTTGTGGTCGAAGCCCAGATAGCGGTCGATGTTTGCCGAAGCCACGCGACCGGCGTTGATGGCGCGGATGACGGTGGCGGGACCGGTCTGGCAGTCGCCGCCGCTAAAGAGGCCATCGAAGTTAGGCACGGCGCCATCCGAATCGGTGACGACGCAGCCCCACTTGCAGGCAATGCCCATCTCCTCAAACGGCTTGGAATCGATGTCCTGGCCAATGGCGACGAATACGCGCTCGCAGGGGATGACGCGCTCGGGCGTAGCGGCGGCACGCGGAGCCGGACGACCG
>UQZH01000087.1 GCA_900545445.1 uncultured Collinsella sp. | reverse complement strand
ATGCGGTGGATGTAGTCGGTCGGCTCGGCCGGCACGTCAAAGTTCACGACATAGCGCACGTCGCTAATGTCGATGCCGCGGGCGAGGACATCGGTTGCCACCAGCACGTCGACGGTGCCGTCGCGGAAGGCCGAAAGCGCGCGCTCGCGCTGGGCCTGGCTGCGGTTGCCGTGGATTGCGGCGGCCTTGATGCCCTTGCGCTCCAGACGACGGCAGCAGCTGTCGGCGCGGTGCTTGGTACGCATAAAGACGATAGTGCGCTCCGGGCCCTCCTTTTTGAGGAACTCGGGCAGCAGGTTGTTCTTGGCCTCGATGGACACCGGGAACACAAACTGGTCGACGGTGTCGGCGGTCGACGCCGCAGGCGCGATCTCCACGCGGGCCGGGTCGCTCACCAGGTCGGTGATCTCGCCCACGGCTTCCTCGTCGAGCGTGGCCGAGAACAGCAGCGTCTGGCGCTCGGCCGGCGTCTCGCGCACAATACGGCGGACGGCGGGCAAAAAGCCCATGTCGAGCATGCGGTCGGCCTCGTCGAGTACCAGCACCTTGACCTCGTCCAGGTGGCAAGCGCCCTGCTCGATCAGATCGACCAGACGGCCCGGCGTGGCGACCAGAATGTCGCAGCCGTACTTGAGCGCCGCGGTCTGGGGCTTGTAGCTCACGCCGCCCACGACGGTCACGGCAACATGGCCGGTGACGTCGGCAATCTTGCCGGCGACCTCATCGATCTGCTGGGCAAGCTCGCGCGTGGGGGTGATGACGAGCATCACGGGACCGCGGCCGTTGCCCTCGGGCTTCTTGGCACCGCGACGGCGGTTGCGGCCGCCGCGCTCGCGCACGGGTTTGGGAGGAGCGATGTGCTCCAGGTTGTTCATGGTCGGCAGCAAGAAAGCGGCCGTCTTGCCGGTGCCGGTCTGAGCGGCGGCAAGCAGGTCACGGCCCTCGAGCACCACGGGGATGGAGCCGGCCTGCACGGGCGTGGGCGCCGTGTAGCCTAGGTTCTCGATGGCACGAAGCATCTCGTCCGAAAGTCCCAGCTCGTCAAAGGCGGGCAGGTTCTCGGTCGCGGACTCGACGGTCTCGGCGGCGCTGGCCTCGTCGGCAGCGTCGAAGGCAGCCTGGGTCATGGCCTCGCGGGCCTCGTCCAGAATCTCGGCGTCCGTGACGTCGGATACAGAATTACGCATATGTTGTTGTTCCTTATCTGCACGCGTTATGGGCACGGCATGCGGCCGCGCGAGCGTGCTTGGTAGTGCGCTAATACATACAAAAACAGGTGCGCACAGAGAGGACGTTGCTCAGCACGCTGGCGATCGCTTTGGCAGCCCTATCACGCGCCGTCCAGACGCAGCAGCTCTAAGCGATGGAGCAGATTCGCCGCCGGTTAGTATACCCGCGCTTCGCATGCCCCCACGTAAACCACAGATGACGAGGCAGACGGGGCGGGTCTGGGCCGATTGTCTCAATCTGTAACAGTTGCTCAGCAAAAACCGGCCTAACTGTTACAGATCAAGACAGAACTCAGCCACGCAAAACAACATCTCGATCTGTAACAGTTAGAGGTCATTTTCCCCGCTAGATGTTACAGGTTGAGATGTTTGACAGGGACTGTCAACGATTGAGCAGCCACCCTCATTTGTATCGGAATGTCATACATTTCTTTCTGTACTGTACACCCCCAGGGGGTATGGGTGTATAGTATCGGCAGGCTAACATTTCCAACACTACGCCACAGAAAGGAGAAGCCATGGCTCAAGATAAGTTTGACGTGGGCGGCATGACGTGCGCCGCTTGCCAGGCGCATGTGGACCGCGCCGTCAGTAAGCTCGACGGCGTCCAAAGCGTCGCGGTCAACCTGCTCGCCGGTTCCATGATGGTCGACTATGACCCCGCACAGGTCTCCCCCGACGATATCTGCACCGCCGTCGACCGCGCGGGCTACTCGGCCTCACCCGTCGAAGCGGGCGCCGGCTCAAGCAGCAGCGCACAAGCCAGATCCGGCGCCACTCATATGGAGTCGCCCACCAAAAAGTTGGAGGCCACTGCCTCCGCCATGCGCACCCGTCTCATCATCTCAATCATCTTTCTCATTCCGCTGTTCTACATAGGCATGGGACACATGCTCGGCTGGCCGCTGCCCGGCATCTTCACGGACCACACCCACAGCATGACGTTGGCGCTCACCGAGCTCGTCTTGCTCATCCCCATCGTCTACGTCAACGACGCGTACTTTATCAACGGCTTCAAGTCGCTCGTGCACGGCGCGCCCACCATGGACGCCCTCATCGCCGTCGGTGCCACCGCCTCCATTGCCTGGTCGCTCTATGCCATGTTCATCATGGCCGACCAGCTGGCCGCAGGTCAGGTGCACGAGGCCATGATGACGAGCATGAACAACCTGTATTTTGAGAGCGCCGGCACCATCCTGTCGCTCGTCACCGTGGGCAAATATCTCGAGACGCGCAGCAAGTCCAAGACCGGCGGCGCTATCGAGGCGCTCATCGACTTGGCACCCAAGACCGCGACCGTCGTGGCAGAGGACGGCAGCGAGACCGCTGTGGATGTCGACGCCATTCTGCCCGGCCAGGTGCTGCGCGTACGCCCCGGCGAGTCTATCCCTGTCGACGGCGTGGTACTCGAGGGCGCCTCGGCCGTGGACGAAAGTGCGCTCACCGGCGAGTCCATCCCCGTGGAAAAGACCGCCGGCGACACCGTCAACGCCGCTACCGTCAACCGCACCGGATCGTTTACCTTCCGTGCCACGCGCGTGGGCGCCGACACGTCGCTCGCCAAGATCATCCAGCTCGTCGAGGATGCCAATGCCACCAAGGCGCCTATCGCCCGCCTGGCCGACAAAGTCGCCGGCGTGTTTGTGCCCGTGGTGTTTGCAATCTCGGCCGTGACCTTTGCGGTGTGGATGGCG
>UQZH01000086.1 GCA_900545445.1 uncultured Collinsella sp. | reverse complement strand
GCATCCATCCCACACGCGTGGCGCAGCGAGCGCATTGACTCAACGAGGATGACGCCGGCGATAGCGACCGTAATTGCCACGTCGAACGGCGTGTTCGCAAACCAGAGCAGCCCCATGAGGTACGACCCGGCGTTAAAGGCAAAGTGCAGCAGGATCGTATAGCGAAGCTTTCCGGTCGTCACGAGCACCCAGCCAAAAATGAGGCCGGCAGCGTCCGCATAGCAGCCCTGCACCCAGTTCATATGCATAAAGCCAAAGACCGCCGCCTGCAGTACGATTGCCGCGGCGACGCCCCAGGTACTCGGGGCCGCCCAGGGCACCATAGCGACGTCTTGTGCCCGCGCACGACGCCGGCGCTTCCAAAGTGGGCGGCACTGCGGATTAAACGCTCGGAGCGAAAACTCAAAAATGATACCGCGCACCAGCAGTTCCTCGCAAAACGGAGCGCCAAGCACCGTGGTCAGGACGGCCAGATAGCTGGTGTCGCCCATGCCCGTCTCCTCGACAAGCTCGCTGTAGTCGGCCGCGGCATCGGGCAACAGCGACAGCACGGCGTCGGTCACGTAGCCAACGACCACCTGCAGGGCAAGGCCGATCGCGATAACGCAGGCGATGCGCCTCCATGCTTTGCCTGCTCCCCCGCCAAGCGGATGCGCGCTTTGCCGGCGCGCCATAAACGAGCGCGGCCACAGATAACGCCACCACAGCAGCGCCATCAAAAACGATGCCGTCTGCACGACGGCCTGAAGCAATTGAATGTCGAGGTCATCGATCGAAAAACCCATGAACACCGATGCGACGCCAAGGGCGGAGAACAAAACGACGCTCAGGGCAATATCGGCAGCGACGACGCCAAAACAGGCAAGTGCCCAAATCATCGCGTTGAGCATGCCAACCTCCTCAAAACCCGGCACTTAGGGATGTTCCTTAACTGCCGGCAGAAAAGGAACGTCCCCAAGTGCCGGCAGTTTGGGACAGTCATTGTTGATGAGAATCGGGCGCAGTGCCAAAAGCCCCGTTGGGCGAGATGTCGAACGGGAAGGTGCCGCAGCGATTGAACGCGGCGATAAACATGCGGATGGCGTTGGACGGCGTGGTGCCCACGAGCTGGGTTGCCGCCGCGAAGGCTGCCTTCTCCTCGGGCAAGACCTTCGCGACTACGGGGGTCATGTGTTCTGCCATGGCGCTTCCTTTTTGAAACGACGGTAGTGCGGATAGATGCGGGCCACGCGGCTGGGCGACGGGCTGTGAAGGCAACCCGATTGGCCCGCATCCGGAGTTTGTTTCTGCAGCGTTGGTATTACTTGGTATTCCTAAGTATTACCCCGCAGATAGAATACCACACCCGACCCCATGGGGACGAAGGAAAACGAATCATTTTGTTGCTGAGTTAGTATTTAGAGCGTGATGATGTCCGAGATATCGAGGGCCTGAGCATCAGTGGCATCGTGCGTGGCAAGCAAGAGCGTGCGGCTGTCGAGCAGGTCGAGCACGACCTTGGTCGTCGCATCGCGCGCGGCGGCATCCAGGCCGGTAAAGGGCTCGTCAAGAATCACCGCGCCGCCCGGGCACAGCAGGGCTCGAGCGATCTCGACACGACGGCGCTGTCCGCCCGAAAGCTCGGCCACGCGCGAATGCACGTCGATTCCCGGCACCAACCGGCGCAGCAAGGCCGCAGCGCTCGACGCACCCACGCGCGCAACGGCACACACCAGCACGTTATCCAAAGCCGAGGCGCCCTCTACCAGACGTGCATCCTGAAACACCATCGAGCACGGCGCGCACTCCCCCGCTGCCAACGAAAGCAGCGTCGACTTGCCCATGCCCGAAGCGCCCATCACACAGATACGCCCACCCGCGGGCACGTTGAGTGCCAGACCATCGAGCGCCGGCGCCCAGGGCGCACGATCGCCCACGGCAAGCGCAAGCTCCGCTGCAGCGCCATCGCTCGCAGCCCCCGCACGCCCGCGCAGTCCATGCCCGTGCGCCCGCACGGCCGCGCGCCACGCCACGGGTCCCGAAACCCGCAGCAGCCACACCAGCACGCGCTCACAAGCCCACGAGGCGGCAACGACCAGCACGGTCCACGCCAGCAAATCAGCCGTCTCAATCAAAAGCTTTGCCTGATAGATACGCTCACCCACGGTGCCCGTCGCCATGCTGATCAGCTCCGCAGCCACGCCGGCCTTCCAGCTCATGCCAATCACGGCACGGGCGCACGAAAGCACAAACGGCAGGACTTCGCGCCAGGTGTGGGCACAAAACAGTCGCCAGCCCCGCACGCCATGCAGACGAAACATCTGCTCCAGCGGTTTATCCGCTTGCGTCAAGCCCTCGACCAGCGAAAAATACACTCCCGGCAGCGCCATCAAAAAGACCGCCGCAATGCTTACGCGCGCCGACCCCAGCCAAATGAGCAGCAGGACCACCACGCAGGCAACCGGCGTCGCCTTAACAAACGAAAGCGCCGGCGCCACCAGGCAGGCAAACGTCCGCGACCGCACCGAGACTCCCGCCAGTACACCGCCGCAGATCGCGGCAAGCGCCAGTCCTCCCAAGATTCGTGCGCCTGAGCCCACCAGAATCGCCCACGTGTTGGCATCACACACCAGCCGCAGCAACGCCACCACAACAGCGCCCGGCCCCGGCAAAATCAGCGGCTGCGCCACGAGACCCGCCACCAGCACCCACACGGCAAGCCAAAAGGCGGCAACGGCACCCGCTGCCGCCACCGCCTTCATACGCTTTGTCATGTGTCGAGCAAACGCACACACGGGCTACTCCATGTAGTAGAAATCGTCAGCCGGGAGCTTGCCGCCCACGGCGCTCGGGTCTGCATCGGCCAGCACCTGCAGGTACCCACCGAGCGCCGCCCTCATATCCTTCCCCGTCTGGCACACGAGCATGCACCCGGGAATCGCCTTTTCGGCAATCGTGGCGTTATCCACGATGCCTGCATCGACCACGGCCTGAGCCCAGTCCGCCGGCGCCGCATTGACGGCCTTCACGCTCGCCTCATGGCAGCGCAAGAATTCCGCCACGGCCTCGGGATGTTCCTCGGCAAACGCGCGGCGCACCACGGTCACACCCGTCAGCAGGCGCGAGCCCGTGTCTCCTGCCAGCTCGTTCCACACATCGGTCAGACTTACCGGTGCCGACAGCTTGCCCTCGCTCTTGGCGATGGCAGCGGTCTTGAACGGCTCCGGCAGCACGCCCACGGCGGACGGGTCGGCAAGCAGGGCCGACAGCACCTCGGTGGGCTCGCTCTTAAACTCGAGCGTCACCTGGCCGGTCAGGCCCGCGCGCTCCAGCAGGTAGTTCATGACGTACTCCGGCGTGGTGCCCTTGCCCGTCATATAGACGGTATGGCCCGCCAAATCGCCAAACGAGGCCACACTCGCGTCGCCCGTCACCACGTTCAGCACGCCGAGCGTGTTGATGTCGATGACCTGCACCGCACCCTCGGTCTTGTTGTAGAGAACGCTCGCCACGTTGGCGGGCACCAGGGCAATGTCGACATCGCCCTGAATCACCTTGGGCACGATCTCGTCGGCGGCAGTGTTGATCGCAAAGTCGAACTCGTTGTCCGTGGCACCGTCGGCTGCCTGGTCCATAAACTGCACCAGGCCAATCGAGGTCGGCCCCTTGAGCGAGGCGACGTGCACCTCGACCGGCTCGACAGCAGCACCGGCGCCGTCCGTGGCAGCCGAGCCCGCGGCGGACCCGGCACCGGCGGCCCCGCCGCCACAGCCCGCGAG
>UQZH01000085.1 GCA_900545445.1 uncultured Collinsella sp. | reverse complement strand
GCCGGAGAACCTGGACCTGGGCGCTGGCGAGACCCTCGCCGAGTGCAAGGACTTCTACGAGACCACCTGCCCGGTCTGCGGTCGCCCGGCCAAGCGCGAGACCGATACCATGGACACCTTCACCTGCTCCAGCTGGTATTACCTGCGCTATACCGACCCGCACAACACCGAGCTGCCCTTCTCCCGCGAGGCGGCAGACCGTTGGATGCCCGTCGATAACTACATTGGTGGCATCGAGCACGCCATTTTGCACCTGCTCTACAGCCGCTTCTTTACCAAGGCGCTGCGCGACCTGGGTCTGCTGAGCGTGGACGAGCCCTTCACCAACCTGCTGTGCCAGGGCATGGTCAAGGACGAGAACGGCGACACCATGTCCAAGTCCAAGGGCAACGTTGTGCCCCCGAGCTCGGTTATCGAGCCCTACGGCGCCGACACCATGCGTCTGGCGATCCTGTTTATCGCCCCGCCCGAGAAGGACTTCGACTGGGATCCCAAGGCCGTCGAGGGCGCCAACCGCTTTATCAAGCGCGCCTGGCGTATCGTGTGGCAGCTCGTCCAGTCGGGTGACTCCAACGTGGCCTTCGACAAGTCCGTGCTCGATGAGACCGCGATGAAGCTCTACCGCGAGCGTCACCGCACCATCGCCAAGTGCACCGAGGACTTCGACCGTGGCCAGTTCAACACCGCGATCTCGGCCGTCATGGAGCTCGTCAACGCGGCGAGCGCCTACCTCAACGCCACCGAGGGCACTGACCGCGACAAGGCCCTGTGCTACGGCGTGGCCAAGGACATCGTGAGCGTCCTGGCGCCCATCTGCCCGTTCTGGGCCGACGAGCTGTGGCACGAGGCGCTCGGCTGCGAGGGCAACGCCTACACCGCCGCCTGGCCCGAGTTCGACCTGGCTGAGTCCATCGAGGACACGGTGCAGATCGTCGTTCAGGTGCTCGGTAAGGTTCGCGGCCGCATTGACGTGGCCCGCGATGCCTCCAACGAGGAGATGCAAGCTGCCGCCGAGGAGGCCGTTGCCAAGTGGCTCGAGGGCAAGACGGTCGTCAAGGCCATCTGCGTGCCCGGCAAGCTGGTCAACCTGGTGGTCAAGTAAACGCCACGCGCATAGTTGACGCATTAAAGACGAGGGGCGATCCGGTTGGGTCGTCCCTCGTTTTGCACTGTGTGCCCCTTTTGGCTGGCGTCTAGCGCCACCCTCTACGGAATGTGTACCAGGTCCCTAAAGTAGACGTTGCCCGTCTGTTCCTCAAACATCCAGATATTGAGGTAGATGTCGTTGAGGTCCTTGTTCACGTCAAAGTTCGGGTCGTCGTAGGTGCCTACAAAGGTGAGCATCGCGGTCGCTTCTTCGCCTGCGGCGACGGGCTGGCGCATGCGCACGTCGCGGACGACACCGTTGACGTAGGCATAAGCATCGACATCGCCAAACATCATGTCGGCATCGGTGTTGTTTGTCACCGCAAAGACCAACACGGCGTCGCCGTAGCCATCCGTGTCCTTGCCCACGCAGGCAACATGGACGTTCTCGTCTGCCTCAAGGTCGATGGGGAACTGTTCTTGAGGGTCGGGACCTAAGCCCTGGGGGTCGACTGTATCTTCGTCTATTTTGTCGAAGCGCTCCGAAGGCGTCGTTTTCTCGATGGCTTTGGTGCTGCCGAGATCCGGCTCGCATGGTCCGGTGTTGCCATCGATGTTGCTGCAGCCCGCCAGGGCGAACGAGCAGGCTGCAATGGCGAGCGCGATCGTGCAGAGGGTGCCTAGGCGTTTCATGGTGTCTCCTTGCCGTAGAGGATCCGGAAGGTTGTGCGGTCTATGCGTGAATGCGGCTTATCTGTTTCAGAATGTCCCTTACGTGCAGTCTGGCCGATGTGCGTCCAGGGATGGAATGCCCATAGGGTCCGATTCGGTCGGCGCGTTGGGACGCATGGCCCGTTTTGGGGCTTTTGGGGAGCACCGCACAGGAGTCCTCGTCTAATTGTCCTATTCTTGTGGAGATGCTGTGGGCGCGCTGACCTGCGAATTTCTTTGACGCTTGCACGTTTTCGCAGGTATTGGTATAGTTTGCTTGCAAATGAAGTTGAAATTGAAAGAAGTGGGGTTTCGGCCCCGCTTCTTTTTTGTATGGATGGAGGTGCCGCAATGGTCAAGACCAAGACCGAGCAGGCGATCATCGACGCGCTCGAGGCCGTCGCCCCCCAGCACGATGTCGATATCGTCGACGTTGAGCTCGTGGGTGCCACCAAGGCCCCCTGCGTGCGCGTGCGTATCGAGGGTGCCGAGGGTCAGAGCCTGTCGCTCAATGACGTCACGGCCAACACCAAATGGGTCGGCGACGTGATCGAGGAGCTCGACCCCATCTCTTCGAGCTATACGCTCGAGGTGTCGAGCCCGGGTATGGCGCGCCCGCTGCGCCGTCCGAGTGACTTTGCCCGCTTTGTGGGCGAGAACTGCGAGCTCACCTCCACCGCCACCGAGGGTCGTCGCAAGTACGCCGGCAAGATTGCCGCCGCCACCGAGACGAACGTGACCCTCGAGCTCGAGGATGGCGAGTCCGTCACCCTCGATTTCTCCGATGTTAAAAAGTGCAAGTTGAAGCCCACCTATGACTTCAAGCCCGCGAAGGAAGGAAAGTAAGATGGCAGCATCCGACATGATGTCCGCCCTGATGGAGCTTTGCCAGGAGAAGCACATCGACCAGCTCTACCTGATCGACCGCCTGGAGCAGTCGCTCGCCAAGAGTTATGCCGAGATCCTGCATCTTGAGTGGGGCGCCAAGGTGACCATCGACCGCACCACCGGCAAGATCTACGTTTACCGTCTGGAGCCGATCGACGATTCCATGGACGAGGAGGGCAACTTCACCGAGTTCGAGGAGATCGATGTCACTCCCAAGAATACGAGCCGCATCGCTGCCCAGCACGCCAAGGCCGAGATCAACGCCATCGTGCGCAACTCCGCCCGCGAGCAGATCTACGAGGAGTTCTCCGGCCGCATCGGTGACCTCATCAGCGGTACCGTGCTGCAGTCCACGCCCGACTTCACGATCGTCAAGATTCGCGAGGGCGTCGAGGCCGAGCTTCCGCACTTCGACCAGCGCCGTTACGAGAACGAGCGCAACGAGCGTCCGATGGGCGAGCGCTACCTGCACAACCAGCACATCAAGGCCGTGATCATCGACGTTCGCGACCCCAACTCCAACCTGCAGCCGGTTCGTGGCGAGCACAGCCGTCCGCCGATTGTCATCTCCCGTACCCACCCCGAGCTCATGCGTCGTCTGTTTGAGCAGGAGGTG
Organism: uncultured Collinsella sp.; assembly: GCA_900545445.1. Lineage (GTDB taxonomy): Bacteria > Actinomycetota > Coriobacteriia > Coriobacteriales > Coriobacteriaceae > Collinsella. The sequence goes on along the minus strand of UQZH01000085.1, from coordinate 931 downwards.
CCCGAGATCTATGAGGGCACCGTTCAGATCAAGTCGATCGCCCGCGAGCCCGGCCAGCGCTCCAAGGTCGCCGTCCACTCGCTCGACGATCGCCTGGATCCCGTGGGCGCCTGCGTCGGCCCCAAGGGCAGCCGTGTTCGCGCCGTCGTGGGCGAGCTCCGTGGCGAGCGCGTCGACGTCATCCTGTGGGATGCCGATCCGGCCGTCTACGTTGCCAACGCCCTGTCGCCTGCCAAGGTCACCCGCGTCCTTATCGACGAGGAGAAGGCCTATGCCGGCGTCATCGTGCCCGACGACCAGCTGTCCCTCGCCATCGGCAAGGAGGGCCAGAACGCCCGCCTCGCCGCGCGCCTGACCGGCTGGCACATCGACATCAAGTCCGAGACCCTTGCCGCCGACATCCTCAAGAACGTTCCCGTTCACGAGGAGCCCGCCGCCGACCTGATCGGTGACGAGGAGGACGAGGACGTCCGTCGCTGCGAGTTCGTGTCCGAGGACGGCATCCAGTGCCGCAACCAGGCCCGTCCCGGCTCCCGTTTCTGCGGTGTTCACGACACCGACGCCTTCGATGATGCGGAGGACCTGATCTAGCGCGCGGTCGCGCCGGGCGGGTCCCAGCGCATACCCCACGCTTGTTCAGTCTCTAGGCACCCAAGGTGCCAGAAAGGGTAGGTGAAGTCATATGGCAAAAGTCCGTGTGTCCACCCTGGCCAAAGAGTTCGGCATGACCTCCAAGGAACTGATGGGTCATCTCGCCGAAATGAAGATTCCCGCTAAGTCCGCTTCCTCCGCCCTGGAGGACGCCTACGTCGCTATGGTCCGCAAGCAGCTCGCTTCGGTGATCGAGGCCCGCGCCCAGGAAGTCGAGGCCGCCAAGCTGGCCGAGGAGCAGGCCGCTGCCGCCGAGGAGGCAGCACGCGCTGCCGAGGCG
>UQZH01000084.1 GCA_900545445.1 uncultured Collinsella sp. | reverse complement strand
CGGTATCGATCTGCTCCTGCGTCAAGCGCGGAAAGCCGGCCGTGCGGCCTGCTGCCAGATCGGATGCAGCCGCGTCTTTGGAAAGGATGCCCGGGGCGGGGCGCCCGCACTTGGGACAGGTGCGATCATGCGGGGACAGGCGTGCGCCACAACCATCGCAGAATACGAACTCGGTATGCTCGGGACCGTCGCCCGGACCAACGTATGCGTTGCAATAGGGGCAGAACGAGGCGCCGTCCTCTATGGTCTTAAGGCAATGCGGGCAGATCACGGCTTCCTCTTTTCGGAGCAATTCATACAGTCGAAGTTAGAGCATAGCATCGCCACGCCCCCACAGGGGCAAGGCACCAATTCAACATCGCCAGGGTAGTCTTTTTGGGGGGATGATTTTTCTGGGACGGGGATTAAAAAATCATTGTGTACCTAATGATTTTTTAATCCCGTCCCAGAAAAATCATCCCCGGGGCAACTGGGGCTAGGCCTTCTTTGCAGGCTTTTTCTTTTTGCTCGGCATCGAGACCTTAATGCCCTGGGCGGACTTGGTCACCTGCGAACGTTTGGTGCCCGCACCTTTCTTTTTCTTGGGCTGGGCCTTTTCCACACCCTCGAGCGCGCGAACCTCGGCCTCGCGAGCGGTGCGCTCCTCACGGCGCTGCGCCATATCGGCGGCGACGCGCTTGGCAAAACGCTGGGCCGTCGAGCCCGTCGAGCTCACCTTGCCGCCACCGCGACCCAGACGGACGCGAACGCCACGGCCAAAGCCAGTGGCAGCATGGCGACGGCGCGGCTTAAGCGAATCCATCATCGTGGCGAGCTTAAAGAACACCGTGCAGGTAAAGACGACGATCGCCAGCAAGATAACGGCCTCGCCCGTCGAAAGATTAGCGATGGACAGCAGCTCCGGGAATCCGATAACACCCGCCAAGATGCCGACGACGACAAATACAAAGAGCACCACGCGCAAGGGAGTGAGCGGCTGTGAGATGCGCCAGATCAGGCTCACGCTCGCCGCGCACGACGTAAGCAGGCACATGGTCGATAGGGTGAGCTGGTTAAAGCCGAACACGCGCGCCACAAAGATATCGAGCGCCGCAGCCATAATAACCGCCAGCGACGCCGGCAGCGCACGCTTGAGCACGTTGGTCAAGAATGACCCCTTCACGCGGGCGTTGTTGGGCTCCAAACCCAGCACAAAGCCCGGCGCGCCGATGCAGAAGAAGTTGATGAGCGTCATCTGGATCGGCTCGAAGGGATACGGCGGAAACGCGATACACAGTGCCGCCAAGCCCATCGAGAACAGCGTCTTGGTCAGAAACAGCGCCGCAGAGCGCTGCAGGTTGTTGATGGAGCGACGGCCCTCGGCCACCACGGCGGGCATCGAGGCAAAATCGTTGTCGACCAGCACGATTTCGGCCACGTTGCGCGCGGCATCGGAACCGGCGGCCATGGCCACGGAACAGTCGGCTTCCTTGAGCGCCAGCACGTCGTTGACGCCGTCGCCCGTCATGGCAACGGTATGGTCGCGACGCTTGAGCGCCTGCACGAGTTCGCGCTTTTGCTGCGGGGTCACGCGACCAAAGACGTGATAGCGGTCAACCGCCGCATCAATCTTGGACGGCGTATCGAGCGTCGTGGCGTCGACGTAGGCATCGGCCCCCGGAACGCCCACCACGCGCGCAATCGACGACACCGTACGTGGGTCGTCGCCGCTAATCACGTTGAGGGTCACGCCCTGCTCGTTAAAGTAGCCGATGGTCTCGGCGGCCGAGGAGCGGATCTCATCGCGAATGGTCACAAAGCCCACAGGCTCTGCCTCGCCCACCATATCGCCATCGGGTGTAAAGCCGTCCACACGGGCCACCACAAGCACGCGGCAGGTATCGGCGAGCTCGGCCACGCGGTTCTCGACCTGCGCAAAGGCGCGCTCCGAAAGCACAAATTGCGCTGCGCCCATCACATAGGAACCTTGCGCAAACGAGGCGCCGCTCCACTTTTTGGACGACGAGAACGGAATGACCGCCAGCGGCTCGGACACCTCGACCGGGCGGTCGGCGTAGTAGTTGAGCAGCGCCTGACAGGTCTCGTTGGCGTCTGCCGAAGTAGCACGCGCCACGTTGGCGAGCGCAAAATCGAGGACCGTGGTCTCGACGGGGACAGACGCCTCGTCCGAGTCCGCGCCAAAGCCAACACCCTCAACAGGCAGCGGGTAGGTACCCTCGACCTCCATACGGCCCGAGGTAATGGTGCCCGTCTTGTCCAGGCACAGCACGTCGACGCGCGCGAGCGTCTCGATACAGTAGAGCTGCTGCGCGAGTACCTTGCGGCGCGCCAGGCGCACCGTGGCGATGGCAAGCACCGACGAAGTCAGCAGCACCAGGCCCTGCGGAATCATGCCCAAAAGAGCGCCCACCGTAGACAGCAGCGCCGACGAAGGCACGCGACCGGCAAGCAGCTCGGAAAAACACCACGAAAGCGCGCTATCGCCCGGCGTACCGGCGGCATCCCACAGCTCACTCACGCTCGAGGCAAAGAGCGCCAGGCCGAGCGGAATCATAATGAGGCTCGCAAAGCGCACGATGGCGTTGAGCGCGTTCATGATCTCGGAATTGACCTTTTTGACGTACTTGGCCTCGTTGTTGATCTTGGCCACGTAGTTGTCGGCGCCAACATGGATCACGCGGGCGCGCAGCAGGCCCGAGTCGATAAAGCTGCCGCTCATGAGCTCGGAGCCGGGCTGCTTTTTGATGAGATCGCTCTCGCCCGTCAGCAGGCTCTCGTTCACGAGTGCCTCGCCCGAAACCACCACGGCGTCGGCCGGAATCTGGTCACCGCGCCCCAAGCGGATGATGTCATCGAGCACGATCTGGTCCAAGTCGAGCTCCACCTCGGCACCGTCGCGCACCGCGATGGCCTTCTTAGAGGTGAGCAGCGTAAGCTTATCGACCATCTTCTTGGAGCGCATGGACTGGATGACGCCAATTGCCGTGTTCAAGAACACCACGAACAGGAACGTCAGGTTCTTAAACGAACCGGTCAGCAACACCAAAATCGCCAAGACCACGTTGATCAAGTTAAACAGCGTGCAGAGGTTCTCGATGATGAGCTCGCGGACCGACTTGGTCTTGAGTTCCATGTTGCGGTTGATCTTACCGGCGGCGATGCGCTCCTCGACCTCGGCGGTCGAGAGTCCGTGCTCGATATCCGTTACTGCCATACCTTGTCCCATCACGTCGCGTCGGTATAAGAAAACCGCCCGGACCATGCGAGGTTCGGACGGTCTTACGTTCGAGGGTGCCCCATGTTGGATTCGAACCAACGGCCTTCTGCTCCGGAGGCAGACGCTCTAATCCCCTGAGCTAATAGGGCGAACGGTTGGCATTATACCCAAGTGCGCCACGGGCTAACAAAAGAATAGAAAAAGCTTTGCAATTACGTGGGAGACACGGCGCAGAGGCTCACCTTAGAACGCAAAAGTGAAACAATTAGTATAAACTCTCATGCACATATATAACGGCTCGCGATGCGGGCCGTTTTTGCAAGAGCTATCCATCGAGGTGAGAGGCACACCATGATTGCGATTTTAAAGCAGAGCGCCAGCGACGAGGCCGTCGGCCATATCGTCAGCTGGATTGAGAAGAAGGGTCTCAAGACCGACGTCTCGCGCGGCGAGAACGAGACCATCATCGGCCTGGTGGGCGATACGACCAAGATCGACCCGTTCTTGCTCGAGTCCATGGATGTCGTCGAGCGCGTGCAGCGCGTCTCCGAGCCCTTTAAGCGTGCCAACCGCAAGTTCCACCCTGAGGACTCCGTCATCGACTGCGGCCACGGCGTCAAGATCGGCGGCGACCAGTTCCAGGTCATCGCCGGACCCTGCTCCGTCGAGGGCGAAAACCTCATTCGCATCGCACGCCGCGTAAAGGCCGCCGGCGCCACGATGCTGCGCGGTGGCGCCTACAAGCCCCGCACCTCCCCTTACGCCTACCAGGGCATGGGTCCCGCCGGCCTGGACCTGCTATGCGAGGCATCCGCCGAGCTCGACATGCCGATCGTCACCGAGATCATGGACCCGCGCGACGTGCAGGTCTTCTTGGATAAGAAGATCGACGTCATGCAGATCGGCGCCCGCAACGCGCAGAACTTCCCCCTGCTCAAGGAGGTCGGCAAGACCAAGACCCCGGTCCTGCTCAAGCGCGGCATGTCCGGCACCGTCGACGAGTTGCTCATGGCTGCCGAGTACATCATGAGCGAGGGCAACGACAACGTCATCCTGTGCGAGCGCGGCATTCGCACCTTCGAGACCCGCACCCGCAACACCTTCGACCTCAACGCCGTGCCGGTGCTGCACCACCTATCGCACCTGCCCGTCGTCGCCGACCCCAGCCACGCCACCGGCTACACCCGCTATGTCGAGCCCATGG
>UQZH01000083.1 GCA_900545445.1 uncultured Collinsella sp. | reverse complement strand
CCTGGCTTCGCCAGAAGTCGCGCCAAGGAAACAGTTCCGGGAGACGGGGCTTCCTTCGTTTAACGCCGCAGGGTTACTGGGCTGAATTCATTTTTAATAGGTACCGTTTATCGGTGTTGAGGGTTCCTTTATTGGGGCTTTCTTTTTTATCTCGCTACAATGGGCTTCAAGAGTTCTAATGACTTGGAGTTTGGTATGGCTGTTATTGATGTGCTGCCTTCGGATGGGAAGGTTATTGACGAGGGTCCTGTTGGTTGCTCTGTTGATGTTTGCTGCGATGATTTTCGCCATCTCGATATTGGGCTGCCGCCTGAGATTCTTCGTCTTAAGGATGCCGGGTATTTGACGCAGGCTGTTGCTGCCTGCGATCGCCTTTTGGAGCAGAATCCTGAGCCTTCGCTGGCTGCTTGTGTTCGTGCCGAGCGGTATCGCATGCTCGAGACACCGCTTCATTTTTCGGTGTCGCGCGATCAGGCTATTGCGATGATTCGCGAGGAGTGGCCTGAGTTTACCGAAGAGCAGTTTGATGACCTGATTAATCGTAAGCGAATTGACTGGCGCTTTATCGATGGCGAGCTGTTTGTTCTCGATAACTTCCTCGATTCGCTTCGCGTGTACCCCAAGGAGGTTCCGGGCCTGCGTCCCGATTCTACGGACGGCGTCGCGCTGCGTAACCAGATGCTCAGGGAGATGGAGTCGCAGGGCGGGCTGTCTCGCACCATTACGCTTAAGGCATGTGTGTCTGTCCCCGGGGCTCTGGAGGGAGAGACTGTTCGCGCGTGGCTACCCGTTGCCGCCGCCTGTCGTCAACAGTCTCATATCGAGGTTCTCGATATGACGTCGGAGGGCACCGTTGCCTCTGAAAATGTTTCGGCTCGTACAGCCTCCTGGACATCTTTGACTGAACATTCGTTCTCGGTGACCTATCGCTATCAAATCGATGCCGCCTATTGCGATATCTATGGTGGCGCGCTCCCATCGCATACGTGCATGGACGCGCCCCTGCCCGAGGACACCTCCGAGGACCGTCCGCACATTGCGTTTACGCCGTATCTACGACAGGTGACGGAGCGTGTTATTGACGGGCTCGAGGATTCGCTCGATCGCGCTCGCGCCATCTATGATTATCTGACGCAACATATCGACTATCGCTATCAGCCACCATATCTGCTTTTGGGCTCCATCGCCGATGACTGTGCACACTCGCTCCGCGGCGATTGCGGCGTTATGGCGCTCACGTTTATCACCATGTGCCGTATCGCGGGCGTGCCTGCTCGTTGGCAGAGCGGCCTGTATGTTGCTCCCGATTCGGTGGGACCGCACGACTGGGCCGAGTTCTTCACACCCCAGACCGGTTGGCTTAACGCCGATGTTTCGTTTGGTTCCTCAGCGCGCAGAATGGGGGAGGAGTGGCGTCGTCGTCACTACTTTGGCAATCTCGACCCGTGGCGTATGGTGGCTAACAATCGATTCCAGGCTGAGTTTGTGCCTGCTTTCGATGGCATGCGCGAGGATCCCTATGACAACCAGATGGGCGAAGCCTCGGTTAACGGACGCGGGTGCCGCCAGCGCGAGATGCTTCGTTCGGTCGAACTCATCGAAATGCTCGAAGTTCCATTTTCGGACTAATCAACAGAAAGCTGTGATAAACTAACTCACGCATTACGTGCCCGAGTGGCGGAATTGGCAGACGCAGTGGACTCAAAATCCACCGTTGGCAACAACGTGCGAGTTCGAGTCTCGCCTCGGGCACCATACATGCAAGTGAGCGTTCAAGGTGGTCAAGGCCCCTTTTTCGTGCCGAACTCGCGTGAGCGCGCGGAGCGTTAAGCAAACAGGCCTGTGGCCTGTTTGTAGCGGAGCGTGGCGAGGGCGCCATGCGCCTGAAGCCCGGGGCTTCGCGAAGCGAAGGCCCTTCGAGTCTCGCCTCGGGCACCATACATGCAAGTGAGCGTTCAAGGGGGTCAAGGCCTCCCCCCTTTTTCGTGTACGTAATGTGATAACGCGCTGCGCGTGTTATTATCCACAAGGCGTTGTTCCCGCAATGCCCTAAAGAGGAACCCGAGGGTTCCCACCTTTTGGCGCCAATGAGCAGCTGACTGGTCATACAACCTAGATTCCCTTCCTCACACCGAGGATGTCTATGTGTACGACCTGGTTGCAAAGAAGCGCCGGGTTATTTTTTTATGAATGGAGGTAGGGAAAATAGCTAAGTCTGATGACACCCGCATCAACGACGAGATCACTGCATCTTCGTGCCGTTTGATTGGCGTCGATGGCTCTCAGCTCGGCCTGTTCGCCATCCGCGATGCCCAGCGCGTCGCTGACGATCAGGGTCTCGACCTGGTCGAGATCGCTCCCAACGCGGAGCCGCCGGTCTGCAAGGTCATGGACTACGGTAAGTTCAAGTACCAGCAGGCCATGAAGGCCAAGGCCGCTCGTAAGAACCAGTCCAAGGTCGAGGTCAAGGAAATGAAGTTCCGACCCAAGATCGACGTTGGCGATTACGAGACCAAGAAGGGCCACGTTCTGCGTTTCCTCAAGAAGGGCGCACGCGTTAAGATCACCATCATGTTCCGCGGCCGTGAGATGGCTCACCCGGAGCAGGGTCTTAACGTTCTCGAGCGTCTCGCCGAGGATCTCAAGCCTTACGCTACGGTCGAGTCCAAGCCTAAGATGGAAGGCCGTAACATGCTTATGCTGCTCGCCCCGATTAAGGGCGCCTTCGATGAGGATAAAGCGGCAAGCGATACCAAGTAACTAGTGTTCTGTAACCGATTAAGGAGTATTTCATGCCTAAGATGAAGTCCCACAGCGGCACCAAGAAGCGTTTCCGCAAGACTGGTACCGGCAAGCTTATGCGCGCCAAGGCTTTCAAGAGCCACATCCTGAGCAAGAAGTCCACCAAGCGTAAGCGTGGCTTCCGTCAGGAGACCGAGATCGCCGCTGCCGACCGCAAGGTCATCAAGTCGCGTCTCGCCTAAGTTCGCGTTCCCGTTTTTCGTTTTACCGTCTAGGAGTTGATAGAACATGGCACGTATTAAGCGCGCTGTTGCCGCCAAGAAGAAGCGCCGTACCGTTATGCACCGTGCGAAGGGTTACTACGGTGCCGCTTCGCGTACTTACAAGCATGCTAAAGAGCAGGTCCAGCACTCCCTGCAGTATCAGTATCGTGATCGCCGCAACAAGAAGCGCGAGATCCGCTCTCTCTGGATCACCCGCATCAACGCTGCCGCTCGCCTGAACGACATCTCTTACTCTCAGTTCATGCACGGCCTGAAGGTTGCCGGCATCGAGCTCGACCGCAAGGTCCTGGCTCAGATGGCCTACGAGGACATCGAGTCCTTCAACGAGCTGGCTGCCATTGCCAAGAAGGCTCTCGAGGCTTAATTGCTTCTTGCATCTTAAAGGGGCGCTTCCAATCCGGAAGCGCCCCTTTTTGATTGATTAGGGATGTGATCGATTTGGGACGTAGCCAAACCGATCAATTCGATAGCGTCCGAGTTGCAAGAAAGAGCAGGTAGCGTATGTGTCAAAGATTTTTGACACTCTAATCTGCGCGCAGCCATCCGTATGGGTTTGATTTTGGGATTACGCTTTGCTTGCCGGCTTCCGTTGTGTAGCCGCCCAATAAGAGTTGAGATGCATTCGAAGGGAACGCCATGCAGCTGCCAAAACACCTTAAACAGTATCGACTCGATGCTGGTTTGTCCCAGGAGGATCTTGCAAGGCGCATTTTTGTAACACGTCAGACCATCAGTAATTGGGAGCGCGGTAAAACGTACCCCGACATCCAGAGTCTCCTACTGCTGTCTGAACAACTGGATGTAACGATTGACGAGCTTGTTAAAGGCGACATTTCAATAATTAGAGAAAGGGTTGAACGCGATAGGGGCACGCTCTATCGCTTGGGTGCGGGGATGTTGGCTGGGCTTCTTGCGTTTACCGTCTCTATGGCCTGGCTCATGTGGCAACAAAACCACGGGTGGGGGATGGTCCAGTGCGTTCCGACGATGGTGTTGGCAGGCGTCTTTGGTGCTGGCGCAATGTGCTGCGCGCTTGCAGCGGAACATATCAAGAAGAAGAATGATTTGGTGACGTATCAAGAGATATCCGACTTCTTGGACGGAAAGAAGGCGGACAGCGAAGAGACGAGGACGGGCTGGGCTTATGAGCATCCACAGCTTGCGAATGCCATCAAGTTTGCCGCAGCGGCTCTTATTGGACTAATCGTTTTTGAACTCGTTAACGCTGCTATGTCCCATTTCTAATGGGTATACAGCCATTAATGCGGCCGAAGCTTAACCGTTGGAAAACCGAAAGGCCGCTCTAATAGGGGGCCGCGGCCCTGTTCTTTCTAGGCTCTCACAGAGAGGGTCCAATCCTCATTTGTGTAGGAACCGTGGAGTGCCAGATTCCCGCCCCCGGGGGCCCTCCGGTCTGGCAATATATCTCCTTGCCGCGC
>UQZH01000082.1 GCA_900545445.1 uncultured Collinsella sp. | reverse complement strand
CGCCCGCGCCGACCCCCAAGCCCGCCGCGCCTGCGCCTCAGCCTACACCGGCTCCGATGCCCAGTCCGCCGCTGCCCCGGCTCCCGCGCCTGCCGCTGTGCCGACCCCCAAGCCCCAGCTCAACAACGCCGTCCAGGTTGCTGCCGCCGGCGCCGCCGAGACCCCCGCGGTCGAGGATGCCGGCGAGCTGCAGCGCAAATGGGCCGAGGTTGTCGAGCGCGTCAAGGCCCAGCAGGCCTCCTACGCGGCTCTTCTGCTTAACGCCCGCGCCACGGCGGACGACGGCTCTAAGCTTACGGTGTCGTTCCCCGCGGGTTCGACCTTTGCCATCAAGATGCTCGGTCGCGCCGACACGCAGTCGGTGGTCGTGCCAACGGTCTGCGCGGTCTTCGGTCGTCGTACCGTCGAATATGTCCTGGATGGGGGTGGCACGCCGGCTCCTCAACATGAGGAGCATTCTCCATCTGCACGGGCTGCGGTATCTGTGGACCCGCAACCCGTGTCCTCGGCGGCCCCTGTATCCTCGAGCGCCAGCGCGACGCAGCCACAAGCGGCGCCGGTAGCGGCACCGACCCCGTCGGCGCCTGAACCCACTGCGCCCAAACCGGCTGCTCCGATTTCCGCGCCCAAGCCCGCTGCCACGCCTGCACCCAAGTCATCCGACCTGGCCAAGGCCCCCTGGCTACGCTCCGACAACCCTGCCGGCGCTCCTGCCACGGGCAAGCTCCCGACCGAGCCCGCGCCCCGTGCGCCCGAGCGCTCGTCCGCTCCCATGGCTCAACCGTCTGCACAGGCTGCGCCGTGGGAATCCGAGCAGGTGCCCTACGACGACGCCATGGTCGGCGGTTTTGCTGCCGATGCGGGCGGGGACGATCTGCCCCCGTTCGACGTGCCGGGTGCGACGTCCGCTCCCAAGCTCGCCGCTTCAGCCGCGGCCCCCGCAGCTGCGACGTCCGCTCACGCAAGCGACGACGCCCCCGCTGCCCCTTGGGAGTCCAACCCCGGTGCGGGCAGCCCCTTCGGCCATCAGGGCGCAGCCCCGAGCATCCCGCAGACCGAGGACGAGGCCAAAGCCCTCATCCGCAGCGTCTTCGGCCAGTCCACCATCTTCAAGCCGGTGGAGTAGCTGCGCGGGCGGGTATGCTGCTCAAGAAGAGAGCTTTTTGTCCGGGCGCGTCTGTATTTCGGACATGTGTAATGTGGTGCCGCGTATATCGCATTCGAGTAGGCAGGTACGTGACGGTCGGCCTAGGATGCTGAGGTCGATACGATACGTTGCATGGCTGTCCGTGTACTCGACTTGCTCGGCGCTGACGGTTGCTCCGATTGTCAAGAAAACGCCTAGTTCGGCATCGACAATCTTGGAGTCCTTTATCTTGACCCTGAACTCTTGGTAGAGGGACGGACTGTTGTAGTAAACGGTTCGGGTTCCGTCGGTGCACTCATCGGTCATCTCCCATTTGACGACGGGCTGGTCCGAGCTGGCTATCAGCAGTTCTGCTCCAAAGGCTATGGAATGGGTGATGACAACCAGCAATGCCCAGCCGACAAAGAGATAGAGAACCACATATGCAACGGGGTGTTTTGAGCGGATGTTTTGGAGCACGTCGGGGGCATTCATGGGGCACCTCCAAATTGATATCTACGGCAATCAAATTATACCCGCCGTCATGAGCGCCGCTTCGAGTAGTGGCTCGGCATTTAGCCATTTAGTGGTACGCATTAAATGTCGGATTCCGGCTCTACAAGATTTAGCTTTCAATATTATGCAGATGCGAATTATTCAACCTTGCATAATCTTTGGGTGCGGCTTGCACTCCAGGACATGTATATCGACTGAGGTAGCGTGGCTGTCCCGCTCGCTTGCCCCGCGCCGTGGTACGATTTTTGAGTTTGAAAGTCCCGCCGCGCTCCGGCTGCCCTTGCAGCTTGTCGCGCGGCCACACGTAAAGGAGCCATCATGGCCGGTATGAACATGCAACAGATGATGAAGCAGGCCCGCAAGATGCAGGAGCAGCTTGCCGCCGCGCAGGAGAACCTCAAGTCCCAGACCGTCGACGCCTCTGCCGGCGGCGGCATGGTCAAGGTGACCGTTAACGGCGAGATGGAGCTCGTCAACCTCACCATCGATCCCGATGCCCTCGATCCCGAGGACGTCGATATGCTGCAGGATATGATCATGGCTGCCGTCAACGAGGCCGTCCGCGGCGTCAACGAGCTCGCCAACAAGCAGATGGGCGCCATCACCGGCGGCCTCAACATCCCGGGCATGCCGTTCTAAGACACACATATATATGAGTGCGAATCACAGTCTGCAAAAACTGCTCGATGAGCTGGGCCGTCTGCCGGGCATTGGTCCCAAGTCGGCCCAGCGCATCGCCTATTACCTGCTCGAGGCCGATGCCGAGGAGGCCCGCCGCCTGGCCGAGGCCATCCTGGAGGTCAAGCAGGAGGTCCACTTTTGCAGCCGCTGCTTTAACTACGCCACGGCCGACGAGTGCTCCATCTGCCAGGACCCGATGCGCGATACCACTCGCATTTGCGTGGTGGGCGAGCCGCGCGACGTCCAGGCGATCGAGCGCACGGGCAGCTACCACGGTCTCTACCACGTATTGGGCGGCGTGATCAGTCCCATGGACAAGATTGGCCCCGAGCAGCTGCACATTCGAGAGCTGCTGGCACGCTTGGGCCACGAGGACATCCACGAGGTCATCATCGCCACCAACCCCAATATTGAGGGCGAGACCACGGCGAGCTATCTGGCCCGTACCATCAAGCCGTTGGGCGTCGAGGTGTCGCGTCTGGCAAGCGGCCTTCCCGTGGGCGGCGACTTGGAGTATGCCGACGAGCTTACGCTTGGCCGCGCCATCGAGGCCCGTCGCGCGATTTAGGTGGCGAGCCTGCTCCTGCCGTATGTTTTCCTCGCGATGCACGGGGTAGTCATAATTTCCCCGTGCGACTGTGAGTTTGTTGTGCAACAAAGATGCTTCGTATCCGCTTATCGCATGGATGCTTCCGCTCGCATCCTTAATTTGCCCATTCGTTGCGCAACCTTTTAGGTTCGCTGATACACTCAAATATGGATTTGAATGAATGCGCCGCTTCTGAGCGGCGTGTTTTTGTTGGAGGAGAACGCATGCGGCCCGGGGGCACTCAGACAAAGCATGGCGCCGCGGTGCGCATGCGACGCCGGCTGGGCCTGGCGCCTCGGGCGTGTGTGCTGCTGTCTTGCTCGCTCGTGCTGGTCATAGCCGGTGTTTCGGCTTATGGCATGACGGTGCCGTCCATGGTGCAGGCGCATGCTGCGCGTGAGCTGCATATTGGGCGCAAGGCCAAAAGCGACTTGGGAACGACAACTGGATATGCGTGGGCGAGCGTGGTCTCGCACGTTGTGTTTGGTGGCGACGATGCGGACGGTCCCGAAACAGCGGACAACGAGGTTACGCTGGCAAACGGCAAGACCATCGTGCTCACCAACACCAAGGTCATTACGAAGCTTTCCAATAACAGCGTGGCTTCTGTCGTTAACAAGGCGGAGCAGCAGAAAGAGCAGGATACGCAGCAGACGGGTAAGCCCGGCGGCTCGGACGGGTCCGGTTCTGGCACCGGTTCGTCGAGCTCGGGCGGCGGTTCCGGTTCGGGCTCCGCCTCTGGCGGTGGATCTTCGAGTGGTGGCTCGACGGACGGCGGTACCGGCGGGGACGCGGGCTCGGGTGGCCTCTCGGCTGCCGAGGAGGAGAGTATTCACAGTTGGCTCGTGACCAAATACAACATGCTCGATGGCTATGTCGCCCGCGCCAACAGCGTGGTTTCGACCTATAACGCTACGGGCGATACCGGACCGTGCGACACCCTGGCCAACGATATGTTTGTCATCCGTGCCGAGTTCGGTCGACAAAGGTTCTCGACCAAATCTAAGTGGTATCGGCAGTATGCCAATCTGTGGGGCTGCTATACCAACCTGTGTCAATGGGTTGGGCACTATGGCGACGACGACGTCGCGCTCAACAACTTCAACACCAATGTGGCGGCGATCGCCCTATGACGAACGATCTCGCTTCTGCGGCACCCCAGTCGCTCAACCGCGATCCCATGGTGGGCCTGCGCCTGGCGCGCGTCGACGGGTTTGAGCCGGCCGTCGCCCTGGGCACGGACGAGCTTCCCTCCTACCTGCGCCGTTTTACGATGCTGTTTGCCGATGACGCCACCATGCGCCGCGGCGGTATCGGCCGTGTGACGCGTGCCGTCAACGCGCAGGGCGAGGCCGTGGCGCTCAAGCAGCTCATCTTGCCAACGCGCGACGAATTTGATGACGATGTCGCTCACGAGGCGCTGGTCACCAAGTTCAAGGCGGCGTTTCGCGAGGAATATGAATGCCATCGTGCCCTTTCGGGCCTTAAGGGCTTTCCCCGCTTATACGGGTGGGGCGAGGTTGACGGCGTGCCCGCGATTGTCATGGAGTGGGTCGAGGGCGAGACGCTCGCTCGCCTGCGCCCGCGCCTTGCCGTGGACGATGCCGGGCGTCTGTCGCCGCTCGTGGCGGCGCGCCTGGGTCGCGACCTGTTCGATCTGCTCTGCCGCATGAGCTTGGTAGGCGAGGGGTTCGTCCATCGCGATATCTCGCCCGCTAATATTATGGTGCGCACGGCGCGCCTGCCGCTCGACCGACAGCTTGCCGAAGGCACCTTCGACCTGTGCTTGATCGACTTTGGCTCGTCGCTGGCGCTCGAGCCCGCCTCTGCGGTGGCCGGCACCGGCGGCAAGGCGTCGTTTACCGAGCGCTATGCCACGTTGCGCCGCGCGACGGTGGCCTACGCCCCGCCCGAGATGCTCACCGACGATATCCCCGACCTGCGCATGCTTCGTATGTCGCCGGCGATCGATGTCTATGCAGCGGCGAGTACGGTCTACGAGCTCATCGCCGGTGTCGCGCCGTACGAAGCAGCGCCGGGTGCGTCGGGTACTTCGGGCTCGCGCAAAAAGACGCGCGATATCGCCAGCCCTTATCGCCTCAAGATGGATATGCTGCCCGATTATCCCGTCGGCGCCCACGCGCCCGGCTGCGACTTGACGCAACTGCTGCGACGCGAGCCCGATGTGG
>UQZH01000081.1 GCA_900545445.1 uncultured Collinsella sp. | reverse complement strand
CCCATGAGGGCGGCGTCCTGGGCGGCGACGCCCTCGGTCACGCCGGCGGCCTTGGCATCGCGTGCGAGCACGGTGCGCGTATAGCTGATGGGAGCCCACAGGCTCTCGGGCCAGCACCAGCAGGTGACGTCGGAGACGCCATCGACCTCGGGCACCGGAACGCCCCAGTCGATGTTGCCGGTGATGCGGAAGGGTACGAGCGCCTTGCCGCTGCGGAAGCGCACGCCGCCGTTGGCGAGCACCGCGTGGGCATCGTCGCGCTCCTTCCAGCTGGGGAAGGTGACGGTAAAGCTGCTCTTGTTGCCCTCGGGCTCCAGCACGGTGTGCTCGGGAAGCTGATCCTCGACGGCATCGAAGGCCTCGCGGAACTTGTTCTGGATGTAGAGCTGAGCCGGCAGCAGCCACTCTTCCATGGTCTTGGAGACCACGGAGCGAACCTGCGGGTTCTGGGCGAGCTTGGCGGTATAGGTTTTCATAAAGTCGAGGTAGGCCGGCAGGTCGAAGTAGAGGTTGTCGACCGGGCGCAGCTCGGGCACCTCGCCGGTGAGCTGGCTTTTGGGCGCGATGAGCTCCTCGGGCTCAAACTGGTGGCCCAGGTCGCACTCGTCGGCATAAGCCTTCTCAGACTTGCAGCCCTGGATGGGGCAGCGGCCGATCACCTGACGGCCGTTGAGGAACGTGCCGGCCTTGGCATCGTAGAACTGCAGCGTGGAGCGCTTGGAGATGGTGCCCTGCTCGTGCAGGCGCTTGATAATCTCGGCGGTCACCTCGTTGTGAATCTGCGCAGCCGGCTCAAGGCCCGAGCCGCCGTAGATGTCACAGCTGATGTTGTAGTTGTTGAGGGTCGCGGCCTGGCGGGAGTGATTGGACTCGACATACTCGCTGATGGACTTATCGTAGCCTTCGTTCTCCTTGAGCTTGCGGTAACTCTCCATGATGGGCGAGCCATAGCAGTCGGTGCCCGAGGTGAAGATGACGTTCTCGCGGCCCAGACGGTCGCGCAGGAAGCGGGCGAAGAAGTCGGCCGGGACAAAGACGCCGCCAACGTGGCCAAAGTGAAGGCCCTTGTTGCCATAGGGCTCGCCGGCGGTAACGATGGCGCGGCGAGGCCAGCTGGGACGGTCGTTCATGGAGTATTTGGATGCCATGGGACTCCTTCGCATATGGTGAGAGCGCGGCCGGGCGCAAGGCCTGGCGACGCGGTGGTCAATTCGTGCATATCGTTCGACATTATCGCACATGCGGACGGGTACGTGGCAGGGGCGCTATCCTAAGATGCTATGAATGAGATTTCCAACATACATGCGTTTGAGGACGAGGAATTTCTGCACGCTTGCTTCGTGTGGGGGATGGTCGTCGTCGGCGTGTTTGCCGTGTGCTTGGTACCGGTGTTTATGCTGCTGGGCGGGCCTGCAGACTTGGATGCGGCTGACGCGGGCGGCTGGATGGCTGTCGTGGGCTGGATAGTCGGCTTGGCTGCGGTTTCTGCGGCGTCATTTGCCGTGCACGAGCTGGTGCACGGTGTGTTTTTTAAGCTGCTGGCGCCTGCGGGCGCGAAGGTGACCTTTGGGGCGAATCGCGAGACGGCGATGATCTATGCCTGCGCCGAGGGGATTGTGTATTCGCGCCGGCGGTACGTGGCAGTTTGCCTGGCGCCGACGGTTGTTGTGACGACAGCGTTTGCCCTGGGGTTTGCGTTTTCGGGCTATCCGCTGCTGTGCTATCTGGCGGCTGGTTTGCACCTTTCGGGCTGCGTGGGCGACTGGTACTACGTGCGGACGATCCTGCGCGACCGCCGCATTGTCGCCTGCGAGGATACGTCCTTTGGCGTGCGCTTTTTCGCAAGGTAGTCTTTTTGAGATGATTTTTCTGGGACGGGGATTAAAAAATCATTGCGGGGGAGGAGCTGTTGATGAGGCCGTTGTTGTTGCACGCTTGCTGTGCGCCGTGCTCGCTTGAGCCGGTCCGCCTGCTGCGCGAGGAGGGGTTTGAACCCACGATTTGCTGGACCAACCCTAATATTCAACCTCGCGATGAATGGCAGCGCCGCTTGGACGAACTACGCCGGTGGTGTGCCGATGGCGACATCGAGCTTATCGAGGCGGGGGAGGACCGCGAGCGCTGGGAGGCCGGCGTGGCCCCGCTGGGCGCCGATCGGCCCCGTCGCTGTCGAGCCTGCTATGCCCTGCGTCTGGCCGAGGCATGCCGTGTGGCTCAGGAGCGTGGGTTTGAGTTTGTGGGCACGACGCTCGCCGTCTCGCCGTATCAGTTGTTCGAAACCTGCAATGACGTGCTTGAGCGCTTGGCGGCGGCACATGGGCTCGTCCCGGTCATTCGCGATTTTCGCCCGTATTACCCCGAGGCCACGCGTCGTTCGCGCGAGCTTGGCATGTATCGACAGAATTACTGCGGCTGCCGGTTCTCGGCCGTCGAGGCGGCCATGGATCGAGCCCGCATCCGCGACGAGCGCAAAGCCGCCAAAAAGTAGTTCATTTGGGACGTCAGCCTGCTAGGATGTAGAGCGGACTTTAGCTATATAAGGAGAATCCGACGTGTCTATGCGTACCGATGATTTTGACTACAACCTTCCTGAGGAACTGATCGCCCAGGCGCCTGCCGAGCCGCGTGACTCCTGCCGTCTGCTGGTGGTGGATCGCAAGGGCTCCCAAGCGGGAACGCCGCTGGAGCACGGCGGTACCGTTGAGCACCGTATCTTCCGCGATATCATCGACTATATCGAGCCGGGTGATGTGCTTGTCATCAACAAGACGCGCGTGATGCCGGCTCGCCTGATCGGTCGCAAAGCCGGCTCGGGTGGCGTGGTCGAGACGCTGCTGCTCAAGCGCCGTGAGGATGTTGACCCGCTGGGTCACGTTTGGGAGTGCCTGGTCAAGCCGGGCAAGCGCCTGAAACCCGGTGCTCAGATTGAGTATCGCGCCGGTGGCGCTCATGCGCCCGAGGGGGCTCCCGTGGTGCTGACAGCCGAGGTCGTCGACTTTGTCACTGATAGCCGCGGTGGCCGCCTGGTGCGTTTTGAACCGGCCGGTTGCAATGCCGCCGGCGACCCGCGCACGCTCGACGAGGCCATCCATGCTGCCGGCCACGTGCCGCTGCCGCCCTACATTACCGATTACGAGGGCGATCCCGAGAAGTACCAGACCGTCTACGCCATGAAGGAGGAGCACTCGGCTGCCGCTCCCACGGCGGGTCTGCACTTTACTCCCGAGCTCATGGCCGCTATCGAGGCCAAGGGCGCGAAGTTTGCCGCCGTTGAGCTCGAGGTGGGCATCGATACCTTCCGCTTGGTGGAGGAGGACGACCCCACGCAGCACGTCATGCACACCGAGCGCTACCACGTGTCGCAGGAGGTTGTCGACGCCGTGCATAAGGCGAAGGCCGAGGGGCATCGCGTGATCGCTGTCGGTACCACGGCGGTGCGTTCGCTCGAAAGCGCTTTTGACGCGGACGCGCCGGTGTCCGATCCGGCCGTGACGGCGCGCTATTTTGAAGGCCGCGAGGACGGCGCCGACACGCTCGGCCGCGGTGACATCGTGGTACGCGAGAACGCGACGACGCAGCTCTACCTCATGCCTGGCTCGACCTATCACGTGGTCGACGCGCTGATCACCAACTTCCACGTGCCGCGCTCCACGCTCATGATGCTCGTGAGCGCACTTGCCACCCGCGACCAGATTATGGATGCCTACGCCGCCGCTATCGAAGAACGTTACCGCTTCTTCAGCTTTGGCGACGCCATGCTCATTCAGTAGGTTACGGCGTTTTCCAAACGCCGTAACCGGCCGACGCTGCAAACCCGCCAGAGCGGCAATCTGCCTTTCAACTTCGGCGGCATGACCAGAAGGTCAATGCCGCCTTGTTTCAAGGCACCTTGCTCGCTCTGGCGGGTTTTCGCTGTCGGTGCCATAACATCGGCGTTTGCGTCTCTAACGAAAGGTAGTCATTGGGGACGTTCTTGTTCGACTAGTCGTTTAAGAACGTCCCCAATGACTACCTTGCTTCAATCTAAAAAGTTGCGGTGAGATAGTTCTTGAATTGGCCTTTTTGATGGCTAAACAGGAACTATCTCACCGCAACTGCCTTGAGTGTTTTTTTGGCAGCTAGTTTACTTGCTCGCGAAGAGCCCGATCAGGACGATCACGAGGATTACGGCGATGATGCAGACGATGGCTCCGGTGAATTTGATGCGTGAGTCGCGGGTGCGCTCGCGCACGTCGTCCTCGGCGGCTTCGAGTTGAGCCACTTCACGCTCAGTTTCGGCGTGCTCGGCCTTATCGCGGGCCAGGGAGCCCGCGAGCGATTCGGTAATCTCGGGATGGTCATGCACCTCGGTCGCCTGCTCGATGATCGACTGTGCGTGCGCGACGTCCGCCTGGGCATTGGCAATAGCCTGCTCTTGCTCTCGACGCGCTTTGTCCTCGGCGGCGATCTTCTCGCGCAGTTCGCGCTGGCGCGTTGCGGCGGCGGCTTTTGCGGTCTGCAGCTCGTCGCGCGCGGCATCGGCCTCGGCAGTCACGGCCTGATGGGCACGCTTGGCGTCGGCGATGGGGGCTTGCGCCTGCTCGACGGCGTGCTCGGCGGCCGCGAGCGAGTGCTCAAGATCGGCGGTGATGTTCGGGACATCTTCCTCGGCTTTGCGCAGGGCATCGGCCGTGTCGGAGATCTGCATCGAAAGCTCGCTGGTGCGCACCGTGTAATTGGCGGGATTCGCCGAAGGATTGCGCTGCAGCTCGGCATACTCGCGGCGCAGCGTTTCGAGTTGAGCGCGCGTGGCGTCGACGGTTTGCTGCGCTGCGGCAACGCCGGCGTCGCGCTCGGCCTGCACCTTGTCGCGGATGCGCTTGGAATCCTCGAGGCGTCGAACGAGGCGGTTACCGGTTTCGCGCGAGCTGGCTTCGCGCGCCTCTACGGCATCGAGTGCGGCTTTGAGACGCCGCTCGGTGGCATCGTCCTCTTCTTTTATTTGCTCGAGCTGCGCACTGAGCTCTGTTGCCTTGGCAGCGCGGGTATCACGGTCGATTTCTGCCGCCGCGGCGGCCTTTTGTGCCGCTTCGATAGTCTGGCGCTGCTCGGCGACGATTTGGTCGTAGCGGCCTGCGATATCCTGGCGCGTCTCGAGCTCCTCGCCTTGATCGGCGATGCGCTGCTCAAGTTCGGCCAGGTGAGCGCGGGCGTCCGCGAGTGCCTTCTTTGCGGCGTTCATCTCGCGCATGGCCGAGGCACCCTGGGCAATAAAAGTGCCTACGGCGTTGGCGGTGTTTGAGACGGCGCTTCCCAGATCGCGGCTGGCTGTGGGGGTGTGCGGGGCGGTCGGGTGAGCGGCGTTTTCCGTGCCCACAT
>UQZH01000080.1 GCA_900545445.1 uncultured Collinsella sp. | reverse complement strand
CAAAGGACGACGACAAGTGATGAAGCACGTGCTTCGTGTGATCAACGTGCTGGCGACCGTGGTGATCCTGGTCGCCTTTGTGGTGCTGCTGCGCACGGTGTTCACGCCCGCCGGCGAGATTCCCACCATCATGGGCTACGGCTTTATGCGCACGCTGACCGGCTCGATGGAGCCGGCGATTCCCGTGCATTCGTTTATCGTCGTCGATACCGACAACAGCCAGGTCTACCAGGTGGGCGATATCATCACCTTCCATTCGTCCGATGACGCGCTGGAGGGTTCGCTCAACACGCACCGCATCGTATCCGTGGAGGCCGCATCCGACGGCTCGCCGGTCTACCACACCAAGGGCGACGCCAATCCGGTCGAGGATGCCGCGCCCGCGCCCGCCGCCGATGTGGTGGGCCGCGTGGTCTTTGTCTCGGCAGGCCTGGGCGTGGTGGTGTCGCTGCTCACCAATCCGCTGCTGTTCTTTCCGTTCATCGTGGTGCCGTTGATCGTGCTGCTGGTGCTCGAGATTCGCCATATGGTCAAGACCACACAAGAGGTGGCGCGCGCCGAGGACGAGGCCGCCCTGCGCGCTGCTGTGGAGCAGATTCGCGAAAAACGTCGCCGTGAGCAGGAAGGCCAGGATAGCGCCAAGGAGCAGAACGACGGTGGCCATTCCGATGAAAGTGCGGAAGCCGCCCCCGGCGCCCTAGACGGTTCCAACCACTCGGCATAGCGCGTCTGTGCCTTTCGTCCCTGCAATTTGGATGCTCATAGATGTTCCGAATCGTCTGCTTTTTCATGCCGATATTCGTGCTACAGTTTGAGCGCTTTGTTGCCAATTGATTTCGGGGGAGTGGAATGGAGCAGGAGCGCACAGCTCAGCGTGCACGCAAAAAGACTTCGGTACCGATGACGGCGGCGTCCGATTTTGTCGTGCCCGAGGGAACTGACGAGCTCAGCCGCAACACCCGTCGCGCCTGGCGCGACCGTCTCAACGACGCCCAGACGCGCAAGATGATCACGGGCGTTTTAGCCACGCTGGTGGGCGGTTCGTTTTGGGGTTTCTCGGGTACCAGCGCGAGTTTTTTGTTCGATACCTACCATGTCGATACGCTGTGGCTTATGAGCATACGGCAGATTCTCGCCGGCCTGCTCTTTATGGCTGTGGTTGTCACGCGCGACCGCGCACGCCTGGTCAAGCTTTGGACGACGTCCGCTGATCGCAAGCAGCTGCTGCTCTTTACCGCTTTTGGCCTGCTCTTTAACCAGTTTTGTTATCTTTCGGCCGTGCGCCTGACCAATGCCGGAACTGCGACGGTGCTCCAGTGCCTGCAACTGGTCATCATTATGGGCTACACCTGCGTGATCGACCATCGCATGCCTCGCGTGCGTGAGGCCGTTGGCATTGGGTTGGCCCTGGGCGGCACCTTTTTAATCGCTACCGGCGGCGACCCGACCAGCCTGAGCATCTCGCCGCTCGGCCTGGTTGCGGGCCTTATGTGTGCGGTCAGCGCCGCCTGCATGGCGGTGATTCCCGCCAAGATTCTGCCCGAATACGGCAGCCCCATCGTTACAGGCTCTGCCATGCTCACAGCGGGTGTGGTCTCGTGCGTCTTCGTGCAGCCGTGGGCTCATATGCCGGCGCTCGATGCTGCCGGTATCGAGGCGCTCGCGGTATTTGTGGTCATTGGCTCGTTTTTTGCCTACATGCTGTATATGCAGGGCGTTAAGGACATCGGCTCGGTGCGTGCGAGCCTCATCGGAACTGTGGAGCCGGTTTCGGCGACCATCACCAGCGCTGTTATGCTGGGCACGGTGTTTTTGCCGACCGACCTTATCGGCTTTGCCATGATCATCGTGATGATGTTCCTGACGGTATAGCTCACGCCGCTGCCTAGACGGACGCGGTGTTGCACCACAATTCCGCGAATTGGTGCCTGCATCTGGAGTTTAACTGACGATGCCAAATATGTCATAAACTAATAGCGTTATTGACTTTTAGTATTGCGAGGACTCCTCTATGGCTGGTAACCACTTTAAGAACGGCGACGGCGAGCGCTCTGCAGTTCCGCCGCGTTCAAATGGGACTGGAAACGCTGGCGTACCGAGTGGATCCAGCCAAAACGGTGCTGGCAACCGTACGTCTCCGGGCGAAACGGCGATGTTTGCCGCTCTGTACGAACAGTCTCAAAAGGCAAAACAGGCTGGTCGCGTAGGCAGGCAGGCATTTCCGGGCGGGTCGGGCTCTGCGGCTTCGTCGGCCGGGGTCCGTCCGGCGCCAACGGGCGGTGCAAATGTCGCCGGCTCCACTGGCCCCGCTAACAACGCTCATCGCGCCCACAACGCCAGCCCCATCAGCTCTGCCAATCCCGCCAATAGTGCTTCTTCTGCTGAAGACGCAGGGCTTACGGGTAACCTAGGCACTATCTATACGGGCGCTTCCGAAACCGGCACGTTTGCCCGTCTCAATGACGACGGTGCCGAGTTTAAGGGCTCGGGCTCTAAAGAAGATTATTACGATTTTGGCTTGAACTACGGTGGCGATGCTTCGTCGAGTTCGACCTCTGACGGTCTGGTCCGTCATCGCCATCGCAAGGGCGAGCGCAAAAAGCGTCACACCGGCGCCGTTATTGCCGCTGTAGTCGCGGTGCTTCTCGTTGTGCTTGGCGCAAGCGGCTTTATGCTGCTTAACTCGGCAAAGACCGTAAAGAGCGAAGCGAAGGAGGCTGTCGAGATCGTCGGTGGCCTTAAGGATAAGGTCACGTCGGGCGATTTTTCGACGCTGCCTGACGACGCGAAGAAGATCGATGAGCTCTGTAACAGCATGAAGGCGGAGACCTCGAGCCCGCTGTGGGCGGCGGCTTCGTTTATCCCGGTGTATGGCAGCGATATCAATGCGGCCCGCACCATGATTGACGCCCTGTCCGATGTCTCGAGCAATGCGCTGGTTCCCATGGCCGACAACCTCTCGCAGGCTACGCCCGGCAAGCTGTTCCAGGACGGCATGATTAACGTGTCCGCGCTGCAGGCGGTCGCCGATTCGCTTTCCAGCAGCTCGAAGGTGTTCAAGAGCGCCAACGAGAAGGTCCAGGGCATTGGCGATACTCATATTTCCCAGGTGACCGAGCTGGTCGATAAGGCCAAGGACGGCTTTGCCACCCTCAACGGTGCGGTTGACGCGGCGGAGAAGGTCGCCCCCGTCCTTCCCCAGATGCTCGGCGCCAACGGCCAGACGCGCAACTACCTTATGTACGCCATGAACAACGTCGAGATTCGTGCTTGCGGCGGCTTTGGCGGTTCGCAGGGCCTGATTTCGGTCACTGACGGCCAGATGTCGATTGGCGAGTTTGTTCCCCGCATTGGACTCAGCGAGGATGAGGCAGTCGAGAGCGTCGACGAAGAGGATGAGGCGCTGTTCGGCAACCACAGTAACCTGTACAACTCGGGCAATACCTATTCGCCTGATTGGCCCCGCAACTCGCAGCGTGTCGCCGCGCTGTGGAAGTCCCAGTATGGACAGGACGTTGATGGCGTCATCGGTATCGACCCGGTGTTCCTGCAGTATCTGCTGGGCCTGGTCGGTAACGTGTCACTGCCCGACGGAACGGTTGTCGACGGCACCAACGCCGCAAAGGTCCTCATGCACGATGTGTACTGGAACTATCCGGTCGAGGAGTCTGACGGCATCTTTGCATCCGTCGCCAGCGCTGCCTTCGACAAGATCCTTGGCGGTATCGGCGATGTCGATGTTACGAAGCTTGTCAGCGCCGTTGAGCGCGGTGCCGAAGAGGGCCGCCTGATCGCGTGGATGAGAAACGATGATGAGCAGAGTGCCATCAAAGAGACGGGCATTGACGCTTCGCTGCCCGATCCGGATGACCCGAGTGCCGATCCTGTTGCCGGCGTTTACTTTAACAACCTGAGCTTCTCCAAGCTCGACTGGTATCTGAACGCCGACACGCAGATCGGCCAGGGCATCAAGAACGGCGACGGCACGTGCTCGTATCGCATCACCGTTACTCTGACGAACATCATGACGCAGGAGGAGGCAGGCAAGCTGCCCGACTACGTTGCGGCGAGCGCACCCGATGCCGCGCGTGACGACGAACGCCTGAATGTCTCGTTGTTTGCCCCGACGGGCGGCAACATCAGTGACCTTACGGTTGAGGGCACACAGTTTGGTCTTGGCGCCGCTACGTGGCATGGAATCCCCTTCTATTCGGGCACCGTTGACCTGCATGCTGGCGAGACGACGACGATCACGTATACGCTGACCACGTCGGCCGAGGCGGGGGACAAGCCGCTTACGCTGCGTCAGACTCCTACATGCCAGGCGGCTCGCGACAGCGCGTCGGCGTAGGGTTTTTCTGGTAGTGCAGATAATCGAGTACCATTTTGGGGCGGACAGGCAATCTGTCCGCCCCTATTTTGTAAGGAGAGCGCATGAAGTACTTTGGCACCGACGGCTTTCGCGGTGAGGCCAACGTTGGGCTGACGGTAGAGCACGCTTATAAGATTGGCCGTTTTGTGGGCTGGTATTACGGCGCCAACCGCAGTGCTAAGGCGCGCGTGATCGTGGGCAAGGACACACGTCGCTCGAGTTATATGTTCGAGGCGGCGCTGGTGAGCGGTCTGGTCGCGAGCGGTGCGGACGCCTATATGCTGCACGTGATCCCGACGCCGGGCGTGGCACATCAGACCGTGGAGGGCTGCTTCGATTGCGGCATCATGATCAGCGCGAGCCACAACCCGTTTTGCGATAACGGCATTAAGCTCGTCAATAGCGACGGTTTTAAGATGGACGAGGACGTACTGGAGCTCATCGAGGACTACATCGATGGCAAGAGCGAAGTTCCGTTGGCCACGGGCAACCACATCGGTGCCACGGTGGACTACATGCAGGGCCGCAACCGCTACATTGCTTCGCTCATTGCAAGTGCGAACTTTTCGCTGCAGGGCGTCAAGATCGGTATCGACTGCGCCAACGGCTCGGCTTCCTCGGTGGCCAAGCCGGTGTTCGACGCGCTGGGCGCCGACGTGCGCGTGATCAATGCCGCGCCCGATGGCTTTAACATCAACGTCGACTGCGGCTCCACGCATATGGAGCGTCTGCAGCGCCATGTGGTGGAGCAGGGCCTGGATGTGGGTTTTGCCTACGATGGCGATGCCGACCGCTGCCTGGCCGTGGACGAGCGCGGCCGCGTGGTCGACGGTGACCAGATCCTGTACGTGTGCGGTGTGTACCTGAACAAGCACGGGCGTCTCTCGGGCGGTACCGTGGTGCCGACGATCGCCAGCAACTTTGGCCTGATCAAGTCGTTGGAGCTTGCCGGCCTGAGTGCCGTGACCAGCGGCGTGGGCGACCGTCACGTGTATGCCAAGATGCGCGAGGGCGGCTACAGCCTGTGCAGAGTAGCCACGAAAAACGATTTTTTATTTATAATTTCCTGTTTC
>UQZH01000079.1 GCA_900545445.1 uncultured Collinsella sp. | reverse complement strand
ATCTTGGCCTGGGGGTCCATCACAACGGCAACATCCCCCGCCTCGGTAATCTCAAGCGCCTCGGCCGGCGTCTGCGCCAAGCGGGCTCGAATGCCCTCGACCTGGACCTCGCCCAAGCGAATGGCCTCGCAAAAACTGATTGTGCGACGGATGCACGTGGGGACCGCGATATCGGCCATGACGACCGACACGCCGGCGCGCACCAAGCGAGCGGCGACGCCCGTGGCGATATCGCCGGCGCCGCGAACATAAACGAGCATTCCCGGGGCACCTCCCTGTGCTACGGTTTGGGCAGAGCAAAAGCGGTTCGACCGCTACTCTGATGATTATTTATTATCACAGTATTATACGGCGGTGAACAGATGGAAACGGTTAGCGGCAACCTTGCCTCGGCGCTCAGGATCGAGCCGGGCATTACCGCGATTATCGGCAGTGGCGGCAAGTCGACGTTGCTAAAGGCGCTGGGTCTTGAGCTCATGCGCGCTGGCGGCCGCGTGCTCCTCTGCACCACCACGCATATGTTTCCCGTCGCCGGCGTGCCATGGGACGGGTCGAACCGTCGCCTGGACGCCGCGCCTTGGAAGCCGGGCGCCGCACATGTCTCTGGTTGCACCTGCGAGGCCTGCGCGGGCCTTGCGCGCGGAAGCATCTGTCAGGCAGGCGTCTTGGACCCGGAGACAGGCAAGCTCTCCGCCCCCGCCGAGCCACTCGGCGAGCTGGCACAGCGCTTTAACTACGTCTTGGCCGAGGCGGACGGCAGCAAGCGACTCCCGCTCAAAGCCCACGCCGCCTGGGAGCCGGTGATTCCCTCTGGCACCGCCAACATCGTCTGGATCGTCGGCGCCTCGGGGCTCGGCAAGCCCATCAACGAAGCCGTCCACCGCCCCGAGCTCTTTTGCGAGCGTTGCGGCTGCGAGCTCACCGACATCGCCACACCCGAGCGCGTCGCCCAGGTGCTCAATGCCGAGATGCAGGCGCTGGGACTCTGCACCGCACGCGTCATGCTCAACCAAGTCGACACGCTCAACGACCCGGCTATGACAGGACGCTTTGAGGCCGCCCTCGGCCGCCCCATCGTCGTCGGCAGCCTCAAGTAGCCGGCGCCACCCCGGCGCCCTTTCTGCTAACGAGGCACGTAGCGACCGGGCTGGGCTCCGGTGGGCTCGCCGTCGCGCGCCACCAGCACGCCGTTGACGTAGACAGCCTTGGCGCGGCCATGTGCCTCAAAACCCTCGAGTGGCGTGTAGTCCACAGCCTGATGCTGCGTCGCCGCGCGAATGGTCCAGCGCGCCTGGGGATCCCACACGCACACATCGGCATCGGAACCCTCGGCAAGACAGCCCTTGCGCGGGTACATGCCAAACACGCGTGCCGGGTTCTCACTCATCAGGCGGCAGAGGTCTTCGGGGCCCAGCTGCCCCTCAAAGCTCGTGGCAATCGCAACGGGACGATGCTCCACGCCGGGCCCGCCGTTGGGAATCGCGCGGAAGTCGTCGCGCCCGCGGTCCTTTTGCCCGTGCAGATTAAAGCTGCAGTGGTCGGTGGCGATGGTATCGATCTCGCCGGCCACAAGCGCCTCGCGCAGGGCCGCACGGTCGCCGGCATGGCGCAGCGGCGGACTCATCACATACTTGGCACCCGCAAAGCCGTCCTCTCCCTGCTCCAAATAGCAGGTGTCGTCGAGCATCAGATATTGAGGGCAGGTCTCGACATAGATGTTCTTCTGCCCGCGCGCCTTGGCGGCACGGATGGCCTCGAGCCCCAGCTTGGTCGAAAGGTGCACCACGTTGACCGGAGCGTCCCCGGCCAAGTGCGCCAGATACAGCAGGCGGCTCACGGCCTCGGCCTCACACACGTCCGGACGGCTGAGCGCATGCCCCTCGGGCCCATGAATCCCCTGCTCGTACACGCGCTTCTGCAGTTCATTCACCAACGTGCCATTCTCACAATGCACGCACAGTATGCCGCCCAGGCGCTTGAGCTCCTCCAGCACCTCGAGTGTCTCGGCATCGTCCAAGCGCAGGTGGTCGTAGGCAAAGTAGGTCTTGAACGACGATACGCCCGCCTCGCGCATGGCCGAAAGATCGGCGCGGTTGCGCTCATTCCACTCGGCGAGTGCCATATGAAAGGCGTAGTTTGCCGTGCAGGTGCCGTCGGCGCGATGACGCCACTCGGCCAAGGCATCGGGCATGGTCACGCCGCGATCGGCCGTCGCGTAGTCCACGATGGTCGTCGTACCGCCGCAGGCAGCCGCACGCGTGCCGGTCTCAAAGCTATCGGCTGTCCAATCCATGCCGGTCCAGCACTGCATATGCGTGTGGCCGTCGATAAAGCCGGGGAACACCCAGCAGCCCGCGGCATCCTCGACGGTATCGCCCTCGCCCGGCTCGATTGCTGCGGCAATCCGCACAATCTTGTCGCCCTCCATGGCAAGATCGGCGCGGCGAAGTCCCTGGGGCGTCACGAGCGCGCCGTTTTTGATGATGATCATAATTGCTCCTTATTGGTTGATGCAGTTGGCCACGCGATCAAAATACGAGCAGGCGGCGATATGCTCCGCTATGCGTCGCTGTCCCTTGGCGGTATCGACGTCCCACAGCTCGTAGGCACGCGCCTCGACCAGTACCACGTCGGCACGGCCCTTGAGGATCGAACCGCCGCCGTCCTTGCCCTCAAGACGTATGAGCGCATCGAACAGTTCCGCCGGAAAGAGCACCGGACTCGAAGGCTCGCCGTTGCACGCAAGACGCACCGGGTGTTTGCGGCCACGCTCCTCAAACGCGCGAACCATGGCCTCAAAAGAATCCGCGCTCACAAGCGGCTGGTCGCCCGGCAAAAAGAGACAACCTTTCCAGTTGCGTTGTACCCCCCACGAAAGGCCCGCACGGACGCTTTCGCTGCGCAGCTCGCCATCGTGCAGCACGCACGGGCAATGCTTGTCCTCGCAAATCTGGGCGACCTCGGGCCAACGCGTCGAAACCACGACGTCAAAGCCCCGGGGAACCGAATCGATGGTCCGAGAAATCAGCGGCTCACCATAGATATCGGCAAGCATCTTGTTAGAGCCAAACCGCTTACCCTCGCCCGAAGCCATAATGACGCAACCAAGTTTCATGGCGATACCTCCCCTGAAACCATCGTACCCATAACTCGCGCCGCGGGCATCCACATCGAAAGCGCTTATCCCGCACGCCCGCGATGCAAAAAGGGGGCACCCCGCCGGTTGGCAGAGCGCCCCCTTTACATAGCTTACCTCAGCCCGGCTTTAGGCCTGGAGCCAACGGGCGGTGTTGCGCTCGTCGAGGGCCTTGAGGGTAGCGGCGGGATCGGCAACCTTCTGCAGGAACATCATGGCAGCGATGGCGTACGGCTTGTAGCTGGCCTCCTTGTACATGCCCACGCGGTGCATGTCGAAGACGTCGGCGTTAACCTCGCCGTGCTCGCAGGAGACACCGGAGATGTCGGCGGGCAGCGGGTGCATAAAGATGGTGTCCTGGCCGTTGGCAGTCTTCTCCATGAGCTCGGTCGTGGAGCACCAGTCCTGGTGGGTGGCGTTCTGGGCGAGCAGCTCCTTCTCGAGCGCAGCGATGCCGGCGTCGTCGCCCTCGGCGTACAGATTGGTACGCTTCTCCATGGCGGCAAACGGAGCCCAGCTCTTGGGGATCACGATGTCGGCGCCCTCGAAGGCCTCGGCCATGGTGTTGACCTGCTTAAAGGTGGTGCCGGACTCGGCGGCATAGCCCTTGGCGCGCTCGACGACCTCGGGCATGAGGTCGTAGCCCTCGGGGTGAGCCAGGGTGACGTCCATGCCAAAGCGGGGCAGCAGGCTGATCAGCGACTGCGGGCAGGACAGCGGCTTGCCGTAAGAGGGCGAATAGGCCCAGGTGACGGCAACCTTCTTGCCCTTGAGGTTCTCGAGGCCACCAAACTCGTTGATGAGGTAGAGCATGTCGGCAGAGGACTGCGTGGGGTGGTCGGAATCGGACTGCAGGGAGATGAGCGTGGGACGGTGATCCAGAACGCCGTCCTCGTAAGCCTGCTGCACGGACTCGGAGACCTCGGCCATGTAGGCGTCGCCCTTGCCGATGTACATGTCGTCGCGGATGCCGATGACGTCGGCCATGAAGGAGATCATGGTAGCGGTCTCGCGGACGGTCTCGCCGTGAGCGATCTGGGACTTCTTCTCGTCCAGGTCCTGCAGCTCAAGGCCGAGCAGGTTGGCGGCCTTAGAGAAGGAGAAACGCGTACGGGTGGAGTTGTCGCGGAACAGGGAGACGGCCAGACCCGAGTCGAAGATCTTGGACGAGACGTTGTTCTCGCGCAGCTCGCGCAGGGCGTCGGCAACGATGTAGAGAGCCTTGAGCTCATCGGTGGTCTTGTCCCAGGTGTGCAGGAAGTCGCTGCCGTACATACCCTTAAAATCGAGGCCGTTCAGCTGCTCGACGAGCTCGGTAAACTTAGCGTCCATGGAAATGTCCTTTCTAAAGATGAAACGATCGCAGTGAGTAGATGTGCTCCGGCATGCGCGTGTGGCTAGAACATGCAGAGCACCATGACGAGGACCCGCCACCGTTGAGGAAGCATGGGAGATAACGACCGCGGGCCCCAAGTCAACAGGAGGCGCCGGGGGCATAAACTGTCCCCGGCTCAACAAAATCGAGGAATGGGACTAGTCGATCTTGTTGTTGGTCAGACCGGCGCGGAACACGGTGGCGTCGCCATCGGCCTGGCTCGGATCGTAGAGGTTCAGGGCAGCCACATACATAGCGGCGGCGGTGACCAGGTCGTCCTTGTAGGTGACCTCGTTGGGAGCATGAGCCTGAGACTCGGCACCCGGGCCAAAGCCCACGCAGGGGATGCCGTAGCGGCCCTGGATGGAAACGCAGTTCGTGGAGAAGGTCCACTTGTCGCACAGCGGGCGACCGGTGCGCTTGTCCATGCTGGGCTCGCAGCCGATGCGCTCGTCACCGAACATGGCCTTGTGGGCGTCGACGAGGGCCTTGACGTGCGGAGCGGTCTCCTTGTTGATCCACGTGGGGAAGTAAGCCTCGGTCTCGTAGACCTCGCCGGTCCAGGACGGACGGTCGTACATGTACATGGAGACCTTCACGTCGTCGCCGTACTTCTTGGCGGCCGGCAGGTTGCGGATCTCGTCCAGGCAGGACTCCCAGGTCTCACCGGCGGTCATACGACGGTCGATGGAGATGGCGCAGGAGTCAGCGACAGCGCAACGGCTGGGGCTGGTGTAGAAGATCTGGCTGACGGTGCAGGTGCCGCGGCCCAGGAAGCGGGCATCCTCGAAGTGCTCGGGGTTGTACTTGGGGTCGAGCATCTTGACGAGACCCTTGATGTCGGTCGACTCGTCGCAGCCGTTGTTGTTGAGGGCGCGGACGTCGGCGATGATGTCGGCCATCTTGTAGATGGCGTTGTCGCCGCGGTCGGGAGC
>UQZH01000078.1 GCA_900545445.1 uncultured Collinsella sp. | reverse complement strand
CACCCGCCGCGGCACCCGAGTCCGTATCTGCACCGGAACCCGCGGCGGCGCCCTCCCCCGCGGCCGCATCGGCACCCGAGGCCATGCGGTCTGTGGCCGAAGACGCGCCCGTAGTAACGACGGAGGATGTCTCCCAGCCCCGCAGCACGCCCGCGCCCGCACACTTCGCGACGCCTGAGCCCGCCGCCGTCGCCCCGCAAGACGACGAGCCTGTCGACCGTACAACCGAAGAGCCCGCCACGCCTAACGCTGACGACCCGAGCAACGATGCCGACACCGTCTCGCCCGGCGATACGGCCGAGATTGACGTTGCCGCCGTGGAGGCCAAACTTAAGGACCCCGGCTCGACCATGAGTTTTGAGCCGCTGACCGACGAGCGCATCGAGACCGACTCGACCTACGACGCCGGCACGACCACGCAGCTCATGTGGGGCGCCCGCTCCGATGTTGGCTGCGTGCGCCCGCATAACGAAGACTCCTATCTGGTGCAATCGCCGCTCTTTTGCGTATGCGACGGCATGGGCGGCCACGCCGCCGGCGAGGTAGCCTCCTCCATCGCCGTCGAGACCATTGCCAAGACAGCGCCGCAGGCAGCCGACGCCGCACGACTGGCGGCCGCCGTCGAGGCGGCAAACGCCGCGGTCATCGAGGCTGCGCTCAACGGTTTGGGCAAGCCCGGCATGGGCTGCACGGCAACCTGCGCCTATATCGAAAACGACATGCTCGCTATCGCCCACGTGGGCGACTCGCGCGCCTATCTGCTCCACGAGGGCACACTTATCCGCGTGACCCGCGACCACTCCTATGTGGAGGAGCTCGTGGACGCCGGCGAGATTACGGCAGACGAGGCGCGCGTCCACCCCAACCGCTCGGTCATCACCCGCGCGCTGGGCTCGGATCCCGCAATGTATGCCGACCACTTTACCCTGCATATCGAGGAAGGCGACCGCCTGATCCTATGCTCGGACGGTCTTTCGAGCATGATTCCCGATAGCGATATCGAAAACATCGCCACGCAGTCCTCGACCGCGCAGATTTGCGTCGACAACCTTGTTGACGCGGCACTGGTCGCCGGCGGGCATGACAACGTCACCGTGCTTGTCGTTGACCTGGTCGACGATGGCGTCATGCGCGAGGCAAAGCGCGTCCGCCGCCGCAACATCACCATTGCCACCGTACTGGGCATCGCTTTTGTGCTGGCGGCAGCCATCTGGGCCTACGCAGGCATCACCGGCTCGTACTACCTGGGCACCTACAAGGACACCGTCGCGGTCTACCGGGGCATTCCCGGCAAGCCGCTCGGCCTTAAGCTGCACTGGCTCGACAGCACGACCACCATCAAACTGTCCGACCTGCCCGAAGACACACAAAATCGCCTTAAGGCAGGTATTCAGCAGACGAGCATCGACGACGCACAGGACACCATCTCCAAGTACCGCCATCAGATCGACGAGGAGCAGACCCGTCAGGTGATCGACGCGCAAACGATCCGCAATAACACCGACCAGGGTTCGACCTCCGAATCGGATTCCGAGAATACCGCCGAACAGTCCGCCGAGGCCGAAGCCTCCGATAAGAATTAGAAAGGGAGTGCCGCTTATGAGTCGCCGTAATACCGAACTGCTCTTACTCATCGCCTCGGCGTTCCCCGTCATCCTGCTGTATGCGATGTACGTGCTCACCGCAGGCGCCGCCATCTCGTTTGAGACACTTGCCGTTCCGATCGGTCTCTTTGCCGCCTTCGCCGCGGCGCATATCGCCGTGCGCATTCTGGCACCCGGCGCCGACCCGGCCATCCTGCCCATCGTCTTTGTTCTTTCGGGCATTGGCATCACGTTTGTGACGCGCCTGGCGCCCACGCTCGCCATCTCGCAGCTCGTCATCCTGTTTATCTCGGTGGCGTTGATGGTAGGTACGCTTGCGCTGGTCAAAAACCTCGACGTAGTCATGCGCTACAAGTACACCTTTGGCATCATCGGCATCATCTTGCTGATGCTGCCCATCTTTATCGGCACCACGATCTCGGGCTCTAAACTGTGGATTCGCATCGCCGGCTTTACCATTCAGCCCGGCGAGTTCGCCAAGGTCTTTATCGTGCTGTTCCTAGCCGGTTACCTGGCCGAGAACCGCGAACTGCTCTCTATCTCCAACCGCAAGATCTTAGGTCTAAAGATTCCGCGTCTGCGCCTGCTGCTGCCGCTGTTCGCAGTCTGGGGCGTATGCCTGCTCGTCGTTGTCTTCGAACGTGACCTGGGCTCGGCCTTGCTGTTCTACACCATCTTCTTGCTGATGCTCTACGTTGCCACGGGTCGCTTCTCGTATGTCATCATCGGCCTTGTGCTCTTGGCCGTGGGGGCCGTGGGCGCTTACAAGTTCCTGTCGCACGTCCAGGTTCGTTTCCAGATCTGGGCCGATCCCTTTAAGGATGCACAGGGCCAGGGCTACCAGATTGTCCAGTCCCTCTTCTCGCTGGCCGACGGCGGCCTTGTTGGCGTCGGCATTGGCAACGGCATGGCCAACAACATCCCCGTCGTCGAGTCCGACTTTATCTTCTCGGCTATCGGCGAGGAGATGGGCCTTTTGGGCGGTGGCGCCGTTCTTATCCTGTTTATGCTCTTTGCCGTACGTGGCCTGACCACGGCAGCCCGTGCCAAGTCCGACCTTGCCGCCTTTAGCGCCACTGGTCTTACGGCCGCCATCAGCTTCCAGGCGTTCTTGATCGTTGGCGGCGTTACCCGCCTGATTCCGCTGACCGGCGTCACCCTGCCCTTTATGAGCCAGGGTGGCTCCTCGCTGCTGGCAAGCTTTATCATCGTCGCGCTGCTGCTGCGCGCCGGTGACGAGGCAACCGGTCGCGAGGCCGAGCTCACCGGCACCGGCACCATGGCCGCCATCACCGACGACCAGGTCGCCTCGGCGTCCTCCCCGGCCGGCACGCGCTTCGCCACTTCGTCTTCGTATGCCCGCGGCAGCCACTCCGCCGGCTCGCGCATGCGTCGTCGCCTGCTCGACACGCCCGAATCCGGTGTGCTCGGCCGCGTGGCGCTCGCCAATCGACTGACCCGCGCCGTGCTCGCCTTTACGGCACTATTCGCCATCCTTATCGGCAACCTCACCTATGTCCAGGTCATCAAGGCCAAGGACTATCAGGACATGCCGACCAACAACCACACCATCGCCCGCTCCAAGTACATCCAGCGCGGCTCCATCATCACGTCCGACGGCGTGACGCTGGCCGAGTCGCTGCAACAGGAAGACGGCACCTACGCCCGCTCCTACCCCAACGGAAACATGGCCGCTCACGTGGTGGGCTATGTAAGCCAGCAGTACGGCACCGCTGGTGTCGAGAGCGTCATGAACGAAACGCTCACCGGCTCCAAGGATTACTCCAGCTGGGACAACGCCCTCGCGTCGCTCGCGGGCCAAAACCAACCGGGCAACACCGCCAAGCTCACCATCGACTCGCGCATCCAGACGGCTGCCGAGCAGGCACTCAAGGGCTTTAAGGGTGCCGTGGTGGTTATGGATCCGCGCACCGGCGCGGTCCTCGCATGCGCAAGCTCGCCCACCTATGACAACACCAACATCGATGCCCTGATGCAGTCGGGCGGTGGCGAGGACGGCTCCATGTACGACCGCGCCATGGACGCTCTCTATACCCCGGGCTCGACCTTTAAGGTCGTCACACTCTCCGCGGCGCTCGAAACCGGCACCGCCAGCCTTACCAGCACGTACCAGGCGCCCGGCTCCATGGATATCGGCAACGCGCCGGTCACCAATTACGCCAACGAGAGCTACGGTACCATCAGCCTGCAACAGGCCTTTGCCGTGTCGTCCAACGTCGTCTTTGGCCAGGTGGCCAACGAGATCGGCGCCAGCTCGCTCGTCCAGTTTGCCAATGCCTTTGGTTACGGCCAAAAGCTCGGTCAGGACCTGACCACCGCGGCCTCCATCATGGCCGACCCCTCGCTCATGACCGAGTGGGAGACCGCCTGGGCAGGCGCCGGCCAGCCTGTCGGCATGGACCACACGCCAGGTCCGCAGACCACCGTCATGCAAAACTGCGTGATAGCGGCGGCCATCGCCAACAGCGGCGTGGTCATGGACCCGTTCTTCGTGGCCCAGGTGCTCGCCCCCGACGGAACCGTGGTCAAGACCACGCAATCCCGCTCGCTCGGCCAGGCCGTCAGCGCCACCACGGCCGATCAGGTCAAGCAGGCCATGCTCGCGGTTGTCCAGTCCGGCACCGGCACCGATACCCAGATTCCGGGCGTCAAGGTCGCCGGCAAGACCGGATCGGCCGAGACCGGCGGTACCAACGTCAACTCGATGTTCGTCGGCTTCGCACCTTACGATTCACCCACGGTCGCCATCTCGGTGGCCTTGGAGGATTACGACAAACACGACGTCAAGGCAGCCAAGATCGCCGGCATCGTCCTGACCGCGGCACTTGCCGCCCAAGGAGCGTGATGCCTGTGATCGAAGCGGATACTTGGGGCGCGCCGCGGCCGATGAGCTAGCGGCAAGGCGCCACGCGGTCCCAGCGGCCATAGATTTGGTACTACACACATCGTTGAGCGAATAAGTTAGTTAGGAGCAGGAATGGAACAGAGGGTCCTCGGGGGAAGATACCTCCTCAAGGATAAGGTGGGAACGGGCGGCATGGCGACCGTCTTCCGTGCGCAAGATCAGGTCCTCGACCGCACGGTTGCCGTCAAGATCATGCTGCCGCAGTATGCCGGCGACGCCACCTTCGCCGCCCGCTTTAAGCAGGAGGCCCAGGCAGCAGCAGGTCTCTCCTCCCCCTATATCGTGGGCGTCTACGATTGGGGCAAGGATGGCGATACCTACTACATCGTCATGGAGTACCTGCGCGGTACCGACCTTAAGAGTGGCATCAAGAGCCACGGCGCCCTCGATCCAAAGAAGGTCGCACAGATCGGCTCGCAGATCAGCTCCGCGCTTTCGGTCGCCCACAAGCACGAGATCATCCACCGCGACATTAAGCCGCAAAACATCATGGTGCTGCCCGACGGCAACATCAAGGTCATGGACTTTGGCATCGCGCGCGCAAAGAACAGCCACCTCACGCAGGACAACAATGTACTGGGCACCGCCCACTACGTAAGCCCCGAGCAAACGCGCGGCCAGGACCTCGGTCCCACTTCGGATATCTACTCCCTGGGCGTCGTGATGTACGAGTGCGCCACCGGTCGCGTCCCCTTTGACGGTGACGACGCCATCTCGGTTGCGCTCAAGCAGGTAAACGAACTGCCGGTTCCGCCGAGCCAGATCAACTCCGGCGTCGACGCCGATCTGGAGCGCATCATCCTCAAGTGCATGGAAAAGGACCCGTCGAACCGCTTCCAGACGGCAGACGAGCTGCGCCAGGTGCTCAACAACTACCTGTCCGGTCGCGCCGTCAACGTCTCCGAGCCCACGAGACTAGGCATGATCTCGTATGCCGTCTTCTGCTTGAAAAA
>UQZH01000077.1 GCA_900545445.1 uncultured Collinsella sp. | reverse complement strand
TCGGCGGGGCCATTGTGGCCCTTGACAGCGGATTGGGTCATATGAGCGAGCGGGCCGCATTTGAGGCAAGGTGACGTGAAGCGATAGGGCGCTGACCTTCTGGTCGCGCCCTTGAAGTTGAACGTCAGATTGTCCAAATGCGGCCCGCGCAGCGTCGGCCGGTCCGCCGTTCGGTAGAACGGCGGAACTAAATCAACTTAAAGCCCTTGCGCTTGCCTACGGAGAGGGTGTCGCCCAGCTTGAGGGCACTGGGGTCGATGTTGTAGCTCTTGGGAGCCACGGCCTTGCCGTTGATCTTGACGCCGCCGCCGTCGATGTCGCGACGGGCCTGGCCGGCGCTGGCCGAAAGGCCCAGGTCCTTGAGCAGGCCGGCGAGGTAGATCTGGCCCTCGTCGTTGACGGTCAGCTCAACGTGCTTCTCGGGGAAGTCGGCGAGCTGGCCCTCCTTGAACACGCGGTCGAACTCGGCCTGGGCCTCGTCGCCGGCGCCGGCGCCGTGGTAGGTGTCGCACAGGTCGCGGCCCAGAGCGCGCTTGAGCTCGTAGGGGTCGGCGGAACC
Organism: uncultured Collinsella sp.; assembly: GCA_900545445.1. Classification (GTDB taxonomy): domain Bacteria; phylum Actinomycetota; class Coriobacteriia; order Coriobacteriales; family Coriobacteriaceae; genus Collinsella. The sequence continues at coordinate 5,177 of UQZH01000077.1, read as the reverse complement.
GTCAGCCAGGGCGGCGTCGATCTTGTCGACCTCGGCCGGGGTGAGCGAGCTCGCCAGGCGGTAGTACTTGCCGATCATCTCGTCGGGGATGGACATGGTCTTGCCGAACATATCCTTGGGCGCGTCGGTCAGGCCGATGTAGTTACCGTAGGACTTGGACATCTTACGGACGCCATCGGTGCCCTCGAGCAACGGCATGGTGAGCGCGATCTGGGGCTCCATGCCCATCTTCTCCATGAGCTCACGGCCGGCGAGCAGGTTGAAGAGCTGATCGGTGCCGCCCATTTCCACGTCGGCCTTGATCTGCACGGAGTCGTAAGCCTGCATCACGGGATACAGGAACTCATGCAGGGCGATCGGCGTCTGGGACTGGTAGCGCTTGGTAAAGTCATCGCGCTCAAGAATACGGGCGACGGTGAACTTGGAGCACACCTGCAGCAGACCGGCCAGATCCATCGACAGGATCCAGTCACCGTTGTGCACGATGGTGGTCTTCTCGGGATCCAGGATCTTCATGGCCTGGCTCACGTAGGTCTCGGCATTGGCCTCGATCTGCTCCTGCGAAAGCTGCGGACGCGTGGAGTTCTTGCCCGAGGGGTCGCCGATCAGCGCGGTGCCGTTGCCGATGATAAGGGTGACGTTGTGGCCCAGGTCCTGGAACTGGCGCATCTTGCGCAGCGGCACGGCATGGCCCAGGTGCAGGTCGGGGCTGGTGGGGTCGACGCCGAGCTTGATGTTGAGGGGCTCGCCCTTCTCAAGCTTCTTGCGAAGGTCGGCCTCGGGAACGATCTGCGCGGCGCCCGAGGTGATGATACGCATTTGCTCGTCAACAGACAGCATTGGGTATCCTCCTTTTGCTATAGCACCCTCACCGGATACGGCGGTGCTGGAAGTCCATAAACTCTCATATGATAACAAACTGACGCGACGCGGCACCTACGACAGGAAAATCCTCGTCCTGCCGCACGCGTCAACGGCGACCGGCAGACGTGTACCGTCACGCTCGACCAGATAGCGCACCTGCCTGCGACGCAAGCAGTCGCGGCAACGGACCTGTCCCGTCGCATCGGTGGCGCAGACGCCCTCGGCGGTCAGCAGGCAGTGCTCGCACACCATAAGCTCGGGACGGTCGGCGTCGACCGGACCCAAGACGCCGGGTTCAGCAGCCAGCTCGGCAATACGCTCCGCATCATTGCCGAGCAACTCGGCCGGCATGTACACCCGCCCCGCACCGAGTCCGCGCAGCCAGGCAAGCGCGGCCCGATTCGCGCAGAACACCGGCGCCGCCACGTCAAACGTCACGCCCAGCTCGCGAGCGATCACCACCTGTCCCAGGTTGCGGCAGACGACGCGCCCGGCACGCTGCATCAGTGAGCGGGTCCGGTCAGCGTCACCCATGCGGCACACCTCGTCAAGCACCACAACGGCGTCGGACAAATCGAGTTCTCCGCGCGGGTCGGCATCCATCAGCTGCCAAGCAAAAACCATACGAGTGGGAACCGCGCACTCCACCAACTCCGTCGACGCACCGCCATCCACCGCAACGCCCTCAAAGGGCAGCACCTCAACGGCACGCGCAACGGGCGCAATCGCATCCGCCTCGGCCCGCATGCGCTCCAGGGCCGTCGCCGTCTGCTCCAACACACCGGCGCTGCGAATCAGGTACACCTCGCAGCCCGTGTCCACCTTACGCTTGCAATGCACGACGACGCGCTTCCCCGCTGCGGCATCCACCGGGCAGGGCACCTGCGGCCAGCGCTTGGGCACATCGGGACGCGCGTCGACACCCGGATAGAACCGAATCTCGAGCGTGTCACCCGCCGCCACGGCGGCGTCGAGCTCAACGGTCACCTCTTCGTGGCCCACAGCGACCAAGCGCCCCACGCGCACGCCCTGGTTAATTGCGCGCTCAAAGCTCATCAGCTCGGCACCCGAACGCCCTCGCAGGTACGCATCGGTAAACCCACGGTTAAACGACCTTCCCAGCTCGCGCTCAAGCTCTTCCACGGCACCGGGGTCCCACGCGCCGTCGCACAGCATATCGAGTGCCCGGCGCCACACCCGCACCACGTTGAATACGTAATCGGGGTTCTTCATGCGCCCCTCGATCTTGAGCGACGCCACGCCGGCATCTACAAGCTCGGGCAGATGCGCAATATCCAGATAGTCGCGCGGGCACAGCAGGCGATCTCCCTCGACAGCAACAACACTCTGCCCCGCCTCGTCCACTAGGTCGTACGCCAGACGGCACGGCTGTGTGCAGTCGCCGCGCATCGCCGAGCGCCCACGCCGCAGGGCCGAGAACTCGCACGCCCCCGAATAGCCGATGCAAATCGCACCGTGGCAGAATACCTCGATGGGCACGCCCGTGGCACATAGCGCCGCAATCTCGTCGACCGTCAGCTCGCGTGCCGTCGTCACGCGCTCGACCCCCAGCTCGTCGGCGGCAAGCCGCACGGCACCCTCGCTATGAGCGCCCGCCTGCGTGGACAGGTGAATCTCGACCCCGGGAATCGCCGCGCGAAGCGCGCAGGCCAACCCGGCATCGGCGACAATCAGAGCATCGGCGCCCAGCTCCAGTGCATGAGCTCCCAACACCACCGCGTCGGACAACTCATCGTCAAACACGAACACGTTGAGCGTCACGTACACACGCACGCCATGGGCATGGGCCACGGCACAACCGCGCGCGAACTCATCATCGCTAAAGCCATGCGCGCTCACTCGAGCGTTGAATCCGTCCAGCCCCGCATAGATGGCATCGGCACCCGCCGCAATCGCCGCGAGCATCTGGTCGAGTCCGCCAGCAGGCGCCAGCAGTTCGGGCAGCGCCACTTCAGCCGCCGCCAACTCGCTTTCGCATTGTCCGCTCGATTCCATCGGCCGAATCGCCATCGGTAAACTCCTTGCCAAGGTGTGCTTTCACTCTGAAAATTGCTGCCAACCAGCATACACGAGGCCCCGCATGCCCCGATTGGTTTATCGTGTAATAACTTATGTCCATCCTGCCCGGTAGCATACCTGCCGCCTGGCACGACATACCTGGAGGTCAATATATGGGTCCTCGCCAACGACAGGGGCGCGGTCGCTCTAAGACGCATGCCCTTCCCATGATCTTGCTCTCGTTTTTGGGCTTTCTGCTTATCGCGGGCGTAGCGTTTGGCATCGGCATGATCGGCAACGTCAACCGCTGGCTGTCCGATCTGCCCGACTACACCGATGCCAACGCGTATCTGGTGAGCGAGCCCACCGACATCGTCGACTGCAACGGCAATACCATTGCGAGTTTCTACACGCAAAACCGCAAGTCCATCACCAAGGACCAAGTGTCCCCGTACGTGCTGCAGGGCACCGTCGACGTTGAGGACGAGCGCTTCTACGAGCATGGCGGCATCGACCTCTGGGGCATTGCACGCGCATCGGTGGCAACCCTCACCGGCGGCCACGAGGGCGCATCGACCATCACCCAGCAGCTGGTTCGCAACACCATCTTGCAGGAGGAACAATTCGACTCGACCATCGAGCGTAAGGTGCGCGAGGCCTATATCGCCATCAAGATGGAGGATATGTACTCCAAAGACGAGATCCTCATGATGTACCTCAACACCATCTACTACGGCCATGGAGCATATGGCATCGAGGCCGCCGCCGAGACCTATCTGTCCAAAACCGCCGCCGACCTCACCCTGAGCGAGGCCGCGCTGCTCATCGGCCTTCCCAACTCGCCCTCGCAGTACGACCCCACGGTTAATCCCGACTTGGCGCTGTCCCGCCGCAATAAGGTTCTGGACAACATGCTGCGTCTGGGCCACATCACGCAGGAAGAGCACGATGCCGCACAGGCTGAGCCCATCACGCTTAACGTGACCGAGATTTCGGGCAGTGGCGTCGATGTGTACTCTCAGCCCTACTTTGTCTCCTACGTTAAGCAGTTGCTTGAGCAGGAGTTCTCCACCGACGTGCTCTTTAAGGGCGGTCTGACCGTCAAGACCACCATCGACCCCACCATGCAGCAGGTGGCCGAGGAGGCTGTGCGCTCGCAACTCGACACGCTTTCGCTTGACGGCCTGGACATGGGCATGGTCGTCGTTGACCCCAAGACCGGCTACATCAAGTGCATGGTAGGCGGCTACGACTACAACGCCGACGAGAATCACGTGAACCACGCTACGGCAAAGCGCCCCGTGGGCTCCACGTTTAAGGCCTTTACGCTGGCAACTGCCATCCAAAACGGTATGAACCCCAACGTCACCCTCAACTGCAACTCGCCGCTCAAGGCCAAGGGCACCACGACCGAGGTGCAAAACTACGGCAACCAGAGCTATGGCAACATCACGCTTAAACAGGCAACGGCATACTCATCCAACACCGGCTACATTCAGGTGGCCGAAGCCATCGGCAATGACAAGATCATGTCGCTCGTCAAAAAGCTTGGCATCGATCCCGCCAAGGACAATATCGAGGACGTTCCCGTCATGACGCTCGGCACCGGGTCCATCTCACCGCTCGAGATGGCATCTGCCTACGCAACGTTTGCCAACGGTGGCTACTACCGTCAGCCCATCGCCATTACCGAGATCGACTCGCGTACCGGCTCGGTTCTGTACCAGCACACTGACAATCCCACGCAGGTGCTCACCGAAGGCGAGGCTGCCGCGGTTACCGACGTTCTATCCGGCGTCATGCAGGGCAGTGGCACGGGTGCCGCCGGCGCGCTGAACGTCAATCAGCCCTATGCCGGCAAGACGGGCACCACTGACAACACCACCAACCTGTGGTTCTGCGGCTTCACGCCGCAACTGACATGCGCCCTGTGGACCGGTTATTCCGCAGGCGAGATTCCCATCCAAAAGTACGGTTCGGACCTGCTGGGCGACAGCACCAACCTGCCCGTCTTTAAGAAGTTCATGAACACCGTTCTTGCGGGCACCGAGCGCGAGGAATTCCAGACCGGAACGGCTCCCACGTACAAGAACAATAACGTCTGGAAGTTCTACGGCACAAACAACAAGAAGAAAGACGAAGAGGATAAAGACGAGGAAAAAGAAGAGGAAGAGACCACAACCACCACAACGACAACGACAACCACGACCACTGAAACCCCGGGCGGCAACACCACCGGCGATAGCGGTACGACAGGTGGCGACGGTGGCACGGGTGGCGACGGTGGCACAGGC
>UQZH01000076.1 GCA_900545445.1 uncultured Collinsella sp. | reverse complement strand
CGGCGACCTTGTCGGCGAGCGCGGTCATCTTCTTGCCGGTCTCGTAGACGTTCTTACCGTCCTCGAGATAGCCCTCCTGGTCGAAATGCATGATCTCGATCTTCTCGGTTTCCTTCATTTGTCTCTCCTTTCTGGGGTTGTTTCCACATCCCCCATGCCAACGGGCATCAAAACCCGCTTACATTCCGTAACACTCGGCCGCTTTGGCCTTAAGCGCATTGACTGACTCTTCGTAGCCCTCTGCCTTGACCTCCATTTGCTTGGAGACGGCATCGAGATACGGGTGCACGTCCCATGACTTCAGACGCTCGGCGATCATTGCCGCAATCGTCTGGAAGAACACAAGATTGGGAATTGCGCTGAGCAGCGGAGCCACCTGAGGCACCGCAACCTCGTGAGCCCTACCCCTGGGATGGGCCGTGAGCAGCACCGTTTTTGTCGTAACGTTCGATAGCGCATCGGCGATATTCGCAAGACGCTCCGACCCCTGCGGATCGTCGACAATAAACACCAGATAGCCCGGAACGATCTGCATCTCGGGACCGTGGACGAACTCCTCGCCTTCGTGATGCATGGCAGGAATCTTGATGGTCTCGCTCAGCTTGAGCGCTGCCTCTTCGGCAACGCCATAGTTGGGTCCGTTGCCGACGACCATGGCGGGCATGTGCTCAGAAAGCTCGAGCATGTGGCCTTGGACATATGCCTCGGCGGTCTTGCACATCACGGCATTGGCCTGGATAGCCTCGCGCAGGTCGTCAAGACGCTGGGCAACGCCCTTGGCGTCAATCGTTCCGCGCGCCTGACCGCCGTAAATACCAAAGAGCACCAGGTACTCAACGAGAACCTCGACGCCCAGAGTCACAAAGTCCACCGACTCGACGCCCACACCGTAGTCAAGAACGATGTCAGTGTGCTCCTTGATGGGTGCCTCGACGTTTGCCGTAAGCGCAACTGCAGCCATATCGTGTGCGCGCATGTAATCGAGCGCCGCAATCGTATTGGTCGAATAACCACTCTGCGAGACGGCGATGTTGAGCGCATGCTGCGGATAGGTGTGTTCAAAATCGACGAAGGCCTCGGGCGTCACAACGGACACTTGCATCTGCAGCGCATCTTGCAGGTAATCGCGGGCGCAATCGGCGGCATGGCGCGACGAACCCGAAGCAACGATGCGCAGCGCGTCAAAAGAACCGGACTGGAAAATATCAACGAGCTGCGCCACCAGCTCAGACGAACGCTCGAGGTTCTCTCCCATACGCACATGGGCGAGTTGAACGTAATCGAGCATCTTCATCGTCTCACCTCGCAACAAATCATTAGTATTTGATACCAATCACGATTACAGGTTACGGCTTTTTGATACCTCTTTGTCGATTAATTTATTCCCTTCGGCGAACGGTCGATTTTGAGCCCTGTAAGGTTGTATATACAGCTGACCCAACGATCAAAACTAGTTAGTTTCCCAGGCGTTATTCACAAAACACCAGCTAGTACGTATAGGTGTAGCCGCCCGTATCGCCACGATTGAAGGACTTTACATACTCGATAGCCTGACCGCTCGCGTCATAGCTCACGCATTCCAAAAGCAAAACAAGATCGCCCTGTTCCAGTCCAAGGAGGCCGGCATCTCGTGCGCCCAGTGCCTCGATATCGAGCTTTTCCTGTGCCATGACTGGCTTTCGGCCCAGCATCTCATAGGTCTCGTACAAACTGAAGACCGACACGTCAATATCTTCGATGGTTGGGAACAGCAGGCAGGGAATCAGCGCCGTCTCAATCGATACGGGGCTACCGTTTATGCAGTTCAGGCGTCGAACGGAATAGAGCAGGTCGTCCTCGGCGATGCCAAACAGGTCGGCGTAATATGGCCCCGCATAACGCTTGGAACGCGCGAGAATACGGACGGACGGCTCGCCGCCCGAAGCACGGACCGATTCACGGAAACCGACCGTGCGTTCAAAAAAAGCAGGTACTTTCTGCGCCACAAAGGCACCTTTTCCCCGAACACGGCGAATCTGCCCGCGTCGAACCAGCTCATCGACAGCGCTTCGGATGGTCAAGCGTGTCGTACCAAATTCCTCGGCGAGGTCTTTTTCGGACGGAATCATGGAACCCGTGGGATATGCACCGCGCTCGATACGTTCCTCGATGCAGCGTCGAATGCGCATATAAACCGGGGTGGCATCTACTGTTTCAGCCATTGTTCACCTGCCACGCTCCTCATGCCGTTCTCTTCGCCGTTATCGGCAAAGCGGAACTTTGTGGGCAAAATCACCGATTTGCAATGCTCCACAAAACGCATGTCCTTATCAAATTCGATCGAGCTCTCATAGAACACCGGCGTTCCCTCTTCTTGCTGGAGCAGCTCGGCCTCTTCGACGTTCAAACGCGAGATGGAGATATGCTCACGTCCATGCTCAACGCGCACGCCACCTTCTTTGAGCAAGACATCGTAAAGGCTCTCACACTCAAAATCGTGCTCGGGAAGCGATGGGCACAGGGACAGGTTAACGTGAGCGGTCTCGATTGACGCCGGCTCGCCCTCAATAAGTCGAACGCGCTGCATGCGGAGCAAGGGAGCGCCTACAGCCACCCCAAGCTTGTCGGCAAGCGCCTCATCCGCCTCGATGGTCCCGGTGGAAACCAGACGAGAAGAGGGGTGCAGGCCGGCAGTCCGCACAGCATCGGAAAAGTTATACGTTTCCTGGAAGATGTTCAGCGGCTTGGGAGGACACACATACGTGCCCGATCCGCGACGGCTCTCGAGCGTTCCACACGAGATAAGCCGCGTGATACCGGCACGCAACGCCGTACGCGAAACGCCAATCTCTTCGCACAGCACGCGCTCGGCCGGCAGGCGATCGCCGCCGGCAAGCTGATGGTGCTGGATATACCAAAGAATTCCCTCAACAGCATGATCTTTGGGGGGAATTGCATAAGATTCGCCTGCCATTGCACAGACTCCTCATTCAGAAACGTATGCCGCCAAAATTAGGCCAGCCCTCCCATGGCATCAAATTCTGCCTTGATCTTCTCGGCGACATTCCGATACGACTTATATAGACTTGAATCGCGTTTGACTTCGTCGGTCATAACGGGAATCTCTAATTTGGAAACCTCGTCTTTTCCCGTCTGAACCGCCACAACAACGCCCATACCAAGACACATATTACGCTTGGCAGCATTTATTTTTGCTGCCTTGGCAGGATTTGCCAGGATACGCTGGGCAAATTCCTGTTTAGAGACCGCTTCTTCGGCCTCCGGATCGCCCGCCTCGGCCACTTCGCACTGCAACACGTCCGCATAGTCAAAAATCTTCGGCTCGCCACCGCGTTGATGCACAGCCCACTTGCGGCGCGTGGCATCCTGGTAGATAGCCGGCAAAAATGTAAACCGCGGCGGGTCCAAAATCGTATCCGTGATGGTAAACACATCGGGATCAAAGGCATCCTGCGGGTTTTTCTTCTTGAACAGCCCCATATCAGCCTCCCGTACTAGCATTAAACAACTCAAGCTGAATATAGCACCAATTTCAAGCCGCCGCCTTACCCTATCGGTGCGCGGCGTCTATAGCTCGCCCAGCGGAAGAGTTCACGGACGAGGGCCGGGGAAAAGCGGACACTCCGCATGCAATCTATGCAAACAAACAAGTACGCTTAGCTACATTCGGTAAGATCGAGCACGCTGCCCTTCACGATAAGCGCCGGCTCCAGAACGACTTCTTCGGCACGTCTACCGCCCCTACCGGCAAGGCGCTTGGACATGCAGCCAAAAGCATGCTCCGCGAGGATACCAGGATCCTGCTCAATCGCGGTCAGCGCCGGCTCAAAGAGAACGTCGGCGGCCGAGTTGTCGTAACTCACCACCGAAATGTCGCCCGGAATGCTCTTCCCCATCTCGTGCAAGCGCTTGAGCAGACCGAGGGCGATGTTATCCGAACTTGCGAACACAGCGGTGGCATCAGTTGCGAGCACCGCCTCCGACGCCTCGTATGCGCTCGGAATGTAGTACTCGCTCTCAAACTCCAAACGTGCGTCGATCGGCAGGCCAACCTCGCGCAGCGCACGCTCGTAGCCGGCAAGACGTTTACGACCCGTATTGGAACGGCGAGCATTAACCAAGCAAGCAATGCGACGGTGACCCTGCTCGATCAGATAGCGGGTAGCCATGTAGCCACCCATCTCGTGGTCGAACATCACCTTGTCGCACTCGAGCCCCTCAATGGCACGGTCGACCATTACCGCCGGTATGGGCAGATGGCTGACTTCTTCGCGCAGGGCGCGGTCGTCGGAGAACTCGTCACCCACCACCAGAAAGACGCCGTCGACGCCGCGCGTCACCAGCTGGCGCAGCAGCTCAAGATCGTCGTCGGCACTTCCACCCGAGCTGGTAATAAAGAGCGCGTAACCGTCCTCGCGGCAGCGCTTTTCCAAGCTGCCGGCGAGCGAGGCGAAAAAGCGGCTCTCGATATTGGGAACGATAAGGCCCAGCGTGCGTGACTCGCGCATGACCAGGCTGCGCGCGATCTGGTTAGGGACATAGTGGTTGCGCGCCGCGACCTCCTTGATGAGCTTGCGGTTTTCTTCCGAGATGCGGCAGGGCCGATTATTGAGAACAAGCGAGACCGACGAGGGGGAAAGCCCCACCTCCTGGGCAATCTGCTTGAGAGTAACTTTGTTGCCCATCTCGCTCCTTCCGAGTATTCGCGCAATCTCTTGAAAGTATAGCGACCGTCCCTCTACCTCGATGATAAACACTTTACCAATCCGGTAGACGGCTGTTTTATCGCCGCCAGCGCACCAAATCCGTCCGGGTGGGGTATATTGCATTCGATTGATGAAAACGACCACCATAAGGCGGATATTCGTATGCACGAGAATGACTTTTTTAACGAGGACCTGCTCTGCGCGCTCGCCGGTGTTGCCGGCGAGGACAACGTGTTGATGAGCGAGCCCATGCGCGAGCACACCACGTTTAAGATCGGCGGCCCGGCCGACGTCTTTGTCACGCCCGATACCGAGCAGGGCCTCGTCGCCACGCTCGATACCTGTTATCGCTGCGATCTGCCCCTCACCATCGTGGGCAACGGCTCCGACCTGCTCGTCGGTGACAAGGGCATCCGCGGCGTCGTCGTGGCGCTGGGCGAGGGCCTCTCCGACATTACGGTCAACGGCACGCACGTCACGGCAGCAGCCGGCGCCCTACTTTCCGATGTCGCCGCGGCAGCAGCCGAGGCCGGTCTCACCGGCATGGAGCCCATCTCGGGTATCCCCGGATCGGTCGGCGGCGCCTGCTACATGAACGCCGGCGCCTATGGCGCCTGCATGGCCGATGTGCTGGAGTCTGTGCGCGTCTACAAGCCCGCCCGCATGCTCGACGACGGCACCCGCGGCAGCGGCAGCATCATCGAGTTCGATGTCGACGAGCTTAACCTGGGCTATCGCAAGAGCCGCATCGCCGACGACGGCTTTACCGTGCTTTCGGCCACCTTCAATCTCGCCCCGGGCAACGCCGCGATGATCAAGGCCGACATGGACGACTACCGCCAGCGCCGCGAGGACAAGCAGCCGCTCGACATGCCGAGCGCCGGCTCCACCTTCAAGCGCCCCGAGGGCTACTTTGCCGGCAAGCTCATCATGGATGCCGGCCTGCGCGGCCATGCTGTCGGCGGCGCGCAGGTGAGCGAAAAACACTGCGGCTTCATCGTCAACGCCGACCACGCCACCGCCGCCGACGTCGACGAACTCATCCGCCACATCCAGGCAACCGTCAAGGACCAATTCGGAGTAGACCTACAACCCGAAGTCCACCGAGTAGGCGAATTTTTATAGCCCGCTCGCCGCGGTCCACTTTAATTAATAACGGGACAAGTGATGTAGCTCACTTGTCCCGTTTTCATTTATTTGCGAAGAACATCGGCCATCCGCAGGATTGAAATCATCGACCGATAAGTGAGTTCCACCTTTTCGCCCGCAAGC
>UQZH01000075.1 GCA_900545445.1 uncultured Collinsella sp. | reverse complement strand
CGCCCGCACGCCCCGAAAACACCGCGCCACCAGCACCAACGCCCCAACCAGCACCGCCCGCGCCCCCCGCCTCGTGTCGATAATGCGAACGCCCGCGGCTCGGCCCCATAAACCCACCATCTTTGGGTACAAATAACCGCAGACAACTGACCGTGCCACGCCAACCACCCAGGAGCGGACACTACCCATGAACCAGATACTTCTCTTTATCGGCCTCGTCATCATTTTGTGTCTGACCATCAAACCCGTCGGCAAAAAGCTCCCCTTCCCTACCCTGCTCATCTTTATCGCGCTCGGCATGCTGCTGGGCGTTAACGGGCCGGCGCACATCGACTTTAGCGACTACGCGCTTACCGAAACCGTCTGCAGCACGGCGCTGCTGTTCATCATGTTCTACGGCGGCTTTAACACCAACATCGACCGCGCCAAGCCCGTCGCCGTGCCCGCGGTACTGCTGAGCACGCTCGGCGTCATCGCCACCGCCGGCATCACGGGCACCTTTGCGCATTTTGCACTAGGCTTCGACTGGATCGGCGGCCTGCTGCTGGGCTCGGTCGTGGCATCGACCGATGCGGCGAGCGTCTTTAGCGTGCTGCGCGAGCACAACCTTTCGCTAAAGGGCGGGACTGACTCGCTGCTCGAGGTCGAATCGGGCTCCAACGACCCCGTCGCCTACATGCTTACCGCGGTGCTCGCGACCCTCGCGGCGGGCGGTGACATCGACATTCCCGTGCTGTTGGCCAAGCAGATCATCCTGGGCGTGGGACTGGGCCTTGCCATCGGCTGGACATCCAGCCGCCTGATTGAACGCGCGCACGCAACGGCCGAGGGCGCGCAGACCATCTTTTTGTTCGCTGTGGCGATCGTCGCCTACGCGCTGCCGAGCTACCTGGGCGGCAACGGCTTTTTGGCCGTATACCTGGCTGGCATTGTGCTGGGTGCGAGCGATATCACCGGCAAGGTCGAGATGGCACACTTTTTTGACACCCTTACCGAGATGGCCGAGATGACCATCTTCTTTTTGCTGGGCCTGCTCGTCACGCCCGCCCGCCTGCCGCAAATGCTGCTGCCGGGCCTGGCACTCATGGCGTTTATGCTCTTCGTGAGCCGCCCCATCGCCGTCGGTCTGCTGCTGGCGCCCTTTAAGACAAACCCTCGCCAGGTAGCGCTCGTAAGCTGGGCGGGCCTGCGCGGAGCAGCATCAGTCGTCTTTAGTCTCTTTGCCGTGGTGACCGGTGTACCCGGCGGTCACGACCTGTTTGACCTGGTGTTTGTAATTGCCGTGTCGAGCATTGTGGTGCAGGGCTCGCTGCTGCCAGCAGTGGCAAAGAAACTCGATATGATCGATGCAGAAGGCGACGTGCGCCGCACGTTTAACGATTACCGCGACGAGGACGGCATGTCGTTCGTCAAACTCAAGGTGGGAGCTGGACATCCGTTTGCCGGACGCTCGCTCGCGGATATTGGCAGTGCAACGGACATGCTCGTGGTCCTGGTGCTGCGCGATGGAGCGCACCCGGTGCTGCCCAACGGCGATACCGTAATTGAAGAAGGCGACCTGCTGGTTATGGCCGCGCCGACGTTTGAAGAGCGTGCCGAGGTTACGCTGCGCGAGGTCACCGTGACACCCCACGGTCGCCTGGCAGGGCAGCGCCTGCGCGACGTGCCGCAGGGCAAGCACCCGTTTATCGTCGTGATGCTCAAGCGCGACGGCCAAACGATCATCCCTGACGGCAACACCCTCATATACGCCGGCGACGAAGCCGTCATCGCCACGCTGGCGTCGTAGCCATCCCCACCCATAAGTTGCGGTGAAATAGGGACTGGATAGGCCTTCTAGCAGCCTAAACAGTCCCTATTTCACCGCAAGTTATTGAGGGGATAAGGCAGAGGAGTGGCTATGGCTACCAGCCGTCGTCCGTATCGTCGCCTGTGGCGAAGACACGGAGGTCGAGGCCTTCGCGTTCGGCTCGGGCTAGGAGCTCTTGGGTCGACTCGTCCTCGATATCCATCACGTCGAGCATGGCGGCCGGAAAGCCCACGCCCGCCGCGGACCCCGCGCGGTCGAGCAGGCTCTCGCGCAGCTGATCTACATCAACGTCGATCTTCATGGTGAAACCTCCTACCAGGCAATCGCGATCGAACAAACCGCACACCCCAAATGATGTGCAATAAATACCAGATACGGCCATAATAAAACAATGAACATCAGGGAGGTTGCGGACGATGGATAAGCTCGATGCCATGACGGAACAAGTCAGGGACTTTTGTGATGCACGCGACTGGCGCAAATATCACACGCCAAAAGAGCTTGCCATCGGCATGGCAACTGAGTCCTCCGAGCTCCTTCAGCTCTTTCGTTTTGTGAGCGACGAGCGCATTGCAGAAATGTTCGAAGACACCGAGCAACGCCAAGCTATCGAAGACGAAGTCGCCGACACGCTCCTTTTCCTTCTGCGTTTCGCAGATTTAAATGAAATCGACCTGCCAGCGGCGCTTTCGTCTAAGCTCAAGCGCAATGGCGAGCGCTACCCCGTCGACGCATCATCTAACGAATACAGAAAGGCGGACCATCATGAGTAATGAGTTCGCCCTTCGGCAATACACGCTTCCCCTACCCCAGCCCTTTGAGACAAGCGAATCGCTTCAGGACTTTGGCACGCCAAAGCCTGGAGCCCATCATGACGAGAGTTGGCCTGTCCTTTACATTCTTACCAACAGCAGAAACAAGACGGCATACATCGGCCAAACAACCAATTACCAGCGCCGTATGAAACAACACGCTGCAAACGTGGACAAGGACTTCGACCGACCCTTCTGATCGACAATCCCACCTTCAACCAATCCGCAACGTTCGAGTTCGAGAATCGACTTATTGAGCTGTTCTGTGCCGACGAAAAATACCAGGTCACCAATGCCAACAACGGCTATGCCCAATTCGATTATTTTGAGCGGCCTCAGTATCGCCAGAGGTTCCGAGACCTCTGGACAAAGCTTCGCGAAGAAAACTACGCGATTCATCCGATTGAAGAGCTCGAGAACTCCGATCTGTTCAAGTTCTCGCCTTTCAAGACGCTTACGCCCGACCAATACGAAACGATCGAGACGATTTTTAAACGTCTCGAACAGGAGCATGAAGACGTAAAACATGGCGGCTCAAAAAGAGAACGTATAACCGTCGTGAATGGCGCGCCGGGAACAGGTAAAACAATCCTCGCCATCAGTCTCATGTTCAAAATCAAAAATGAGCCCAACCTTTCCGGCCTGCGAGTCGGTTTTGTCACCCCCATGGATTCCCTGAAAAAGACCCTCAGGAAACTCACGCACTTCCTTCCAGGGTTAAAGCCTGGCGATATCTTGAGCCCCAGTGACGTAACCAAAAATGATCGTTATGACATCCTACTTGTCGATGAAGCACATCGACTGGGTAATTATCTAAGCATGGGCTCCGGCATCAAGGCCTTCTATAGCACTTGTGATCGTCTTGACCTTCCGCACACAAGCAACCAAGTTGACTGGATATTCAAATGCTGCGACAAGGCATATCTGTTTTATGACCCCAAGCAGCAAGTCAGGGCATCCGGCCTCAATCGAGACGGTCTTGAGCGGCGACTTAACCAACTCGAAGAAGAGGGCATTGAAACTGAAGAGTTCAGCCTAAGCACGCAAATGCGAGTACGCGGCGGCGATGAGTATCTCGACTTTGTATATGATCTACTCGATAACAAAGCGTATATGCATGCCGGCATGAAATTCAAGAATCTCTTTTCATCGGAGCCTTACGATTCGCGAACCGGGGATCCGAACAGCGATACCCCCAGATACCAGTTTGGAATCGTCAACCAATTTGAGGATTTCTGTTCCCTACAGCAAGCCAAGGAAGAAGAAGTTGGTCTATCCCGCATGACGGCAGGTTTTGCGTGGAAGTGGGAAACGAAGAAACACAAAGACGCGTTCGACATCGTCATTGAGGGCATCCCTAAACGTTGGAACTCGAGTCAAAAGGATTGGGTTAACTCCCCCAACGCCGTCAACGAGGTCGGATGCATCCACACGGTACAGGGCTACGACCTCAACTACGGCTTCGTAATTCTGGGGCCAGACATTTACTACGACAACGACAAAGGGGGCGTCTGCGTTAACAAGGCAAACTTCAAAGATACCGTCGCAAAGAAAAAGGCAAGCGACGACGACCTACGAAAGATTATCGTCAACGCCTACTACGTTCTCATGACGCGCGGCATGTTGGGAACGTATCTCTATGTGTGCAATACGGCGCTCAAGGAGTATTTGTCACGGTATATCCCGGTGATATAGACCTAACGACCGCCCTCCCCCATGTAACCATCCTGTAAATCATAGCGGCGCACTCGAGTTTTACCGTGATGCGGTCGCGCCTGGCGCTCCACTGTGCTAAAGTATCCCGAACGTTCAAACGACTACGAGGGGGAACTAGAAGATGGCACGTGTGCACAACTTCTCAGCTGGCCCGGCCGCGCTGCCTACAAGCGTGCTCGCCGAGATCGCCGACGAGATGATGGACTACCGCGGTTGCGGCATGTCCGTGCTCGAGATGAGCCATCGATCTAGCATGTACCAGCAGATCATCGACGACGCCGAGGCAACCCTGCGCCGCCTGATGAGCATCCCCGACAACTACCGTGTCCTGTTTTTGCAGGGCGGCGTCACGCTGCAGTTTGCGGGCATCCCCATGAACCTCATGCGCCGCGGCCGCGCCGGCTACGTCGTGACCGGCAACTTTGCCAACAAGGCGTACAAGGAGGCCGCCAAGTACGGCGAGACCGTGCTGCTCGCGAGCTCCGAAGACACCAATTTCGACCGCATTCCCACCATGACCGATATCAACACGCGCATTGCCGCCGAGGCCGCGGGCGATGGGCTCGACTACGTCTACATCTGCCAGAACAACACCATCTTTGGCACCATGTACCACGGGCTGCCCGATTGCGGCGATGTGCCGCTGGTCGCCGATGTCTCGAGCTGCTTTCTGTCGCAGCCGCTCGACGTCGAGCGATACGGGCTCATTTACGCCGGCGCGCAGAAAAACGCCGGCGCCGCGGGCGTGACCGTGGTCATCGTGCGCGACGACCTCATCGCCGAAGGCCCCGCCTTTGCGCAGACGCCGCAGTACCTGGACCTCAAGACCCAGGCCGCCAAGGGCTCCATGCTCAACACGCCCAACACCTTTGGCATCTACGTGTGCGGCAAGGTGTTCCATTGGGTGGAGCAGACCGGCGGACTCGCCGCCATGGCCGAGCGCAACTGGGCCAAGGCCAACCTGCTCTATGACCTGCTCGAGCACAGCGAACTGTTCCATAGCACCACGCAGGCCGACAGTCGCTCCATCGCCAACGTTACCTTCCGCACCGGCGACACCGAACTCGACGCGGCCTTTGTCGTAGGCGCTGCCGAGCACCAGATCCAAAACGTCAAGGGCCATCGCCTCGTCGGCGGCATGCGCGCCAGCGTGTACAACGCCGTAACCATGGAAGACGTGCAGGCCCTGGCCTCGTACATGAAGGACTTCGAAGCACAGCATAGTTTGAGCCCGCGATCTAACTAGCCCGCAACGCGCGGGCCGACCAGCCACTTCAAACCACCTGTTTAAACCAAACCTGCTAAGGAGTTTTTCCATGCGTAAGATTAAGACCATCGACGACATCACTAAAGACGGCAAAGTCGAGTTTGGCGAGGGCTACGAGTTTGTGGGCACCGCCGAGGAGGCCGACGCCATCCTGATGCGCTCGACCGACCTGCACGGCTACGAGCTGCCCGAGGGCATCCGCGCCATCGCCCGCTGCGGCGCCGGCGTCAATAACATCCCCGTCGAGGAGTACGCCAAAAAGGGCGTCGTCGTCTTTAACTCCCCCGGTGCCAACAGCAACGCCGTCAAGGAGCTCGTCCTGGGCATGCTGGTGCTCTCGAGCCGCGGCGTGGTGCAGTCGATGAATTGGGTGCGCGACAACGCCGACGACCCCGAGATTCAGGTCGACGCCGAAAAGGCCAAGAAGGCCTTTGTGGGCCGCGAGCTCAAGGGCAAGCGCATCGGCGTTATCGGTCTGGGC
>UQZH01000074.1 GCA_900545445.1 uncultured Collinsella sp. | reverse complement strand
TGGCCGCAGCGGCGCCGGTCGTTCGAATGAGTCGCGCGATCGTCGCGACCCGCGTGCCAGCCGCGATCGTCGCGATGACTGGCGCAACTACGACGACACCCGCGAGGAGCGCCGTGGCGGCTATCGCGGCGGGCGTGGCGGCAACCAGGCCGGCTCCCGCGGCGGTCGTGCCGGCGGTCGCGATAACCGTGGCAGCTATGGTAACAATCGTAGCGGCAAGCGCGGCGGTAGCTCCCGTCGCCCCGGTGACGGCGGCGGCAAGCGCAAGTAACATACGCGTCGCACACTAGAGCGAAGCGAACTAAGGGCCCCGAGCAACTACGCTCGGGGCCCTTTTTGGTGCAAAGGGGACAGGTTGGTTTGCGCCAACGTCTTGAAGTTGCGGTGGAATACGGACTGTTTTGGCCTTTTGAGCGGCTTTTCAGTCCCTATTTCACCGCAACTTATGATTGGCGCAAAGTAACCTGTCCCCAATGCACCAATCAAGGAACGTCCCTAAGTGTCGCCTAAATACCGTTTATCGAAGAAAAAATATCGTTCATCGGTCATAATGGTTGTTCCGGCTTTGGGCTTGTCTACAATAGCTCCCGTAAAAAGAAATGCGGAAGGTTACCGAGTCCCTCGGACGTGGGCCTAACCAAAGTCTTTGAACGGGTGCGTCTCTATGGATGCATTCGCTTGATTTTGGTTGGGCTTTATTTATGAAGGGACATGCCACCATGGGTTTCTTTTCTCGCCTGATGGGCGGTTCGGATGAGCAGAAGACTGCAGCTTCCGAGTTCGAAATCCTCGCTCCCGTTTCCGGCGAGCTTGTTCATCTAGAAAATACCAATGACCCCGCTTTTAGCAGCCGTGCCGTGGGCGATGGCATTGCCGTGGTTCCCCAAGAGGGAACGGTGTGCGCTCCTGTTTCCGGCACCGTCGCGGCGCTGTTTCCGACTGAGCACGCGCTGGGCATCATGTCCGACGACAGCTCTGCTCAGGTGATGCTGCACATCGGAATCGATACTGTTAAGCTTGAGGGCAAGGGCTTCCATGCGCTTGTTGCCCAGGGTGACCATGTCGACGCGGGCCAGCCCCTCGTCGAGGTCGATTTCGACGCGGTCCGCGCCGCCGGCTTCGATCCCACGGTCTTCGTTATCGTGTGCGAGCGCTCGGAGAACTCGACTCTTCGTGAGCATGCTTCCGGCCCTGTTGCTGTTAAAGAGCCTGTCGTCTGGCTTTCCGAGTAAATTCTTGTGGTGGGTACCGTGGTTATCAAGCGAGTTTTTAACAACAACGTCGCAATGGTCACTTCGGACGATGGCTCCGAGCTCATCGTCATCGGTCGAGGCCTCTGCTTTGGCCGTCATGCCGGCGATGCCATCGACGAGGCGTCGATCGAAAAGACCTACGCGTTGCAGGAGGGAACTTCTCAGGACTCGCGTACGATTGACCGCTTGGCACATCTTTTGGAGTCCATCCCCACCGTCAACCTCGTGATTGCCGAGGACATTGTTCAGATGCTCCGTCGAGAGCTCAATGTTGATATCAACGACAAGATTCTCATTGCTCTCGCAGACCATATCAGCCTTGCTTTGGAGCGTGAGCGCAAGGGCGTCACCTGTGAGAATCCGTTGCTGCTCGAGATCCAGCAGTTCTATCGCAAGGAGTATGCACTTGCGGGCCGTGCGCTGCAGATTATCAAGGAGTATATGGGCATCCAGATGAGCGAAGAAGAGCAGGGTTTCATTACGCTGCATATCGTTAACGCCACCATGCCGCAGCGCTCCGACCGTTTGATTGTTTCGGTCCAGCTTGTTCGTGACGTGCTTGCGATTGTTTCTGAGCGCTATTCTACGACCCTTGATAACACCTCGCTGCCTTACGAACGTTTCGTTCGTCACCTGCAGTTTTTCGCACAGCGAGCGCTCGATCCTACGGCCGGGCAAATCAACGGAGACGCGCTGTTCCGAATCGATGAAACGGCGTATCCGTGTGCATTCTCGTGCGCGGACGCCATAGCCGCCCACTTGTCGTCTACCTATAACGTTGTCGTTACCGATGCCGAGAAGAGTTATCTCGCATATCACATTGTTAACCTGCTTGGAGAACCTGGTCTCTAGGCATAACGTGCCCACACATCGATTGATATAAGGCAAGGCTCACGGTCTTGTCCAGGGCACATCTGTCTTAATTTGCGGAAAAGGAAGGGGAGTACCGCTATGACCGCAAAAAAGAAGTTCAATTTCAAAGCGCCGTTGGAGGTGTTCGCGAAGTCGATCGTCCAGCCGATGATGTATCTCTCGGTTGCCGGCATCCTGCTCATTGTGGGCATCATTCTGACCAACAAGACCATTTGCGCTTTGGTCCCCGTACTGGGCTCCGGTCCGTTCCAGCTTGTGGGCGCCGTTGTCTACCAGTCGCTGATGTTTATCATCAACAACCTCTCGATTCTGTTCTGCGTGGGTATCGCCGGCGCCATGGCAAAGAAGAACAAGGGCCATGCTTCGCTGATTGCCCTGATGTCGTTCTTCCTGTTCCTGCAGGCTAACAACATCGTGCTCAACGCCACCGGCTCTCTTGCCGATGCGAGCGGCATGCTCGGTCTTACCGGAACCGGCCAGGCCACCGTTATGGGCATTCAGGTGCTCGATACCGGCGTGTTCGGTGGCATCATTCTCGGTTGCATCACCGGTGCCGTGTTCAACAAGTACTCGAACAAGCAGTTCCCCATTGCCCTTTCGATGTTCTCGGGCGTTCGCTTCCCGTTCCTGATCATGATCATCATTTCCTGGATCATGGGCGCTGGCTTCTGCATCGTTTGGCCTCCTGTCCAGGGCGCCATCTCCTCCGTTGCCGGCATCATTAAGGAGTCGGGCAACATCGGTCTGTTTATCTACGGCATGCTCAACAAGCTGCTCGTTCCCACCGGTCTGCACCACCTCATCTACACCCCGTTCCAGTTCTCCGATGTGGGTGGCACCCTGACGCTGGGTGATCAGGTTATCGCCGGCGCCTATCCCATCCGTGTTGCCGAGATGGCAATGACGGGCCAGCCCTTCTCCGATAGCACCTACTTCAACAGCTACACCTTCAACAATCTGTGGCCCTACATCGGCATCGGCCTCGCCTTTATCGTCACCGCCTACAAGGGGAACAAGGATAAGACCAAGGCCGTTATCATCCCGCTGATCATCACCGCCGTGCTCTCCTGCGTGACCGAGCCCATGGACTTCCTCTTTGTCTTTGCCGCTCCCGTGCTCTTTGTCGTTCACTCGGTTCTTTCCGGCATCTTCCTGGTTCTGCTCAAGGTCCTCTCCGTGCCCGCTTCGACTGCAGGCGGCATCATCAACATCGTGGTTTCCAACCTGGTCCTCGGTGTCGACAAGACCAACTGGCCGGTTATGCTGGTGCTTGGAGTCGTTAACGCCGCTCTGTACTTCTTCCTCTTCACCTTCCTTATTAAGAAGCTCAACCTCCACACGCCTGGTCGCGAGGAGGAGTCCGAGCTCGCCGAGTCCGTTGCCGAGGGCGAGGCCGCCGCATCTGTCGCGGTGAAGCAGGGCGCTGTTGCCGCAGCTCCCGCAGAGGGCGTCGATGCAGGTATTGCCGACCTTGTCGCAGGTCTTGGCGGCAAGGACAACATCGAGGAGCTCGAGAACTGCTTTACGCGTCTCCGCGTGAACGTTAAGAACCCGGATCTCATCGATGAGAACCTCATCAACCACGTGCCCAACAGCGGCATCAACCGCAACGGCAATAATATCCAGATCATCTTTGGCATGAAGGTCGCCGAGATGCGCGACAAGGTCGAAAACGCAATTGAGAAGGAGCAGTAAACAATGATCATTACTCTGTGTGGTGGCGGATCCACCTTTACCCCCGGCATCGTCAAGTCCATCGCTCTGCGCAAGGACGAGCTCGACGTTGACGAGATTCGTCTGTACGACATCAACGAGGAGCGCCAGCGCAAGATCGGCGTGCTCGTGGACTGGATTTTGCACGAGGACCTCGGCCTGGACATCAAGCTCACGGTGACCACCGACAAAAAGACGGCTTTTACCGACGCGAGCTTCGTGTTTGCCCAGATGCGCGTGGGCGGCTACGCCATGCGCGAGCAGGACGAGAAGATTCCGCTGCGTCACGGCTGCGTGGGTCAGGAGACTTGCGGTTGCGGCGGTCTTGCCTACGGCATGCGCACCATCTTCCCCATGGTCGAGCTGATCGATGACGTTGAGAAGTACGCCAAGAAGGACTACTGGATTCTCAACTACTCCAACCCTGCCGCCATCGTTTCCGAGGGCTGCCGCGTGCTGCGCCCCAACGCTCGCATCATCAACATCTGCGACATGCCGATCGCGATCATCGACGTGGTTTGCGCCGCGCTCGATATCGAGAAGAAGGATGTCGAGTACGATTACTTTGGCCTCAACCACTTTGGTTGGTTCACCTCGATCCGCCACAAGGGCGAGGAGGTGCTCCCGCAGCTGCGCGAGTACATCAAGGAGCATGAGATTCTGCTGCCCGATTCCTACCTCAAGGGTATGGGCTCGCTCATGGCAAAGAAGCCCGAGGAGGCCACTGACGAGCACCCCGAGCAGAACCGTCACACCAAGGGCAGCTGGTACTACGTCTGGAAGGGCGAGTACGAGATCATGGAGTGCTTCCCGGAGTACCTGCCCAACACGTATCTGAACTACTACCTGCAGCAGAAGGAGTTCGTCGAGCATTCCAACCCCGAGCGCACCCGCGCGAACGAGGTTGAGGAGACGCGTGAGAAGAACCTCTTCGACGGCATCGACCACTACGAGAAGACGGGTGAGATCGACGAGAGCACGTTCTATGCGGGCAGCCACGGCGACTGGATTGCCGATCTGGCTATCGCTCTGAAGAACGACACCAAGCAGCGCTTCCTGGTCATTTGCGAGAACAAGGGCGCTATCCCCAACATGCCCTACGACGCTATGGTCGAGCTGCCTGCCTACATTGGCAAGAACGGCCCCGAGGTCATCAGCCGCGACAACATTCCTCTGTTCCAGCAGGGCCTCATGATGCAGCAGCTGAACTCCGAGAAGCTCGTGGTCGAGGCTACGATCGAGGGTTCGTACGAGAAGGCGCTCAAGGCCTTTACGCTGAACAAGACCGTGCCGTCGATGAAGGTCGCCAAGGAGGTTCTCGACGACATGATCGAGGCCAACAAGGGTTACTGGCCCGAGCTTAAGTAAAAGCAACAGGGTCGCTGACCGCATACCTGGAGCAATGCCCCGTCCACGTGATTGCGTGGGTGGGGCATTGTCATTTGGTAACGCGTTTTATCAAATATGGCATTTATCTGCGCTAATGTTCTATATCACCGCCGAGGGTGACATTTTATACCGCCTGCCGAACTGCGTGGAGACCTAACAACTTTTTAGGTCAGTGTTGTGCGTGTAGCAATTTCGCCCGGCCTCGCCTCCGGGCTGCCATGTGAGAGGGGATCTTATGGCTCGACTGCATGTAATGGAACGCAGCCACGCTCAGGCCGTCATGGACGACCTGCACGATGCGCTCGGACGTCGTCTGGCGGTGAGTTCACTCGCCCCGTGTCCCGTTGAGTTTACGGCAGCGCTCGTCAACCTGTGCTCCATCCAGAGCTGCGGCAAGTGTACGCCCTGCCGTGTGGGCCTGAGCGCGCTGAGCGACCTGCTCGCCGATGTGCTCGAAGGGCGTGCCGATGAGTCTACGCTCAACTTGATTGAGCGCACGGCCCGCACCATCTATCTTTCGAGCGACTGCGCCATCGGTTACGAAGCTGGTGCCATGGCGCTCACGGCCATTCGCGGCTTCCGCGACGACTTTGAGCACCACATCCGTGAGCACTCCTGCGGCTTTGACCGCGATGCCCGCGTTCCGTGCGTCTCGGGCTGCCCGGCGCACGTCGACATTCCCGGGTACATTTCGCTCGTCGAGGCCGGTCGCTATGCCGATGCCGTCAAGGTCATCCGCAAGAACAATCCGCTGCCGCTCGTTTGCGGCCTGGTGTGCGAGCATCCCTGCGAGATGCACTGCCGTCGCGGCATGGTCGACGATCCCATGAACATCCTCGCCCTCAAGCGTTTTGCCGTTGAGCACAGCGACCTCAACGATTACAAGCCC
>UQZH01000073.1 GCA_900545445.1 uncultured Collinsella sp. | reverse complement strand
GGGCGGGAGAGGGGCGGCTTGTGCGATGGGCGCGGCGCGGCTGCGCTTGGCCAGCGGCGCCTGGGCGCATCCTCGGCAGCTTATCCTAGAGCTTGTGGTGGCGCTCTTCTTTACGTTCCTCGGCTGCTTGCTCCTCCTGCTTAAAAGCGGGGTCGTCGGGGGTTACCAGCTCGTCCTCGTGCGTGCGCTTGTTGTAATGGTGGCGCAGCACGGGCTCAAACAGGTGCAGGTGCTTGGCGAAGGCCGCCGAGCCAATGGCGAGCACGGTAAAGATGAGCACGCGCATGGGGACCTCGACCTGATTGATGGCGGCGGCGCCGGCCGAAAGCATAATGCACCAGGCGTAGATGAGCAGTACGGCCTGCTTTTGGTTGTAGCCCTCTTGAATGAGGCGGTGGTGGATGTGGCCCTTGTCGGCCTGCCCGATGCTAATGTGGGCGCGCTTACGGCGCACGATGGCGCTAAACGTATCGATGATGGGCACGCCGGCCACGATGAGCGGGATGATGAGCGAGGTGAGCGCGGCGGTGCGGCTCACGTTGAGCAGCGAGATGGAACCCAGCGCAAAGCCCAGCAGCAGCGAACCCGAGTCGCCCAAGAAGATACTCGCGGGGTTGAAGTTGTAGCGCAAAAAGGCCAAGCAGGCGCCAAACAACGCGATGGAGAGCGCGGCGGCATCGATGCGGCCCGAGAGAACGGCCATCGAGAACATCGTGAACGATGCGATGCCACAGATACCCGTCGCCAGGCCGTCAAGGCCGTCAATGAGGTTGATGATGTTGGTGAACGCCACCAAGTAGACCACGGTGATGGGGTAGGCGAGCCAGCCGAGCATGATCTCGCCGGGGGCAAACGGGTTGACGATGACGCCGATTTTTAGGCCGCCCACGCAGGCGATGAGCGCGGCGAGGACCTGGCCGGCGAGCTTTTGCTTGGGCTTGAGCTGGTAGACGTCGTCGATCGCGCCGGTCGCAAAGATGACGGTAAAAGAAAGCGCAAGTATGGGGTAGCTGATGTGCAAGAGGGGATGGGGCACCAAAACGGGCGGCCAGCCCAGGTACCAGGTGCCTAGGATCTGAACAATGCAGGCGACGACGAGGCCCAAAAAGACCGCCGTGCCGCCCATGCGCGGGATGGGCTTAGTGTTGATACGGCGCTTGGAAGGATAGTCGACGGCGTCGAGCTTGATTGCCAGGCGCTTGACCAGGGGCACCGCAAGGAAGGTCGCGATAAAAGCCGCGGCCGCCACGCAAAGGTACGGTATGAAGCTCGTGGAGGAAGCCATGAATCGATAAACCGCCAAGCGTCGAAGGAAAAGGTCAAAGGATGCCACGCCACAAAGGGTATAGCTGACCCATGATACTCGACTAAGGAGGGTGTGAGGAATTGCACGGGGCGATAATCACGTGCTTACCAGATATTCGAGTGATGGTGGGGTTCTGCCTGGTGCCTTTTGGGGATCTGGGCGAGATTTGCAATGGCGAGTTTCGGCAAAAGAAAACCACCCCCCACGTTACGAAAATGAACCCACCTAAAACAGGTGGGTGCCCTCATCGACTGTTCCAGCGTCCTTAACAACGAAGGATACCTGTACTAGGTACGACTGTGTGGGCTCCCTAAATAAACGCGACGGTTCACCCAGTTGCTCCGCGGGGGGCGGAATACCTACATCATAAAGCGGCACTTTGTGGATTCCAGTCTTGACATTACAAAAATCGTGTCGGACGATTACGGCACCTTGGGCTTGAGCCGTCCGTGCGGTTGGTCCTTTTGCGCTTGAGCTGCTGAATCGTTGTTTTGGAGCATGTTTTTATGCCGACGTCGTTGACCGAACTTTTTTCGCCCGCCTGCCATTTGTGTCCGCGCCGTTGCGGTGCGGCGCGCGATGAGGGTGCGCGCGGCGCATGCGGTGCTAACGACACGCTCAAGGTGGCCCGCGCGGCGCTTCATATGTGGGAGGAGCCGCCTATCTCGGGCGAGGCCGGTTCGGGCACGATCTTCTTTAGCGGCTGCTCGCTCAAATGCGTCTATTGTCAGAACCACGAGATCTCGACGGGCAATTTTGGGCTTGAGATTTCGCCCGAGCGCCTGGTCGAGATTATGTTGGAGCTGCAGGACCAGGGTGCGAACAATATTAACCTGGTGACGGCGACACACTACGCGCACCTGCTGCCGGCTGCGATTGCCGCGGCACGGGCGCGCGGGCTGTCCATCCCAATCGTCTACAACACGAGCGGTTATGAGCGCGCGAGTGCCGTGGCGGCGCTCGGCGATTTGGTCGACGTGTGGCTTACCGACTTTAAATATGCCGATGCGGGGCTTGCGCAGTCGCTCTCCCACATTAAGGACTACCCGCGTGTGGCCGTGTCGGGCTTGGCGCAAATGGCACGCGAGATCGAACGCCGCGGGGGAGAGCTGGTGGACGAGGACGGGCTCATGAAGCGCGGCATGATCGTGCGTCACCTGGTGCTGCCGGGGCATGCGGACGATTCGTGTCGCGTACTGGACCTTGTGTGGCAGACGGTGGGCGATGTGCCGATCTCGGTCATGAACCAGTACACGCCCAATGCGCTCATGCGCGAGCAGGGCGGCGACCTGGCACGAGCCGTGACGCGCGATGAGTACGAGCAGGTGCTCGACCATGCCGACGACCTGGGCTTTACAACGATGTTCTGGCAAGAGGGCGGCGCGGTAGACGAGAGCTTCACCCCAGCGTTTGACACCACCGGCGTCCTTACCAGCGCAAAGCAACGCGTTCGCCGATGATTTTTCTGGGACGGGGATTAAAAAATCATCGAGAGGATTGCCTGCTCGAAAAGTAGTCAAAATAGCCCCGTCCCAAAAAGACTGGGTAATGGGCGTTGACAGTTGGCGAGCCGTAGGTAAAATATCAACTTGTCCTGGGGACGTAGCTCAGTTGGGAGAGCGCTGCCGTCGCATGGCAGAGGCCGAGGGTTCGACTCCCTTCGTCTCCACCCTTGGATTTGATAAGCCGCTGACATTGTGTCGGCGGCTTTTTTTAAAAGAAAGGGCTGCACTATGGCCGAGCTTGAGTCCCAACCATTGTCTGACGAGGAGCGCGCCGAGTTGGAAGAGCTCCGCGCCGAGAAGGCCCGCCGCGAGGAGCAGGAAAAGGCTCGTCGCGAGCGTGAGGAGCTGGTCGCCCTGCGCGCCGAGCGTGCGAAGGCCGATGAGGCCGCTGCCAAGGCCGCATCCGAGCCGGCGCCCGCCGCGTCCAAACCTCAGCCTAAAAAAGTCGCTCGTCCCAAGCCCGTCGATTCTAAGCCGAGCCGTGACGAGATGACGTTTGCCCAGCGCATGGTCACCTCTAAAGAGCCTGTGGACGAGGACGATATCCCCGGCATGCCGCCGGCTCAAAAGCTCATCATCGCGCTCGCCCTGATTGGGTTTATCGTCTTTATGGGCTACACGATCACGGGCAGCATGGGGCTGCACTAACCGAACCGCACCCGGCGCCCCGCTCGCGTATTCCGCACCGCCCAACCCTCAACCTCTGTACAACATATTCGAAAGGTCGCCCCATGGCTTTGACCGACATCTCGCATCCCACCGACATCGCAATGCTCACCGATCTGTACGAGCTCACTATGGCCCAGGGCCTGTGGGAGAGCGGTAAAGCCAATGAGCAAGGTTGTTTTACGGCGTTTTACCGCGACCATCCGTTTGGTAGCGCGTACGCCGTTATGTGCGGCACCGCCGAGCTTCCCGAGCTCGTCGAGAATCTACGTTTTACGTCCGAGGATATCGAGTACCTAGCCTCGCTTCAGGCTCCCGCCGGCGGTGCGATGTTTAAACCCGCATTCCTCGACTACCTGCGCAACTTCCGCGCGCACGTGAACATTGACGCCGTGCCCGAGGGCGAGCTCGTTTTTCCGCGCGAGCCCATGGTGCGCGTTACCGGTCCGGCGCTGGAGTGCCAGCTGCTCGAGACGGCGCTGCTCAACATCGTCGGCTTCCAGACGCTCGTCGCCACCAAGACGGCGCGCGTGGTGTTGGCGGCGGATGGCCGTCCCGTCGCCGAGTTTGGCCTGCGCCGCGCCCAGGGTCCCGATGGCGGTCTGGCCGTCGCCCGCGCAAGCTATGTGGCCGGCTGCTCGTCCACGTCTAACGTCCTTGCCGGGCGCCGTTACGGTATCCCCGTCTTTGGCACACACGCGCACAGCTGGGTGATGAGCTTTGACTCCGAGCTCGAGGCCTTCCGCGCCTTTGCCAAGTCGAGCCCCAAGAATTGCACGCTGCTCATCGACACCTACGATGTGCGCGAGGGCTGCGAGCACGCCATTACGGTTGCCAAGGAGATGGAGGCGGCGGGCGAGCGCCTGTCGGCTATTCGCATTGACTCGGGCGACCTGGCCAAGCTCTCCAAGTATGTCCGCGGTCGTTTCGATGCCGAGGGCCTACCTTATGTGGGAATCTCGGTGTCCAACGACCTGGACGAGTACACGATTCAGTCGCTGCTCGACCAGGGCGCGCCCATCGACAGCTTTGGCGTGGGCACCAAGCTCGCGACCTGCTACGATCAGCCGGCGCTGGGCGGCGTGTACAAGCTTTCCGCCCGTCGTGCGAGCGATGCGGACCCGTGGACGCCGGTGGTGAAGCTCTCCGAGCAGCCCTACAAGCGCACGATTCCGGGCGTGCAGCGAGTGCGCCGCTATTACGACGGCTTTGGCGGCCCGGTCTGCGACATGATCTATGACGAGGACCATCTGGCGGGGGAGGGCGCCGCGCGCGGCAATACCCTCGTGGCCGTGAACGATGCCGCCCTGGTAACCGATGTGTCGGAGCTTGAGTATCGCGAGCTGCTGGTGCCGATCGTGCGCGATGGCAGTGCGGTGGCTCCGCGTGAGAGCATCGAGGACGCGCGCGAGCGCTGTGCTTGGGCGCTCGATCATCTGGACGCGGCTTTTAAGCGCTTCCTGTATCCGCAGACCTACGTGGTGGGTATGGAACAGGGCCTGGCCCAGGTGCGCGACGAGCTCGTGCGCAAGAACATGGCCGCGGCATCGGCTTTCCCCTGGGCAAAATGATCCGCATGCGACGGAGGAAAGCGGACTATATTCTCGCTCACCCGTTCGCTCGCTTGCTCAGCATTCGATTGGTTTGACGTATGACGACTTCTTATAAAACGATGGTGGTAAAGATCGGCTCGTCCACGGTGGTGGGCGCCGATGGCAAGGTTAACCGCGCCTTTATCGGCGGGCTGGCCGATCAGGCTGCTGTCCTGCGCAAGCTCGGCTGGCGTCTGGTCGTGGTGAGTTCGGGCGCCATCGCCTGTGGCTATCCCGTGCTGGGCTTCGACCGCAAACCGGTCGGTGACCTGCCGAGCCTGCAGGCCTGCGCCTCGGCCGGTCAGTGCATCATCTCGTCGGCCTACGACGAGGAGTTCCATGCACGTGATCTGCTCACCTCGCTCGTGCTGCTCACACGTCACGACACGGCGCGTCGCACGTCCTATCTGCACGCGCGCGACGCCCTGCTGCGTCTGGTGGAGCTGGGCGTGGTGCCGGTCGTCAACGAGAACGACACCGTCACCGTCGATGAGATCAAGTTCGGCGACAACGACACGCTGGCGGCGCTCGTGAGCTGCCTGGTTTCCGCCGACCTGTGCGTGACGCTGTCCGACATCGACGGCCTCTACACCGCCAATCCGCATGAGGACCCCACGGCCGAGTTTGTCCCTGTCGTGCATAAGATCGATGCCAAGATCATCGCCTCGGCGGGCGATTCTTCGACCTCGGTGGGCACGGGCGGCATGATCACTAAGATCCGCGCGAGCCGCATTCTGATGACGGCGGGCATTCAGAGCGTGATTTGCTCGGGCGAGGAGCCCGATGCGCTCGTGCGCCTTGCCCGCGGCGAGAGCGTGGGCACGCTGTTCGACCCGCCGGCTGAGCGCCTGGATATTGCGCCCCGCAAGCTGTGGATTGCGCTGGGCGACAAGGCCCACGGCTCGGTGACGGTCGATGACGGTGCCGCGAAAGCTCTGGTCGGCCACGGGTCGTCCCTGCTTGCGGTTGGTATTCGTGAGGTCGATGGCGAGTTTGCCGAGGGTGATGTACTCGACGTGTGCGACCCGAGCGGTATGGTTGTCGCGCGTGGTATTGCCGAGGCCGATTCGGACGTGCTGGAGCTTGCAGCCGGACGCCGCCAGGACCAGATTGCCGGCAACCGCCTGCTGGCAGACCTGGCCGAGAAGCCCGCGATTCATCGAGATAATTTGATCGTCTTCGCCTAACCAATTGACGCTGCAAACGCCCCTAAGCGGCAATCTGACGTTCAATCGTCGGGCATGACCAAAAGGTCAATGCCCTCCTCTTTCAAGACTTTAGTCTGCTGGCCGCGCAGCGGCCAGCTTTGAACCACCCGCTAC
>UQZH01000072.1 GCA_900545445.1 uncultured Collinsella sp. | reverse complement strand
CGTCAGGGGGTCGAACCCTGGACCTTGGGATTAAGAGTCCCCTGCTCTACCAACTGAGCTAACGACCCGATATCAACACGAAGCAAGAACTGGGGTGGGTAAAGGGACTCGAACCCTCGACCTACGGGACCACAACCCGTCGCTCTAGCCAACTGAGCTACACCCACCGTGTCCTGTGCGCTTCGCGCTCGACTATTATTGCAAGGAACGCCACGCGATGCAAGCCCCAATTTTCAAGAATTTTGAAAAGAGTTTTTCGGATCCATTTCGAGCATTTCCCACCGGTTTCATAGGAGTAAACTTGCCCCACCCCGATGTTCGAAAGGACAACCATGAAAGAACTCTCCAATCGCACGGCAACGTTTACCGATTCGGTCATCCGCCGCATGACGCGCATCTCCAATAAGTACGACGCCGTCAACCTCTCGCAGGGCTTCCCCGACTTTGATCCCCCGGCGCAGCTGCTCAATAGCCTGAGCACCATCGCCAGCGACCCCAAGCCGCTCTACCATCAGTACTCCATCACTTGGGGCTCCCAGGCCATGCGCGAGGCGCTTGCCGCCAAGCAGGAGCACTTTATGGGCATGCCGATCAACCCCAATGAGAACATCGTGATCACCTGCGGCTCCACCGAGGCAATGATGGCCGCCATGATGACGGTCACAAACCCCGGCGACAAGGTCGTCATCTTCTCGCCGTTCTACGAGAACTACGGCGCCGACACGATCCTTTCGGGGGCCGAGCCCATCTACGTGCCGCTCAACCCGCCCACATTCGACTTTGACCGCGAGACACTCGAGGCGGCCTTCCGCGACAACGACCCCAAGGCCATCGTCCTGTGCAACCCTTCCAACCCCTGCGGCAAGGTCTTTACACGCGATGAGCTCACCTTTATCGCCGACCTCTGCAAAAAGTACGACACCTACTGCATCACCGACGAGGTATACGAGCACATCGTCTACGCGCCCCACGAGCACGTCTATATGGCCACGCTGCCCGGCATGTTTGAGCGCACCATCAGCTGCAGCTCGCTGTCTAAGACGTACTCCATCACCGGCTGGCGTCTGGGCTACACTATCGCCCCTGCCGAAATCACCGAGCGCATCAAGAAGGTCCACGACTTCCTCACCGTGGGCGCCGCCGCTCCCCTGCAGGAAGCCGTCGTCACCGCCCTCAAATTCGACGACAGCTATTACGATGAGGTCCTCGACCTC
The DNA here is from genome assembly GCA_900545445.1 of uncultured Collinsella sp. Taxonomy (GTDB): domain Bacteria; phylum Actinomycetota; class Coriobacteriia; order Coriobacteriales; family Coriobacteriaceae; genus Collinsella. Next base: position 5,406 of record UQZH01000072.1, on the reverse strand, counting down.
TATACCGCCAAACGCGACCTGTTCTGCCAGGGACTCGACAGCATCGGTCTTGAGCATAACGTGCCGCAGGGCGCCTACTACGTGATGATGGATATCTCAGAGTTTGGCTACGACAGCGACCTCGAGTTCTGCGAGGACCTGGCCTCAAAGGTGGGCGTGGGCGCCGTGCCCGGCTCGAGCTTCTTCCGCGAGCCCGTCAACCATCTGATTCGTTTCCACTTTGCCAAGCGAGACGAGACGCTTAACGCGGCGCTGGAGAACCTCAAGTCGCTACGTGATAAAATCAAGCCGCGCGGGTAAGGACGGCCCGCAACTAAAGCAACCAAAGAAGCCTCGCACCGCGCGCCGCGTTGCGAGGCTTCTTTCTATAGCGCTTTCTTAAATGGTTTAGAGCTCTATACTTTAGTCACGGAGCAACTCGTCCCAGAGAGAGGAATACTATGGCAGAGCAGCAGCTTATCGGAGCGCTCGAGGCCGGTGGCACCAAGATGGTCTGCGCCACGGGCTATGCGGACGGTACGGTCCTAAAGCGCGAGCAGATCGCGACCACGACCCCGCAGGAGACCGTCGAGGCCGTCAACGCATGGTTTGCAGACAAGGGCATCTCCGCCCTGGGCATCGGCGCCTTTGGCCCCACCGCGGTCAACCCCGCCTCGCCCCAATACGGCAAGATCCTGGAGACGCCCAAGACCGCATGGCGCTACTTTGACCTGCTGGGCACCATCCAAAACGAGCTCAACGTCCCCTGCGGCTACGACACCGACGTCAACGTCGCCTGCCTCGGCGAGGTCACCTTTGGTTGCGCCCAGGGCCTCACTGACGTTGTCTACCTGACCATCGGCACCGGCGTGGGCGCCGGCGTGCTCTCGGGCGGTCAGCTCGTCCACGGCATGATGCACCCCGAGGCCGGTCACATCCTGGTCACACGCGACCCGCGTGACACCATCGGCGAGCACAGTGCCTGCCCCTTCCATGACAACTGCCTGGAGGGCCTCATCGCCGGTCCCGGCGTCAAAAAGCGCTGGGATGGCAAGAGCGCCGGAGACATGGCCGATGACCCGGAGGCCATGGATCTGCTCGCGGGCTATCTGGCACAGGCGCTCATGACCTACACGCTGTGCTACGCACCGCAAAAGATCATCATCGGCGGCGGCGTGGCCGACCACACCCCCATTGTGCCGCTCGCACGCAAAAAGTGCGCCGAGATGCTCAACGGCTATATCGTCACGCCCGAGGTCAACGACATCGATTCCTATATTGTCAACAACAGCCTCGAGGGCAAGCAGGGCATCATGGGCTGCCTGGCCCTGGGCGCACAGGCGCTTCAGTAGCAGACGCACCCACAGGGCGTGGCGCGCTCGGCAAATCCGACCTACGGAACGACGCCACCACGCCCCATATAAGCCCTCAAATAAAAAAGGCCGCCTAGGACCAAACAATACGTCCTAGGCGGCTTTTTTGGCGCACATCAGCCACCGTAAGAGATATCGGAGCACAACGCCCGTTGCCGCTCCACAGCAGTCGATCATCACATCGGTGATCATGCCAGCGCGTCCCGGCACAAAGAGCTGAATCGTCTCGTCGATCGAAGGAATCAGCAGCAGGAACACCGCCGTGGGCAGCAGCACGTCAAAGGTGCGCCGGCCCTCAAAATCAAAGGCATGCGTTGCCAGGATGCCGAGCACCATATACTCGGTAAAATGCGCGCACTTGCGAACAACAAAGTTGGTCACCCATTCATATGGAAGTCCCACGCCGTGCAGGAAACCGCGGATAGCTTCCATGACCGTTAGGCTCAGCGAGCCCGACCCCGAGCCGGGAACCAGCGAATTGCCCCAGATCAAGAGCGCCATCAGGCAGGTTACAACCGCCCATTTTCGATTGATCTTAACCATGCAGAAGTTATGCCTCCGCGCGGAGCGGCGCGAAGCTGGCGGTACCGCCCTCGATAACGCTCAGATAGGCACGGCCCGTACGCTTGGCAGTTGAGGACTGCAGGCGCTCGATCTCTTCCTCGAGGATCTGATTGACGCGCTCGTGACGACGGTTTTCCATAATGCCGGCGGCAATAGCCTCGGCCCGCTCGATGCTCTCGCGCGAGATACGGGCAGTATCCTCGGGGAACACAGCGCTGTGACGGCCGACATAGGCGGGGGCAGCAGGCTGAGGGGCAGCGACGGGAGCGGGGGCTGCAACAGGAGCAGGCTCGTCAATCTCATCCAGAATCGCGGTGGCGGCGGCCCACATGTCCTCGTGGCCCGAGTAATCGGCCATGGGAACATCAACCTCGAGCGAGGCGTCCGGAAGGTCGCCGGTGTCGATGCGATCTTGGGCATCAATCGATGCGGTGATGGCTGCAGGCTCATCGAGGTCATCGAGATCGATGTCCGTGGCACCGGAGATGATAGGCATGCTGGCGAGGTTTGCATTGTACGGCGCAGCCTCAGCCGCCTGCTGCTGGGCAGGAGCGCCCCAAAGCGAGCTCTCGGCGGCACGGCGGGCGGCAACGGCCTCCTCGTCCGCGGTCATGGCTTCATCAACGTACGAATTATCGGCAAAAGCGTTCGCGTCCGACGAGGTAGCGCTGTAGGCGTTATTGGATGCCGCGTTGGCAACGAGTGCCACGAAAGCCGCCGTGCTGCCCGCAGGGGCGGCCTGGGAACCAGACACGGCGCGTGCCGCGGCGGCGATGTCGTCGCGATTGAAGGAGCCGGTCTGCCCGCCGTTGGTGAGCTCGTCGATGGCGACTTGATAGACGTCGCGCGAGTGTGCAGGGTCGCAGCTCACCGGCGAATCGTCGTCGAGCATACTGTCGATCATGGACCAAGCCTCGGCCTCGTCCATAGCATCTGCAGCTCGAGCGATGGTAGGGACACCATCATCGGCATAACGGCGCTGGAACGCACCAGTCAGGCCGGAAAGGAATGCCGAGTTAGACTGCTCCGCCTGAGCCTGAGAAGCAGAAGCCGCAGCGTAAGGAGTCGCATCCTGCTGCTGAGCTGGAATCGAGGCGGTCTTGAACTCGCTTTGATGCTGATTGAGATTGGCGGCACCGCCCATGGCATCGGGCTGGAACAGACGCTCTTCACGCTGCGCACGATACTCGGAGATACCCAGCGAGGCGGCATAGATACCCACGCCCGCCACCGCGCCCACGGCGAAGGGAACCGCACCCGCCACGACCGTCTCGTTCACAGACGAAAACGGCAGCGTCGCGGCATACATAACCACGGGAGCGGCAAGGCCGATCCCGCACGAAAGTCCGGCAAGGACTGCTCGTTGTGTTGCATCAGAAGAAGCCATGAGCTCTCCCCATCTTCCAGCACCCAAATCGCATCATTCAGTTGGCTGCGCGAGAGAAGATGAAGCGGGGCTATGCCCCAAAGCAACGGTATATGGTTCGTTTCATCTGCGTTTTCCGTCGCGAAGCTTAAAAGTTATTATGCGAAACCGACCCTCCGATTGCAAGCGATGAGGCCGGATTATAGCTCGAAAACTGCTGCTTGTCGGTCATAAGGTCAAAAAATGTTGCCGAGTGGCGCCGTAAAGAAAGGGCCGGGGCATAAACCCCGGCCCGATTGCCCGTTCTTATGGCGATATAGCGTGCGGCTTTTGGTCTAAAACGTCTGCTCGTAGTCGCTGTGCTTTTTGGCCGAACGCACCAGGAACTCCTGGTTGGTGTTGGTGCCCTTAAGACCCTTAATAAACGACGCCGCCGCGCGCTCGGTGTTGTTCATACCGGCGAGAATGCGACGCAGGCCGAAGACAAACGGGCGCATCTGCTCGTCGACCAGCAGGTCCTCGTTGCGCGTACCGGAGGCAACGGGGTCGATGGCCGGGAAGATGCGGCGATCGGCAAGATCGCGGTCGAGCTTGAGCTCCATGTTGCCGGTGCCCTTGAACTCCTCAAAGATGACCTCATCCATCTTGGAGCCGGTGTCGATAAGGGCGGAGGCGAGGATGGTGAGCGAGCCGCCGTTTTCGATATTGCGGGCTGCACCCAGGAAACGCTTGGGCGGATAGAGAGCTGCCGAATCGACGCCGCCCGAAAGGATACGACCCGAGGCGGGTGCCGCCAGGTTGTAGGCGCGGGCAAGACGCGTGATGGAGTCGAGCACCACCACGACATCGCCGCCCAGCTCCACAATGCGCTTGGCGCGTTCGATGACGAGCTCGGCCACGCGGGTGTGGTTCTCGGCAGGCATATCGAAGGTCGAGGCCACGACCTCGCCCTTAATGGAGCGCTGCATATCGGTGACCTCTTCGGGGCGCTCGTCGACGAGCAGACAAATGAGGTGCACCTCGGGGTTGTTGATCGAGATGGACTGGCAGATCTTCTTAAGGATCGTTGTCTTGCCGGCCTTGGGCGGCGACACGATCAGGCCACGCTGGCCCTTGCCGATCGGTGACACGATATCGATGGCGCGACCGGTGATGGAATCCTTGCCGTGCTCCATGCGCAGCGGCTCGTTGGGATAGACCGGGGTAAGGTCGCCGAACTTGGGGCGGTTGCGGATCTGCTCGGGATCCATGCCGTTAACGGTCGTGATCTTGGCGAGGCCGGCTCGCTTGTCGCCGCCGCGCGAGGGGCGCAGCGAGCCCTCGATGACATCGCCCGTGCGCAGACGCGCGGAGCGGATGAGATAAGCGGGGACGAAGGCGTCTTCGTTTGACTTCATGTAGCCGTGGGCATGGATGATGCCGGAGTTGTCCGGGCGAATCTGCAGGATGCCCTTAATATCGCGGAAGCCCTCGGCCTTCGCGGCGGTCGTGTAGATCTCCTCGACAAGCTCGGCCTTCTTCTTGCCGGTCGTCTCGATCTCGAACTCTTTTGCCTTCTCGCGCAGCTCGGCTACCTTCATGGCCGCAAGCTCCTCGCGCGAAAGCGTGGGCTCGGTGGGGGCGGCGTTGCGCTCCTTGTTGCGCTGTTTGCGGTCGCGCTGACGGCTGCGGCGGTCGTTGTTGCGATCGTCCTTGCGGTCGTTGCGCTCGTCGTTGCGCTTGTGCTGACGACGGTTGGGGCGGACGCCCTCTTCGGTCTCGGTGCCTTCGGCAGCCGCGGCTGCGGATGCATCGGTGCCGGACGGAGCCTCGCCCTCTGCCTTGGCGTCGGCGTTGGCATGAGCACCGGAATCGGCGTCACCCTGCTGCTCGGCAACTTTGGCCCTCGCGGACTTCTTGCGCGTACACTTGGGCTTCTCAGTTGCCGGCTGGTCGACGTTCTCGGCCTCGGAAGCGGCATCAGCGGTTGCCTGGGAGGACTTGTCCTCGACGGGCTTGGCCTCGACGCCGGCCTTGGCCTTCGCCTTCGTCGAGCGCTTTGCCGCGGTGCGACGGCTACGGCCGGGACGGACATCGGCGGGCTCGGCATCGGCAGATGCGGGAGCCTCGGTGGACGGAGCGTCC
>UQZH01000071.1 GCA_900545445.1 uncultured Collinsella sp. | reverse complement strand
GCATCGAGCCGCTCAAGAGTGATGACGTGTTTGCCACGTCCATTCGAATCGCTACTTTGGCGGCAACGTGGACGTGACCGGCCTCATCGTCGCCTGCGACATTCTGGAACAGCTGCCGCAGGACCTCTCGGGGGTTATGCTCTTTGTGCCTAAGCTCATGTTCAACGCTGACGGCATGACGCTTGACGAGTATCATCGTGACGATTTACTCGCAAGCCTTACCAGTCGCGGCGCCGAGGTTCATGTGGTGTCGACCATGCCGCATGAGCTGCTCGATACCCTGGAGCACATCCTTGGCATTGTGCCTGCCGACTCTAACACTTCCACTGACCCTACCCATTAAAGGAGTGCAGATGAAATCTATCGTCGCCGTCGTCGGACGCCCCAACGTGGGAAAGTCCACGCTCGTCAACCGCCTGGCACAGACCTCGGACGCCATCGTCCACGAGTCCCGCGGCGTCACACGTGACCGCTCGTATCACACGGCCGATTGGAACGGCCGCGAGTTCACCATCGTCGACACGGGCGGCATCGAGCCGCTCAAGAGTGATGACGTGTTTGCCACGTCCATTCGCGACCAGGCCCTCGCCGCCGCCGAGGAAGCCGCCGTCATCCTGTTTGTGGTCGACGGCCGCACCGGCGTCACCGAGGAGGACGAGTCGGTCGCCCGCATGCTCAAACGCTGCGACAAGCCGGTCTTTCTGCTGGTGAACAAGCTCGATAACCCCGATCGCGAGAACGACAGCATCTGGGAGTTCTATTCGCTCGGTATCGGCGAGCCCACGCCGCTCTCGGCGCTGCACGGCCACGGCACCGGCGACCTGCTCGACGATATCGTGGCCCTGCTTCCGGAGGAAGAGGACGAGGTCGCCGATGAGTTCCCCGACGCGCTGAACGTCGCCATCATCGGCCGCCCCAATGCCGGTAAGTCGTCGCTGTTCAACCGCATCCTGGGCGCCGACCGCTCCATCGTGTCCAACATTGCCGGCACCACGCGCGACGCCATCGACACGGTCGTCGAGCGCAACGGCAAGCACTACCGCATGGTCGACACTGCGGGTATCCGTAAGAAGAGCACCGTGTACGAGAACATCGAGTACTACTCCATGGTCCGCGGCCTGCGCGCCATCGACCGTGCCGACGTGGCGCTGCTCGTCGTCGACGCCTCCGTGGGCGTTACCGAGCAGGACCAGAAGGTCATGGGCTTGGCCATCGAGCGCGGCTGCGCCATCGTGGTGCTGCTCAACAAGTGGGACCTGCTCGACGACGATCGCAAGCGCGAGGCCTGCATGGAGACCATCGACCGCCGTCTGGGCGTTATGGCTCCCTGGGCCCAGTACCTGCGCATTTCGGCCCTGACCGGCCGCAGCGTCGAGAAGATCTGGGCAATGGTAGACGCCGCCGAAAAGACGCGCTCGCAAAAGATCAGCACCTCGCGCCTCAACACGTTCCTCACCGACCTGCGCGAGTTCGGTCATACCGTGGTGGACGGCAAGCGTCGCCTGCGCATGCACTACGTGACCCAGACGGGCGTCAATCCGCCGACGTTTACGTTCTTCGTCAACCACAGCGACCTGGTCAACGACACCTACCAGCGCTACGTGGAGAACCGTATGCGCTCGACCTTCGACTTTGCCGGCACGCCCATTCGACTCTTCTTTAGGAAGAAGGAGCAAAAGGATGCATAATCCGATTCTTCTGACCGCCATCTGCGCCGTGGTCTCGTTCTTTATCGGAGCGATTCCGTTTGGCCTGATCTTGGGCCGCGTGTTCAACCACACGGACATTCGCAAGGCGGGCTCCGGCAACATCGGCACCACCAACGCGCTGCGCGTGGCCGGCCCCAAGGTGGCCGCGCTCACGCTGCTGCTCGACTGCCTTAAGGGCGCCATCTGCGTCCTTATCGCGCGTCCGCTCATTGCCGACTTGGGCTATGGCTTCCCCGTGAGCATTATGGCCCCCGGCGCCGCCGGCGACTGGATGCTCGGCGTCATCTGCCTGGCAGCGGTGTGGGGCCACATCTTCTCGCCCTACCTCAATTTCCATGGCGGCAAGGGAATCGCAGTTGGTCTGGGCGTCATCCTCGCCTGGTATTGGCCAATTGGCCTGTCGCTGCTGGGCATGTTTATCGTGGCCGTCGCCATCACCAAGTTTGTGTCGGTGGGCTCGCTTGCCGCGGCCATCGGTCTTCCCATCGCTGCTTGCGCGGTCTTTCCGTACAGCAGCCTGGGCCTCAAGTTCTGCATGGCGATAATCGGCATCACCGTGGTGTGGGCCCATCGTGCGAACATCAAAAAGCTCATGACCGGTAAGGAGTCCAAGCTCTCGTTTACCAAGCGCGTCACCGAGCCCGACGATAAGTAGGAGAGAGTCATGAATGTTGCGCTGATTGGCTCCGGCTCCTGGGGAACCGCCGTCGCCGGCCTTGCCGCCGCGCGAGCCGAGCGCGTGACCATGTGGGCCCACAGCGAGCAGACGGCCGCCGGCATCAATGGCGAGCACCGCAACCCGCGCTATCTGGTGGGATACGAGCTGCCCGGCAACGTTGTCGCCGCCACGGACCTGTCGCAGGCGCTCGACGGCGCCGAGGCCATCATCTTTGCCGTTCCTTCGACGCACCTTCGCAGCGTGTGCCACCAGGCCGCGCCCTTTATCGCCGCCGATACCCCGGTGCTCTGCCTCACCAAGGGCATTGAGCCCGAGTCCGGCCTGCTCATGAGCGAGGTCATCGCCAGCGAGATCGGCAACGAGGCACGTGTCGCGGCTCTTTCTGGCCCCAACCATGCCGAGGAAATCTGCCGCGGAGGTCTTTCTGCCGCCGTCATCGCCAGCGAAGATCCACAGATAGGGGAGACCTTTAAGGACCTGCTTCTGTCAACGGCCTTCCGCATCTACCTGTCGCAGGACATGACCGGTGTCGAGGTCTGCGGCGCCATGAAAAACGTAATCGCCATCGTGTGCGGCATCTCCGCCGGCACCGGTGCGGGCGACAACACGCTCGCCCTTATCATGACACGCGGCCTGGCAGAGATCAGCCGTCTGGTGCACGCCCGCGGCGGTCAAGCTATGACCTGCATGGGGCTTGCCGGCATGGGCGACCTCATTGCCACCTGTACCTCGGAGCATTCGCGTAACCGCACCTTTGGCTACGAGTTTGCCCACGGCGTGTCGCTCGACGAGTACCAGACGCGCACGCATATGGTTGTCGAGGGCGCCGTCGCGGCCCGCAGCGTGAGCGAGCTCGCCCGTTCACTGGGCGTAGACATTCCACTCACCTTTGCCGTGGAGCAAACGCTCTACAACGGTGTTACTTTGGATAGGGCGCTCGAGATTCTTACCGATCGCGTCCCTTCTCAAGAGTTCTACGGACTCACCGACTAGCGCAGAAAGGCTTCTACCATGGGTTCCATCAAAATCGCTCCGTCTGTCCTTTCGGCCGACATGGCCAACCTCAAGGGCGAACTCGACAAGATCGCCGGCGCCGACTACGTGCACTTCGACGTTATGGACGGTCACTTTACCGGCAACCTCACCTTTGGCGTTGACATCCTTAAGGCCGTCAAGCGCTCCACCGATGTACCGGTCGACGCGCACCTCATGGTGTCGAACCCCGACGAGACGGTCGATTGGTACGCCGACGCCGGTGCCGACATGATCACCGTGCACTACGAGGCTTCCACGCACCTGCACCGCACGCTCACCCATCTGCAGCAGCGCGGCGTCAAGGCCGGTGTGGTGCTCAACCCCGCCACCCCCGTGTGCGTGCTCGAGAGCATCATCGACGTCGTCGATATGGTGCTGCTGATGAGCGTGAACCCGGGCTTTGGCGGCCAGAGCTTTATCCCGGGCACCATCGCTAAGCTCCACGAGCTCAAAGCCATGTGCGAGCGCCACGGCGTGTCGCCCATGATCGAGGTCGACGGCGGCATCTCTTCCAAGAACATCGCCGAGGTCGTCAAGGCCGGCGCCAACGTGCTCGTAGCCGGCTCTGCCGTATTTAAGTCCGAAGATCCCGCCGCCGAGGTTGCGCTGCTGCAAAAGCTGGGCAACGAGGCCGCACAGGAGGCATAAACCCTTATGACCGCAGGTCAAAACCGCATACCCGTGAATCTTGACTATGCCGCCTCGACGCCCATGCGCGCCGAGGCGCGCCTTGCGCAGCGCGAATACGACGACAGCGAGCTCGCCGGCGTCAACCCCAACTCGCTGCACTCGCTTGGCCGCAAGGCCGCCGCACGCTTGGAAGTCGCTCGTCGCGAGATCGCCCGTAGCTTTGGCGCGCGCGTCCGCCCGTCCGAGATTATCCTTACCAACGGCGGCACCGAGGCCAACCAGCTGGCGCTGCTCGGTCTTGCCGAGGGCGCTCGTCAGCGCGATCGAAAGCGCGATCGTGTAATCGTTTCGGCCATCGAGCACGATTCGATTCTGGACAACCTGCCGCTGCTGCGTGCCGCCGGCTTTACCGTCGACCTGGTGCAGCCCTGCCGCGCGGGCTACATTGAGCCTGCCACGCTTGTCGAGCTGCTCGACGATGACGTGGCGCTCGTGAGCATTATGGTCGCCAACAACGAGACCGGCATTGTGCAGCCCATCCGAGAGCTGGCCGCCGCCGCACATGCTGCCGGCGCCTTGTTTCATACCGATGCCATCCAGGGCTACTTGCATATTCCGCTCGATGTCACCGAGCTGGGCGTCGATGCCATGACCGTTGCCGCGCACAAGATCGGCGGCCCTGTGGCATCCGGAGCGCTTTACCTTAAGAACCGCACGCCGCTGCGCCCGCGCATCTTTGGCGGAGGACAGGAAGCCGGACGACGTGCCGGCACGCAGGACCTGCGCACGCAGCTGGCCTTTGCCGCTGCCGCCCGCACGTTGGCGCCACGCGTGGCCCAGGAGCGTACGACGCTGCAAGCCCTTTCCGACAAGCTCTATGCCACGCTTACGGCTCATCCGCGTATTCATGCCACCATGGGCGACTACGCACAGGCCGATCGTCTGCCGGGTATGGTTTCGATCTACGTCGACGGCATGGACTCCGAGGAGCTCATCGTCAAGCTCGACGCCGCCGGCTTTGAGGTATCGGCAGGATCGGCGTGCTCAAGCGGCAGCATGGATCCCAGCCATGTTTTGAGCGCAATGGGCATCGGTCGTGAGCAGGCATTGGGCGCACTGCGCATTTCCTTTGATGACCGCGTGAATCCCGACGATCTGGACGACTTTGCCCAGACGCTACTCTCGATCGTAGGCGCCGCATGATCGTCGCCGAGCTCGAGCGTGCGCTGCTGGCGCGCTATCCCAAGGCGGACGCCGAGGGCTGGGACCACGTAGGCTTATCCGTTGGCGACCCCGACGACGAGATCCGCGGCGTTGCCTGCGCGCTTGACGCCACCAGGGCCAACGTGCACCGCGCCTTGGCAGCCGGAGCCAACGTGTTGCTCACGCATCATCCCGTCTACATCAAGGCGCCCGAGGCATTTTGCCCGCTCAGCGCGACACGTCCCCAGTGCAGTGCGGCGCTCTACGAGGCGGCCCGTTGTGGGGTGAGCATTATCTCGCTCCACACCAACCTGGACCGCTCGTATGAGGCGCGCGTTCGCCTGAGTGAGTTGCTGGGCGCTGAGCCCATGAGCTCACTGGAGCATGTGGACGACCCCGAGGCCTGCGGCCTGGGAGCCCTTACGACACTCGACGACCCCTGCAGCCTGCGCGACCTTGCCACTCGCGCCGCCACGGCCTTCGGAAGCGACCCCCGCGTGTGGGGCGATGCCGAGCACCCGTGCCGCACCATCGCCATTTTGGGCGGCTCCTTGGGCGACTTTGGAGAGCTCGCCATCGCCGCCGGTGCGGATGTCATCGTGACGGGCGAGGCGGGCTACCACGTAGCGCAAGACCTTGCCTTGCGCGGGCTGCCAGTGGTTTTGCTCGGCCATGACCGCTCCGAGGAGCCGTTCGTTGATATATTGATGAACTCTGCAGTTGACGCCGGGGTCGACCCCCGTCATGTGATTAAAATACTGAACCCTTGCCAATGGTGGACTGTGACAAAAGGAGAGAACTTATGAGCGCCGGCGCTACGCTACTCAAGCTGCAACAGATCGATTTGGAGCTCGCCCGCAACAAGAGCGAACTTGCCAATATGCCGGAGCTCAAGGAGCTCGCTTCCAAGCGTAAGACCTACGTTAAGCTCAAAGCCGAGATGACCAAGCTCTACGCCCAGCGCAAGGACCTGGACATTGAGCTCGACGATCTCAACACCACCGAGATTCAGACCAACAACGCCATTGAGGCTGCCAAGAAGCGCCACGTCGACGGTTCCGACTACCGTGAGGTTCAGGACCTGGAGAATGAACTCGCAACCCTGGCCAAGCGTCTGGACAAGATTGAGCACACCCGCAAGGACGTCGTTGTCGCCCATAAGGAGGCGCTCGACCGCGAGGCCCGCGCACAGGCAATTATCGCCAAGTTCGAGGAGGGCGTGAAGGCCGATACCAAGGCCGCCCGCGCCAAGGCTGCCGACCTGCAGGCTCAGATTGACGCCGCCACTAAGGAACGCACCGCGCTTGCCGCCACGCTGCCGGCCGACGTGCTCACCGACTACGAGCGTCTGCTCAAGCAGTTCCGCGGCCTGGCCGTCGAGACCATCCAGGGCAACATCCCCACAGTCTGCCACACCGCGCTGCAGGCATCGTCCATGAGCGACCTCAACCACGACGGTAGGTCAATTACGCACTGCCCGTACTGCCACCGCCTCCTGGTACTCCCGAGCAAGGAAGCTTAAACGATGACGGCATCCAACAATTCAATGCAACTTGAGGGAAAAACGATCCTGCTGGGCATTACCGGCGGGATCGCCGCCTATAAGTCGTGCAATATCGTGCGCCTGCTGCAAAAGCGCGGCGCGCGCGTCAAGGTCGTTATGAGCGAGCATGCCACGGAGTTCGTGGGGCCGCTTACCTTC
>UQZH01000070.1 GCA_900545445.1 uncultured Collinsella sp. | reverse complement strand
TCGATTCCCGTTACCCGACAGGCTTACGAAAACGGCTCTGGCACCAAATAGAGCCAAAGCCGTTAAAACTATCTTATGGAGCGGGCGACGGGAATCGAACCCGCGTCATCAGCTTGGAAGGCTGGGGTTCTACCATTGAACTACGCCCGCAAGATATGGTCGGGACGACAGGATTTGAACCTGCGACATCCTGCTCCCAAAGCAGGCGCGCTACCAAACTGCGCCACGTCCCGAAGGTGTTGAGCAGCTAAGGTCTAAACCTTGCGTGTCCCAAAGCGAAGGAAATTATAGGGGAGACTCCCCGCCTGTGCAAGCGCAGAAACCCTAGCTCCTCGAATGTGTGACAAACTGGCTATGAACCAGACCGATCACAAACGCCGCCACAGCAACCGGTGCCCACGCAGCACCGATATCTGCCAGCGGCAACGCATCGAACGGCAGCCACGCGCCAGCAAAGAACGCATCGCGGACCGAAGTGATTACGCTCTGCACCGCGACAACGCCGCCGACCCAAACCCACACCTGCGGATGCGCATCGCAAAAACCATGCACCAGGCCCATAAGCACCAGCACGATGGCGACGGGATACAGAGCGTTGAGCATGGGCACCGAGAACATGAGGATCACGTCGAGGCCAACGTTGGAGAGCACGCACGAAAACGCCGCGAACACAAAGGCGAGAATCGCAAAGGGACGGCGCATAGCCTCCTCGGAAGCCTCCGCTCCCCCTTTAACCACATACGTCTCGCAGAAGTAACGCGAGCAGCAGCTGATGAGGCCGATGCACACGTTCATGCAGGCGAGGAAAAAGATTGCAAAGACCACGACCGTGCCGACAAGGCCAAAGTGCATGGAGGCAGAGCGGGCGAGGATGGCGGCGCCGTTAGTGGCATCGGGCATGACCGTGCCGAGCTGCATGCCGGCAAGCGCCAGGCCGCAGTAGATGACGGTCATGAGCACACCGGCGATCACACCGGAGCGCGAAATCTCGAAGGCCACGCGCTTGTCATCGGTAACACCCAACTCGTGGATGGTCTCGGCAATGATGATGCCGAAGGCGAGCGACGCGAGCAGGTCCATGGTCTGATAGCCGGTCAGGAAGCCCTGCACGGCGGCGCCCGCATCGTAGGGAGCCTGAGGCGCGGCAGCCGGTCCCAGTGGCGAGATCACGGCAGCACCCACGACCAGCACGATGAGCGCAATGAGCGCGGGGCCCGTAATGCGACCGAGTACGCGTGTGATGACACCCGGGCGCAGCGTGAGCGCAAACGCGACCACGAAGAACCCGATGGCAAAGACCAGGCGAGCCGTGCCGAGCGAGACGCCCTCGGGCAGCAGCGGCACCAGCATCTCGAAGGCCGTGGAGCTCGTGCGCGGAATGGCCAGGCACGGGCCGATGGCCAGATACACCGCCGCGACAAAGAACTCACCAAACTTGGGGTGCACGCGGCCGGCAAGCTCGCGCGCCGTTCCAGCAAGCGCCACGGCGATAAAACCCATGACGGGCAGGCCGATGGCGGCAATCAGAAAGCCGAGCATGGCGACCGGCGTGGCAGAACCTGCCTGCAGCGCCAGCAGCGGCGGAATAATGAGGTTGCCGGCGCCAAAGAGCATCGAGAACAGGGCGATGCCGACGGTGACGACATGGTCGGAGCGCAGACCGCGCGGGGCGGATGAAGCCATGGGACCACCTTTCGGGTCGAAACAAAAACGGGACGGGCAAAAACACCCGTCCCGCAAGTATAAACGGTCTAGCAGCTTTAGCAGGCTAAATCGCACAGAGCATCGATAGCCGTGTCGACTTCTTCGGTCGTGTTGAAATACCCAAACGAGAAACGGACGACGCCCTGGCGCTCGGTCCCCAGCGCACAGTGCATGAGCGGGGCGCAATGGGCGCCGGGGCGCGTCGCAATCCCCCACCCTTGCATGAGCGCGTCCGAAATCTCGGCCGAATCGATATCGCCCACGTTGAGCGACACGATCGCCGAGCGCGCGGGTTGGTCAAACGCACCGTAGAGCTTAATCCCCGGAATCTTGCGCACCCCGGCAAGGAAGCGATCAGCGAGCGCACGCTCGTGGGCAGCAATCGCCTCGACCCCACCCTGGGCCTCGATAAAGTCGAGACCAGCAGAAAGGCCCGCGATGCCGTGACCGTTGAGCGTGCCCGCCTCCAGGCGCGTAGGCCACTCAAGCGGCTGCAGTGGGTCGAAGCTGTGCACGCCCGTGCCGCCCATGGCCCACGGAGACACGTCAATGCCCTCTGCCACGGCCAGACCGCCGGTGCCTTGGGGTCCCATGAGCCCCTTGTGGCCGGTAAAGCACACGACGTCGAGCCCCATGGCTTGCATATCGATATGCGCCGTGCCGGCAGACTGCGAGGCATCGACGATCACGAGTGCACCGGCCGCATGGGCCATGGCGGCTACGCGTGCAATGTCGACCGCGTTGCCGGTCACATTGGAGGCGTGCGTCACCACCACGGCACGCGTACCGGGCGTGACCAGCCGTTCGAGCTCGTCGTAGTCGAGCGCGCCGTTCGCGTCGCAGCCCGCATGCTCAACGGTCACACCCTGCTCAGCCGCCAGGCGGTTGAGCGGACGCAACACCGAGTTGTGCTCGAGCACCGTTGTGACCACACGGTCGCCGGGGCGCACCACGCCATTGATGACGGTGTTGAGGGCCGCGGTGGAGTTGGGCGTAAAACAAACATGGTCGGCCCGCGGGCAGCCCAACAGGTGCGCAAGCTTGGCGCGACAGCCGTGGATGGTACGCGCCGCGTCGAGCGCACCCGACGTCGCGCCGCGCCCGGCATTGCCGAGCGAGCACATCGCCTGCGTCACGGCATCAATGACCGTCTGCGGCTTGTGCATGGTCGTCGCCGCGTTATCCAGATAGATCATCGCACGACCTCCCACATATCAATCACGGTATAGCCCTCGGTGGGAACGCCCGCCGCCGCGAGTTCGCCGTGCAGCAGCTCCTCATCGGCAGGCAACGCCTTCCATGCCAAACCGCAGCCGGCAGCGACCTCCCCGGGCACGGGAATCGTTCGCCCGGGAAGGCCGCGCTCGATGCACAGGGACTCGCAACCCATGGCGGCCGCCGTGGTGGGAAACGTGATGACAAGCGCCGGGCGCTTCTCCCTCATGGCAACTCCAACCAATACGCTACGGGCGCACGACGCGCACGGCCTGCTCCATCTTCTCCACGATCACGTACATGTTGGTGACCTCGCCCACGGCAAGCTGGTCCTTAATGCCATAGTGGTCGAGGCAGGTGCCACAGGTAAGGATCTCGACGCCCTGCTCGGCCAGGCCCTTCAGGTCGTCGAGCACCGGAGAGCCCTCGACGGTGAGCTTGGCGCCACCGTTGTAGAACAGCATGGCCGCGGGCAGCTCCTCCTGCTGCGTCACGGCAAAGATAAAGGCCTTCATGAGCTTGTGGCCCAGCTCGTCGTCGCCACGGCCCATGCAATCGGTGTAGACGGAAATGACGAGCTTGCCCTTGCCGGCGCTGGCATCACAGAAGGCAGCGCCATCCTGCTCGGGGTCCGCAACGGCAACGGCGCCAGAGGTCGCCACGGTCACGTGCCACTCGGCGTCAGAAACCTTCTCGACTGAGGCCGTGCAGCCCTTCTCCTGCGCCATCTTGGAGATGTTCTTGACGGCGGTCTCGTTGTCGACCGAGGTCACGACGGCGCCCTCGCCATCGAGCTGCTTGAGGGCTTTGAGCGTCTTGACGACGGGCAGCGGGCAGGCATCGCCCATGGCATTGACTTCAATTTTGGTAGACATAGCTTTTCCTTTCGAATAAATCGTTTTAGAACGGTACATAGCTCAATAAACGTGTCGTTAACGGACAACGCGGACGGCAGGACCGCCTGGCACCGGCTCGCACACGCGACCGACGGCGGCGGCGATACGTCCTTCGGCATGCAAACGGCGCGCAAGCTCATCCACATCGGCAGCAGGTGCCGCAATGAGCAAGCCGCCCGAAGTCTGCGGATCGTACAGCGCATCCAACATGCCCGGCCCCAGGTCCTCGTCGGCAGCCACACGCGGGCCAAAGAAGTCCTGGTTGCGGTAGGAGCCCGCGGGGATAATGCCCAGACGCGCCATGTCGAGCACCTGGTCAAAGAGCGGCACCGCCCCCGACGCAAGCTCAATCTGCACGCCCGAGCCCTCGGCCATCTCGCACGCGTGCCCGATCAGGCCAAAGCCCGTAATGTCGGTGCACCCGTGAAGTTCGAGCCCCTCGGCCAAACGGATCGGAGCCTCGTTGAGGGTGCGCATCGAGTCAAACATGGCTGTGGCCTCGTCCTGCTCGATGAGCTCGCCCTTAATGGCCGTGGTGATGATGCCCGAGCCAACCGCCTTGGTCAGCAGTAACGCATCGCCCACGCGCGCGCCGCTGTTGGCGAGCATGCGGTCGAGCGCGACAAAGCCGCTCACGGACAGGCCGTACTTGGGCTCGTCGTCGTTGATGGTGTGGCCGCCCGCGATGGAGCAACCAGCCTCGACGCACTTGTCGGCGCCGCCCGCCAGAATCTGACCTGCGACCTCGATGCCCAGGCAACTGGGAATGCACAGCAGGTTCATGGCATGGCTCGGCCGCCCGCCCATGGCGTAGATGTCCGACAGTGAGTTTGCCGCGGCGATCTGGCCAAACAGAAACGGGTCGTCGACCATCGGCGGAAAGAAGTCGATGGACTGCACGAGCCCCAGGTTCTCCCCTACGCGGAAGACACTCGCATCGTCGGAGGTATCGAACCCCACGAGCAGGTTGTCGTTATGCACATTGGGCAAGTCGCCCAGGACCTGGGCGAGGGCTCCGGGAGCCAACTTAGCGGCTCAACCGCTTGCGGCTGTCATGGACGTGAGCTTAATCTGATCGTCAGCCATCGATACCTCCTCTCTTCGGTCAATCATTTTCTCCCAGTATACGCATGAATGCGAGCCTGCGGCGGATGCATTAATTGAGCGCCTGTGCGCGAATCGCCGCGCCGATCGCGCCGGCAAAGCGCGCCTGGGGCGACGTAGTCACCGGCGAGCCCAGCAGCGCGCCCAGCCGCTCCACGACATAGGCGTTCTCGCACAGGCCACCGGTCAGATAGTACGGGGCGACCGCGGCTTGCGAGGCCATGGTCGCCACGCGGGAGACCACGCTGTCGATCACGCCACGCGCAATGTTCTCGCGCGGCTCACCGCGACCGATCAGGCTGATGACCTCGCTTTCGGCAAACACCGTGCACATGCTGCTGATCTTGGTAGGCTCGCCGGAACGCGCCAGGTCGGCCATCTGCTGCTGGGAAATGCCCAGGCGGTCGGCCATAATCTCCAAAAAGCGCCCCGTGCCGGCGGCGCACTTGTCGTTCATGGCAAACTTGGCCACGCGGCCACTTTTAAGCTGAATGACCTTGGTGTCCTGACCGCCCACGTCGATCACGGTGCCGTGGTCGCCAAACAGGCGCACGGCGCCGGTGCCGTGGCAGGTGATCTCGGTCACGACCTTGTGCGCATAGGGCACAGCGACACGGCCGTAGCCAGTCGCGATCACGCGCGCATCATCGCCCGTCACGTCATAGCCGGCCGCTGCCAGTGCCTCGCGCAGCCGCTCGGAAGCATCGACCGAGGAGAACCCGGTTGGCTGAACGCACGTCCACGCCACCGAACCCTCCCCGTCGACCACAGCAGCCTTAGCCGCCGTAGACCCGATATCGATCCCGATCCCTATCATGGCTCTCTCCCAATCTAAACATCAAAGGTAGCGACGCGTTCAGGCGCCTTAGCTCTAGGTTTCTCAGGTGCCGGAGGTTGCCCCGAAAGAGGAGCGCAGCGTACTTTGGGTACGCAAGCGACGGTTTGAGGGGCAAGATCCGGTGCCTGAGGAAGCTAGAGGGTTTCGATGAAGGCGGCGATGCGAGTCTCGATCTGGCCCATGTCGCCATTGCTGTAGTCGGTCTCGATCTTCATGTACGGAATACCCGCACCCTCGACGGCCTCCTGCATGCGCGAGCTCTCCACGTTAAAGGTATGGCACGCCTGGAGCACGTTTTCGACTACACCATCGACGTGGTACTTCTCGCACATGGTCAGCGTGTTTTTCATACGCCCGTCGTTGGGCGTCATGACCGAGCAGTTAATGTCCAGGTAGCGGTCGGCGATGGCGCGCAGGATGTCGGGAGCATCCGGGTCGATCATCATGGCCGCCGTGCGCTCGCCCGAGCAGTCATCCATGCACACGACCACGCCGCCGTTGGACTCGATGGTGCGGCCGATCTTGTTGATCACACCGCCCACCGGGCAGCCAGTGATCAGAATGCGCTTGGCATCCGCCGCGACCGGGCGTTCGCCCGCGTCGTAGGCCTCGCGCAGCTTGGCAACCTTTTGCTCCAGCTGCTGCGTATAGGCCTCGATATCAAAGCTGAACGTACCGGCAAACATGGTGCTCATCAGATCGACGCCGCTCATGGCCGCCGGCTGGTTGGCCTGCAGCGCAAACATCTCGAGCTGGGCCGCACGCAAGCGGTTGCGACGGCGCACGGCGGCGCGCAGGTCGTCATCGGTGATCGTGATGCCGTAGAAGTTCTCGAGCTCCTCCTTGAGCAGGCGGCACTCCTCGTACCAGCCTTCACGCTCGTAGGCGCGATCGCGACCCTGCGGAAGATGCAGGATGTGCGTGCGCTTAAGCTCCCCCAGCAGCTCGTACATCTTCTTCTTGCCGTCGCAGGTGGTCTCACCGATGATCATGTCGCTAAAGTACGTAAACGGGCACTTTTGCGAGTAGGCAAAGCCGTAGGTCGACTTGATGAGCGGGCAGAGGTTTGCCGGCAGCACCTTCTCGGCCTCGGGAATCACCTCATCGGACGTGCCGCACAGCGCCACGCTCGCAGCCCCCGCGGCATCGACAATCTCGAGCGGCGTATAGCTGCACAAAAAACCGACCAGGCGATTACCCGCCTGCTTGTAATCCTTGACGCGAATAAACGCCGCCTTGCGCTGCT
Organism: uncultured Collinsella sp.; assembly: GCA_900545445.1. Taxonomy (GTDB): domain Bacteria; phylum Actinomycetota; class Coriobacteriia; order Coriobacteriales; family Coriobacteriaceae; genus Collinsella. The sequence goes on along the minus strand of UQZH01000070.1, from coordinate 170 downwards.
CGTTGAACTCCTCAAACGTGGACGGCAACGGCTGCTCAATATTATCCGACATATAACTCCTAAACCTTTTAATCAACCAAGGAAACAGCTTTCCCAGGTGCCCGAGGTCACCGTGAATCAGAACCACCCTTAAAAAGGGTGGTTTGCTCTTAGGGTATAACCCACGGGCC
>UQZH01000069.1 GCA_900545445.1 uncultured Collinsella sp. | reverse complement strand
TCGACACCGCCGAGTTCGCGATCCCCGGCCTTGACGACGAGTTCCGCGTCATCGTCTCCCCGTGGATTCTGACGGTGCTTGTGACCGACCGCCTGGCTCGCTACTACGAGACGGTCACCAAGCACAACCTCAAGTATCGTCGCTACTATCACCAGTTCGACTACTAAAGAAAACGGGTGCGGGAACGTGCCGGGCTATTGAGAGGAACACAGAATGAGACAGTACATCATCGCCAGCCATGCGCACTTCGCTACCGGCATCAAGGAGAGCGTCGAACTGCTCTCGGGCGCTCGCGACAACGTCCACGATCTTTCGATGTTCGTCGATGGCCGCATGGACGTGGCCGAGGAGGCCCAAAAACTGCTGGCAGGCATGTCTGCTGACGATGATGTCGTTGTCTGCACCGACCTCTTTGGCGGCAGCGTCAACAACGAGTTCACCAAGATCGTCCAGACGCGTCCCCGCACGTACCTCGTTACCAACATGAACCTTCCTCTCCTCATCCAGCTGCTGTTCTCTGACGAGTCGGCGCCGGTTGAGGAGACGATTCGCGCCATCGTCGCTGCGGACGATACGCGCGTGAAGTTTGTCAACGATCTTTTGGTCGATGACGACGAGGAAGAAGAGTTCTAATCCGCAGCACCTACTGACACGCCGTAAGACGGCACAAGACCTTTGGGGGGTCACATTATGATTCAGCTACTTCGCGTTGACCATCGCCTGCTTCATGGCCAGGTCGCAGTTTCCTGGGTTCAGGGCCTTGGCTCCAACTGCATCTTCTGCGTGGGCGATAAGGTCGCTAACGACCCGGTGTGGAAGACGACGCTTAAGATGGGCAAGCCTGCCGGCTGCAAGCTCGTCATCAAAGATATGGAGCATGCAATCGAAGCTATCAACTCGGGCGTGACCGACAAGTACAAGATGATCATCTGCGTTGCCACTATCGCTGAGGCAAAGCAGCTTGTTGAGGGCTGCCCGCAGATTAAGTCGGTCAACCTGGGCAACACCAAGCCCAAGGACGAGAAGCGCCCCGATGCTCGTCAGGTCTCTCGTCAGATCTTCCTGACCGCAGCCGAGGAAGCCGATGTGCGCGAGATGCTGGATCGTGGCGTTGAGGTCGAGATTCGACCCCTGGCCGATGACCCCAAGGTTGACTGCGCCAGCGTGCTCTAGGCGTTTGAATTCGAAGAGTCTGAGCTCTTCGTAGTGTCCTATTAGGAAAGGGGGATGTATGCTTACCCAAGCAATCCTCATCGGACTTATCGCCGCATTTGGTAAGTTCGACTGCCAGCTCGGTACGCTCTATGCGTTCCGCCCCATCGTCCTGTGCCCGCTCGTGGGTCTGGTGCTGGGGGACCTGCAGTCCGGCCTCGCGATCGGTGCGAGTCTGGAGCTGCTGTTCATGGGCTCGATCTCCATCGGCGCCTACGTGCCGCCTGATGAGACGATCGGCGGCGTGCTCGCCTGCGCCTTCGCTATCCAGCTGGGCCAGAGCACCGAGGCAGCCATCGCGCTTGCCATGCCCATCGCCACGCTGTGCCTTGCCATCAAGAATATCCTCAACGCCGCCCTGCCGATCCTGGTTGACCGCGCTGATGTCTTCTCCGGCCAGGGCAACCTTAAGGGTGTCTATGCGATGCACTTCCTGATCGGTTTAACCGGCATCATCATGGCGTTCCTGCTGTGCTCGCTGTCGTTCTATCTGGGTGCTGACGCTATCCAGGGCGTGCTCGACTTTATCCCCGACTTTGTTCTTGCTGGCTTTGGCGTTGCCGCCAACATCCTGCCGGCCATGGGCTTCGCCATGCTCGGCCGCCTGGTGCTCACCAAGCAGCTCGTGCCCTTCTACTTCCTGGGCTTCCTGCTGTGCTCCTACGCCAACGTGCCCGTCCTGGGCGTCGCCCTGATCGCCATCATCATCGGCATCGACAAGTTCGACCTGCTCGGCCTGGGCGGAGCCCAGCCCCAGCTCTCCGCGGAAGGGGATGAGGACGATGACTTCTAGTCCCGAGAACAAGATCACGCGCTCCGACCTCGTCAAGAGCGCCGTCAACGTCGGCGCCCTGGGCATGGAGTTCTCCTGGACCTACTACAAGCAGATGAACATCGCCTTCTGCCTGATGGTCGCCAACATGCTCAAGAAGATCTACGCCGGCCGCCCCGACGACTACGCCGAGGCCCTGCACCGCCACTGCGCGTTCTTCAACATCACCGTCCAGTTCGCCCCGTTCGTCGGCGGCATCGCGATGGCCATGGAGGAGAAGGTCGCCCGCGGCGAGATCGAGCCCGAGAGCGTCAACGACGTCAAGGCCGCCCTCATGGGCCCGCTGTCCGGCATCGGCGACTCCATCTTCCTGTCGACGCTGCGCGTGGTCGCCGCCGCGGTGGGCATCAGCCTGTGCCAGGCCGGCAACCCCTTCGGCCCCATCGCCTTCCTGCTCATCTACAACGTCCCCGGCTTCGCGCTGCGCGTCTGGGGCGCCGTCAAGGGCTACGAGCTGGGCGTGGGCTTCCTGGACGAGGCCCAGAGGACCGGCCTCATGCAGAAGATCATGACCTGCGTGGGAATCGTGGGCGTCATGGTCGTGGGCGCCATGTGCAAGGACATGTTCTGGGCCAGCATCCCGGTGGCCATCGGCTCGGGCGACGACGCCCAGACCCTCCAGGACATCCTGGACGGCATCATGCCCGGCATGCTCGGCATGATCGCCTTCTGGCTGTACTACTGGCTGCTGTCCAAGAAGATCAACCCCATGGTGCTGATCGTGGCCACCATGGTCGTGGGCATCATCGGCGCGTTCTTCGGCGTGCTGGCGTAGGTTCCTGCGTTTTATTCTGCCCCCAAGGGAAACGGCGACCCATTGCGGTCGCCGTTTTTTATTACCGAAAGCTAGCTGGAGGTGCTTCGTGATTCGATCTGACAATCCACCCGATAATGGCGTGAGCGGGGCGATGTATCTATTTGGCACGGCGCTCTTGTGGAGTTTTATCGGCATCCTCGTTCGCGCCAATTCGCAGTCAGCTCTTTTGATCGGTGCCGTTACGGCAATATTTATGGCGCTCTTTATCCTGCTCGTTGGCAGGCCCGTCCTCCGCGTCAGCCGTCTTATTGTCCTTGTGGCCGTCTGCAACTTCGTGACGGGCACCACGTTTAACTTTGCCAACCAGCTCACGACGGTCGGCAACGCGATCGTTCTGCAGTACACCTCGATGATTTTCGTTATCGTGTATCAATCGCTCGCAACTCGCACGTTGCCCTCACCTGCGAAGATTGCCTCCGTGGTGGTTGCCTTTACGGGTATGGGACTTTTCTTTTTAGGCGATTTGAGTGCCGAGGGCATGCTCGGCAACCTGCTTGCCGTCATTTCGGGCGCCACCTTTGGGCTGTGTTTCTTTTTGAACTCTCGCCCCGATGCGTCGCCCATGGTGTCCTCGCTCATCTCCTGCGGTATCTCGATGCTGCCGATCGTCTATTTTGCCGGCGCCCTAGACTCCGTGAGACCATTTGAGTGGGGACTCATGCTGGTGCATGGGCTTTTTTGCAGTGGCCTTGCGAGCGTGCTGTATGCCAAGGGGATTGCGCGCACTAACGCGTTTGCGGCCAACTTGGTCTGCATGAGCGAGGTCGTGCTCGCTCCCTGCTGGTCGGCGCTCCTCTTTGGCGAGGTCTTTCGCTGGAACGAGTTTTTGGGCGCGGCGATAATCGTTTTGGTGATTGTAGGCAACTTGGCATACGATGCCTTTGGCGATGGCTTTCTGGTGGCGCTTGTCCGCCATCGAAACAAAGAGCGCGCCTGATGGGATACGTCTGCCGTTTACGGTAAAAAACACCCCGCTGAGCGAGTGGTATTAAATAGTAAGAACCTGCATATCTATAATTCGTATCAAATCATTTGTACCTGGCATGGGTGTTCGCAGCACACCAGGTACGCTTCGAGCCGTGTGATCGAACTCCCGGAATTGATATCAACAACGCGCGCGACGGGTGTGACGACGGTTCGATATTCCTTATTGGGAGGAATTATGCTTGTCCAAGCAATCCTCGTCGGCTTAGTCGGAGCGTTTGGATGCCTCGACTACCAGCTCGGCACCCTCTACGCGTTCCGCCCCATCGTCCTGTGCCCGCTCGTGGGCCTGGTGCTGGGGGACCTGCAGACTGGCCTTGCCGTAGGTGCAAGCCTTGAGCTGCTGTTCATGGGCTCGATCTCCATCGGCGCCTACGTGCCGCCTAACGAAACCGTCGGCGGCGTGCTCGCCTGCGCGTTTGCCATTCAGCTCGGTCAGGGTACCGAGACGGCCATCGCACTCGCCATGCCCATCGCCGTCCTTTCGCTGACGATCGGCAACATTACCAACGCTCTGTTCGCCGTGTTTGTCGACATGGCAGACAAGTTCGCCCTCAAGGGAAACCTCAAAGGCATCTACGCCGTTCATTGGGGACTTGGACTTTGGGGCTGCCTCGAGTACTTCCTGCTGTGTGGCGGCGCCTTCTATCTGGGTTCCGGCGCCATCCAGGGCCTGCTCGACTTCATCCCGCCCTTTGTGATTGACGGTTGCGGCGTTGCCGCCAACATCCTGCCGGCCATGGGCTTCGCCATGCTCGGCCGCCTGGTGCTCACCAAGCAGCTCGTGCCCTTCTACTTCCTGGGCTTCCTGCTGTGCTCCTACGCCAACGTGCCCGTCCTGGGCGTCGCCCTGATCGCCATCATCATCGGCATCGACAAGTTCGACCTGCTCGGCCTGGGCGGAGCCCAGCCCCAGCTCTCCGCGGAAGGGGATGAGGACGATGACTTCTAGTCCCGAGAACAAGATCACGCGCTCCGACCTCGTCAAGAGCGCCGTCAACGTCGGCGCCCTGGGCATGGAGTTCTCCTGGACCTACTACAAGCAGATGAACATCGCCTTCTGCCTGATGGTCGCCAACATGCTCAAGAAGATCTACGCCGGCCGCCCCGACGACTACGCCGAGGCCCTGCACCGCCACTGCGCGTTCTTCAACATCACCGTCCAGTTCGCCCCGTTCGTCGGCGGCATCGCGATGGCCATGGAGGAGAAGGTCGCCCGCGGCGAGATCGAGCCCGAGAGCGTCAACGACGTCAAGGCCGCCCTCATGGGCCCGCTGTCCGGCATCGGCGACTCCATCTTCCTGTCGACGCTGCGCGTGGTCGCCGCCGCGGTGGGCATCAGCCTGTGCCAGGCCGGCAACCCCTTCGGCCCCATCGCCTTCCTGCTCATCTACAACGTCCCCGGCTTCGCGCTGCGCGTCTGGGGCGCCGTCAAGGGCTACGAGCTGGGCGTGGGCTTCCTGGACGAGGCCCAGAGGACCGGCCTCATGCAGAAGATCATGACCTGCGTGGGAATCGTGGGCGTCATGGTCGTGGGCGCCATGTGCAAGGACATGTTCTGGGCCAGCATCCCGGTGGCCATCGGCTCGGGCGACGACGCCCAGACCCTCCAGGACATCCTGGACGGCATCATGCCCGGCATGCTCGGCATGATCGCCTTCTGGCTGTACTACTGGCTGCTGTCCAAGAAGATCAACCCCATGGTGCTGATCGTGGCCACCATGGTCGTGGGCATCATCGGCGCGTTCTTCGGCGTGCTGGCGTAAGGGCCCGGCTGCATAGATTTTCGTTGCAACCTGGAAAGGGGATGGAGCAGGCCTATGCCCTCCATCCCCTTTTTGTATAGAAGGAGTTCGTATGTTCGCGAAGGATCGCGAAGCAATGCGCCTGACGCCGGCGGAGGTCAGGCTGATTCTTATTGAGTCCCTGCAGTGGTGCGCCAACAACGCGGTCTACTTTTTGGGGCTTATCGGTGCGGCCACGTATGATCTGGCCGGCACGGCCTTTTTGGTTGCCGCCATTACGCTCGTGCGCAATCTTATGACGTCGGCGGGCAATATGGTGTCGGGTTCGGTCATCGATCGCTTTGGACCGCGCCGGACGTCATTTGTGACGTGCGTGATTACGGCTGTGCTATCGCTTGGCGTGGGGTTGGCGCCGCTGTCTGTCCCCGGGCTTTTGTTTGCCGCGTGCGTCTTGGGACTTGCGGGCGGCTTTATCAACACCTGCACGCATGCGTTTCCGGGATACCTGGAGTCGACCACCGAGGGCCGTACCCGCGTGAACGGCCTCATGGTGTTCTACAGCAATATTGCCTATACCGCTGGCCCGCTGCTCGGCGGTGCCATCGTGAGCTGTTTTGCCACGCAATCGGTCTATCTGCTCATGGCGGGCATGATGGGTGTGGCGGCCGTGCTCTCCTTGGGCTGTCACGAGTGTGTTGTTCCCGCAAGAGGGGAAAAGCCGAAGGGCGGTATTCTGGGCGGCATGGCCGAGGGTGCGCGACTTACGTTTCGCGACCACGACCTGCGCCTCATCTTTATCTCGGGCTTTTTGGGATTCTTTGCGTTTGGCGCGTTTGATTCGCTTGAGTCGTTGTTCTACCGTGATGTGCTCAACGTGGATATCGTCTGGCTGGGCTGGCTGTCCTCGGTCGTGGGCCTCACTTCCTCGGTGGGCGCGTTCATCCTGACCAAGCTTTCTGCTCGCCATGTCAACCTACGATTGCTGCTCGGCGCGCTCATGGCCGTGGGCATTGGGTCCATGGTGTACGTGGGCACAGATATGCTGGGGGTCGCGATTGTCGGTCAGGCGATTAACGGTCTGGCCTGGGGGTTCCTGGAGCCGCTGCAGATGATCTTGATTCAGGAGCGCGCCGACATCAAATACCTGGGTCGCATTACCGGCTTTGTGCGCTTTGGCCTGATGAGCGCCGGCGTGGTGCCGCTGCTGGCGGCTCCGTTTTTGGCGGAGGCTTTGGGTGTCCAGACGGTACTGTTTGGAGCATCGACCATTATTGCGCTGGTAGGAACGCTGTTCTTTGTCACACAAGGGAGACGCCGGGGGCGTTAGCTATACATCAAATTCTAATTTAATACCACTCACCAGAGAATTACGACCGTTCACCGAGGATTGGAACAGATTGAAAAGTGGTATTAAAAACACGTTGGGTGTATGTCTATAATTGGTATCGAAAAGAAACGCGATGTATAGATTCGCGTGCAGGACAGAAAGGAAAAGCCATGAAGGAAACCGAGAAGATCGAGATCATGCACTTTAGCCAGGAGGGCTACGTCGAGGACGGCAAGAACGTCTACGAGACCGGCAAGAAGATGACCGCGCTCGCCGACAAGGTCGCCG
>UQZH01000068.1 GCA_900545445.1 uncultured Collinsella sp. | reverse complement strand
CGGGCGACCTGGGCGCCACCAAGACCCGTGAGCTGTCTGACTCCACGCGCGCTATGGTTCGCCCCGTATCGGGCGTAAGCGGACAGACCAACCCCCGCAGCGCCGTCTCGGGTTCCACCGGTTCCTACGAGGTCGATCAGCCCAAGTCCAACAAGAACAAGATTATCGCCGCCGTAGTCGCCGCAATCGCCGTGGTTGGCGTTGTGGTGGCCTTCGCCACCGGGCTCTTTGGGGGCGAGCAGGTTACGGTGCCCGATGTGCTTAACAAGGACCAGCAGACCGCTATCGAGCTGATCAAGGAGGCCGGCCTTGAGGTCGGAACTGTCGACCAGAGCTATAACGACGATGTCGACGAGGGCAAGGTTGCCGAGCAGACCCCCAACGGCAACACTAAGAAGCCCAAGGGCTCCAAGGTTAACCTGGTGATCTCCAAGGGCCCCAAGCCCTCCGAGAAAGTTGAGGTTCCGCAGCTCGTCGGCCTAACCAAGGACCAGGCCGAGGCCGCGCTGGCAAGCGTGGGCCTGAAGGGCAACGCAACCGAGGAGGCCAACGAGGCCGACGAAGGCCAGGTCTTTGAGCAGGGCACTGATGCCGGCAAGGAAGTCGAGAAGGGCACGACCATCTCGTATAAGGTCTCCAGCGGTCCTGACACCACCTCCGTCCCCGATCTGACCGACATGACCGAGGCACAGGCACGCAACGCTCTCGACATGGCCGGTTTTGGCGTCAACGTGAGCTACCAGGAGAACGATTCCGTCACCGAGGGCACCGTCATTAGCTGGAACCCCAGCGGCAAGCAGAAGCCCGGCGCCACGATCACCGTCGTCATCGCCAAGAAGTCCGGCAAGGCCAGCGTTCCGGGCAACCTGTACGGCAAGAGCATCTCCGCCGCCGTCACCGCGCTCAACAACGCCGGATTCTACAACATCGCATTCTGCGATCAGAACGGCAACCCCGTGAGTGGCAACGAAAACGCCACCGTGACGGGCGTCTCCCCCACTGGCAAGCAGTCCACCGACAGCACGATTACGCTGACGGTTTCGGTTTCTGGCTCTGGTACTGATTCAGGCGGCGATTCCGGTACAAGCAACTAGCCGGCTGCTTATTATCTGCGCAGCGAACGCCGCAAACATATTCGCTCAGAAGCGCCCGCTTGCTCCCCCGGCAAGCGGGCGCTTTGCTTTTGATGCGACCCGCTAGCATGGAACGGCGCAGCTCTAACACCAAAAGAGCCCGGCACCGTGGTGGTACCGGGCTCGGCAAATCTCTGGTGCCCCCGGGCGGATTCGAAAACTCCCCCCGCGGGGAAATTGGTGACGCGGGTGTCGACGGTCCGAATCCGGCCTTTAGACCAGAAGAGCCCGGCACCGTAGCGGTACCGGGCTCGATATTCCTCTGGTGCCCCCGGGCGGATTCGAAAACTCCCCCCGCGGGGAATTGGTGACGCGGGTGTCGACGGTCCGAATCCGGCCTTTAGACCAGAAGAGCCCGGCACCATAGCGGTACCGGGCTCGGCAAATCTCTGGTGCCCCCGGGCGGATTCGAACCGTCGACACCCGCTTTAGGAGATATGATTTAATGCTACCCCCTACTATTCATCAAGCATCATTGAACATCATATAACCGCAGATAAACATAGCAGTTTGTGTCTTTTGCCTCCGGTAGCTGCGCCTACGCTTTTACAAACATATTACTAACAGCTTTAGCTAAACTGCACTCAATGAATTGTTGAAAACTATTCAAAGAAACGGAGCGCAAAGATGTCAGAACAGCCACTAATTAGCGGAAGAGGCACGTGTTGGAAAGACAAGAGATCACCTAACACCTATCGCTATTATTTTTCCCTTGGAGTCAAGGACCCTAAGACGGGGCGCTACAAACGATCCCCAACTTATACAGTTCGTTGCAAGACTAAAACAGAAGCTAAGGCTGCAATGCAGGCCAAGCTGGCTGAAATCAACTCCTCCGGCACGATCACTAAAACTAAAAAGCCCACTTTGCTTGCGTCCTACTGCTGGGCCTTTCATGAAAATAGGGACACCGAGCTTGCGCCAACGAGCTATGAAAGAGAAGCGTACGATTGCAGGCATATCGAAGACCTATTCGGTGCGTTTCAGACAATTGAGGGGCTAACTCCCGATCTAATCGAAGAAACATATGCCGAAGCTCGTCGTACGGGAAAATACAAACCATCAGAGCTTGTACGAATCAATGCGAAACTGCGTCAGATTTTGTCGAATGCGGTCGCAAAGAGAATAATTGACCGAAACCCCTGCGCTACCGTTCATGTTCGCAGACCACGCAACAAAAGAGAATCACTGACAATCGACCAAGTAGCTACCCTATGCACACGTCTTCAACACATTGAGCTCACCGCCGAAGCTGTTGGTACACTAGTACTAGTGTATACGGGTATGCGGAAAGGCGAGATGCTGGGCCTCGAATGGCGCGATTGGGACCCTGCCAATAAAACCTTGAAAATTGACAGGCAGTACACCAACGACCATGAACTGAGGGCACCCAAGTCACAAGAAAGCCAACGCAAAATCCCCGTTGGAGAAACCTTGGCCGAACGTCTTCAATCATGGTCAGCCATACAAAAAGAGCTCCTGGCCTCTCTGGGGCTGTCCCAGACTGGCAGCACTCCCATCATTAGCGATATTGCTGTCGAGCAAGGGATCCCTACTGTCTGTCACATGAAAAACTACATCTTCAACCATTGGTTTCGCGATTTCGCAGTTAGCTGCAATCTTGGAATCTATGAGCCGAACAATTCGACTGGCGGAAAACTATATAAGGGCATCTGCCCGCATCAGCTCAGGCATTGTGTAAGCACTTTTATGCTGGCGAACGGATCGGACGTTAGAAGCGTGCAAGGTATTCTTGGCCACGCGGACCCCAATATCACGCTCAAAACGTATACAAGCCTCGTTCAACAATCAGAAATAAAAGCAGTTAAAGGCTACGAAGCCTTCATCAACGCCTATATACAGAGAAGCGAGAAATAGCATGTTTTTCATTCATCGTTTATTTCATAATATTACGGTACTATAATACCGTTTCCGCAGGTAGATGCTTTATTTGATTGACATCTAATGAGTTTTAATACATGCTAAAGCTGTCAGATGGCTACGCATGTAGTCATAGAAACCGGCCCCCCAAGTGCTTATGAACCTGGTACGTCTTACAAGCACAGGGAGGGCCCTCATTGAAAGGATAGCTCATCATGGCTACTCCAAAGATTAGCACTCAGGCGTCCACACCGACTTTCCCCACTGGTGCCGCTCAGTGCGATCGGTTGCTCCGCGTTAACGATATCCGCGAACTCACTGGCTGGAGCGAAAACACCGCACGCAAGTTTATGCGAGAGTCCGGCAAGCTCATCCAGATCCATCGCTCTAATTACATGTTTGAAAGCTCGTTCTACGAGCTTTTCAAGCAGCTTGAAGGTCGTACCGCCCACCTTGATTAGGTGGTAAACATGAGCGAGCTTCCGTCGATTTCCGACATATTTAGCGATGATGCTACTGAGCAACGAGAGATTACGGGAAAAATGGATAAGGCTATTTTTATTTCAGTGCCCGAGTGGGCGTGCTGCGTCACCACCGTTGCCGCCGAGCGTCTCATCCTCGGCCTTGTATGGAAGTTTGGAAAACCTTCCAAAAACAAACGGCCCATGGGCTTCTGCGCTAAAAGCAAATGGATTGAGGATCACTACCGCCTGAGTAAGAACACTATATCCCGGGCCTATACCTCTCTGAAGGATAAGGGGTATATTCAAAAAGTTGGTGATGGCAGCTGGATGCTTAATTACGCCGCAATCTACCGCGCCGCGATTGAAAACGCTTGGGAGCCTCCGAAACTTTAAGCCCACAAACCGACTATCGAGGTCGTGAGAGTCGGTCACCGTCAGGATGCCCACAAGAACATGCCGCGGATGTAAAATGAAGCAGGGTCGAACCGAAACAGTTCCCGGACAATTGGCGTCCGGCCAGACACTTCGATTCGACCCTTTCTCATGCCTGTATCTAAAATACTCCCACAATCATTCTCGACATCTTTAACGCCCTCACCTCCTGCCACCAACACGCCGTAGACGCTATTTACAACGAATCGATATGGCCGCCCGTTCTTTAAGGCACGTGTTACCATGAAAACGTGCGGTATTTCTCCAACCGAAAACCTGCGTGAACGCATGACTTGAGACGCCTTTTAGAACTCACCGATCGCAGGGCGAACACAAATCAACAGCGGCCGTGCATTGTTCCCAGCCGTTTGGCATGGCGGAGCCATGCCGTTGTTGATTGGAGTGCCACACCATGGCAGACGAGAGAAAAATCAGGGAGATCTACGGCGTGAAGAGCGTCCTAGATGAGGCCGCCGAGCGGATCGAGGCGACGTGGCGGGAGAAGCTGCTGCGCGAGACTGCCGACCTCAGGAGCGAGAACGCGCTGCTCAGGGTCCAGCTCGACGAATTCAACCGCAAGCTCGGCGAGGCGAGAGACCGGAACGAAAGACTTGAGGCCGACTGCAATGAGAGGGTCGCTTTCATCGAGGAGAAGTTCGAGCTCGATACCGCGAGCCTCGAGCTCGAGAACAACGAGCTCCACGCCGCGAGCGTCAGATATCTCACCGATGCCAGGGAGCTCGACAGGCAGGTCGTCCAGCTCCACGCTGAGGCTGAGGCCATGGTCGATGAGATCGAGCGGCTGCGCGGCGAGCATGACGCCGCACTGAAAGCCCAGGCCGAGCTGAGCGATGCGCTCCTGGCCCAGCGCGACCTGATGGCCGAGCTCGCCGCCCTCAAGGACCGACTTGCCGCCTCCGAGCAGCGGGCGGCCGTGGCCGAGGCCAAGGTCGAGGTCATGACTCAGAGGGGCGAGTAGGCCGCAGAGCATCTAATTTTCTAGAAACCCTCTAGAGCATTTCTAGAGGGTTTCTAGAACTGAAGACCGGGCGCAGTACTTTCGATCGAAACGATATCTTTGTAGATGAGGCGATGCTTGGCGTCGCACCATTTGTCGCCGTGGTAATGCCCGAAGAGCCAGACGCGATAGCCGAGCCGCCCGTCGAGCTCGCCAAGGAATCGTTGCAGCCGGTCGCCTCGATACTCGCGTCCACGCTCGCGGCACAGCTTCTCTGCCAGGGCAGCAGGAGCCTCGTGAGTCACAACGCAATCGACTCTCCAGCTCACGCGGTCGAGCGAGGCGCGGCAGTGCTCCATCTCCTCCTCGCTCGGCATCTCCTCGGGCCACCAGCTCCTCCCCTCCCTGCGATACTGTCTGTCGTTGCTCGCGGCACCGCCCATGGCAAGGACTGTGAGCCCGCCGATGTCGAACACCTCTCCGCGCATCAGGTGCAGCACGTGCGGTCGCGCCTCATGGACGAGCCCGCCGTTCCACTCCAGCACCGGCAGCCCAGCCAGGGCGTGGTGGTTCTCATGGTTGCCGTCTACGAAACACGTGGTCCAGGGCTTCGACTCGAACCAGTCGAGCCAATACCTCTCAGTATTCGAGCCGTCCCAGACAAAGCCGAAGTCGCCGGCCACAATCACCGCGTCATCGCGCGTCAGCGTGCGGCCCAGTGGCCAAGACTTGAAGGCGAACCTGCTGGACCCGTACTCGGCCCTGCCGTGCACGTCGCCCGTCACATAGACCGTCATCAGTACGCACCCCACGGCAGGAGTTTGTCCCCGAGCCTCACGATCCGGTCGTACAGCACCGTGTGCCGTTCGTCCGGGTTGCCGTCTCGGTGGAAGTGACCGTAATACCAGTGTTTGTAGTCCATGCGGTCCTCGAGCTCGTCGAGGAATCCGGTCAGCCGGTCCACATCAGGGCATTCCCAGCCTGGGTCCGGGTAGAGCGTCGGCGAGAGCATGCGCGTCGAGCAGGTATGGGTGATGACGCAGTCGACCCTCCAGCCGACCTCGTCGAGCTTGGCCCGCGCGGTATCGAAATCGCGCTCGTCCGGGAGCTCCTGAGGCCACCAGCTGGAATACGGCACGCGGTATTCCCTGTCCACGCTCGTGGCACCGCCCATGGTGAAGATTGTCGAGCCGTCGAGCTCGAAGACCTCGCCGCGCGTCAGGCGCCGAATGGGCGAGGTGTCCGACAGGCGCTGCGTCAGCCCGCCATGCCACGGCTCCATGGGGCGCTCCTCCCAGTGATCGAAGCGCTCGTGGTTGCCGTCGACGAACAGTACCGTGTAGGGGCGCGACTCCAGCCAGGCGATGTCGGCGCATTCCTCGGCAGAAAAGTCCCACGGAAAGCCAAAGTCACCGGCAACGATGAGATAGTCGTCGCTGGTAAGACTGCCGCCGAGCTCCCAGTCGCGGAGCTTTTGCATGTCGAGCCCACTGTGGATGTCGCCCGTCACATAGACCGTCATCGAATCGCCTCTTCCCTCTTGTACGCCGCCAGCTCGCGCTCGACCTGCCTTTCGCCGGTCTCGTTGACCCACCAGGGCCATTTCACCCGGCCGCACGGCTCGTCGACTCCGGCGAACCATTCCCTCAGCTCGTCGAGGCTCACCGGGGAGTGCCCGTTGGCATCGCAACCGACGTCGTAGCGCAGAAGGCCCTGCTTGCGGTTGAACTCGTTGTACGCGCCGCCGCTGCTGTGGATGTGCCCGTGGAGGTGCCACGATCCATGGTTCATGCCCTGCCAGTCGGCCATGGGGTAATGGCTCAGGACGATCTTCTGCCCGTCGATCTTGAGCACGCAGATCGGCGGCTCCACGGTGAACGCGCCCGCGACCGCCGGCTGGGTCCAGTCCTTGTCGTGGTTTCCCGGGACGAGGTGGATGCGCCTGCAGGCGATCCGCTTGCGCAGGGCATAGGCGTCCTGGGCGGTCATCTTGAATGAGAAATCCCCCAGGATGTAGAGCTCGTCGTCCACGGCAACCCTGCCGTTGATGTTGTCGACGATGGCGTCGTTCATCTGCCAAATCGTCTCCCACGGGCGGTCGGTGAACTTCAGCACGTTCTCATGCCCGAAGTGGGTGTCGCTGGTAAACCAGATCATATTTATGTCTCCTTCTGTCGCTAAAAAACGTTCTCCTTCGAGGTCAGGAAACGTTTTATGAGCGACATGAGGTGCATATCCCTCATGTTTCAAGCTCCAATCTGTCGGATTTGCCCAACTAAAAGTTTACGCCCACGCGCGAACAGGATTTGATTTTTGAAATATGGACGAATTGCTCGTCAGGAGGGTAAAATGATGCCGACGGCAGCCCAAGTTGTAGAGAGCTGGGCAGAGCCGTTGCTTAATGAAGT
>UQZH01000067.1 GCA_900545445.1 uncultured Collinsella sp. | reverse complement strand
ACCGAGACGCGCATTACCTGGGAAGTTCAGGCCGACGCCGACGAGGAGCTGAGCGGTCTTTCGCTGACGTTTGTCGACGGCACGACGTTTGGTACCGATGACACGCGATTGACGATGCTCTCGGGCGAGGACCTCATGGATCGTACGCCCATGAAGCCCACGTGCAAGGCTGACGGCCAGACGCTCAAGATCGACTTTGGCGAGACGGCGCCTGCCGGCGGCTTTTTCCGTGTCGAGGTTTACGGCGTGACGTTTCCCGTCGAGGGAGGCGATGAGGCCTTCAGCGGTACCTATACGCTCGCCGACGGTTCGACCAAGAAGATTTCCAAGATTCCTTCCGTCGAGATCAAGGGCGTGACGACCTTTGACAACTTCCTGGCCGATCTTAAGGAACAGCCGTGGGTCGAGGCATGGAACTCCAATATGTTCCTGCGCCTGTTCTTGAACCCGGTCATTTTGGTCCAGAGTCTGCCGATCGTCTTTAAGGGCTTCCTTATGTCGCTCTCGATCGTGCTTGTGGCGTTTCCGCTGGCGATCCCCTTTGGCTTTGCCCTGTCGCTCATGCGCATCTCCAAATCGCGCATCTTGCGCTGCCTTGCCGGCATCTACGTGAATATCATCCGCGGCACGCCGGCATTCCTGCAGATCTATATCGCGTTCTTTGGCCTGCCGCTTGCCGGTGTCAAGGTTGACGACTACGTCTTGGGCGTTATCGTCATGGCCATGAACTCGTCTGCGTACCTGTGCGAGATCTTCCGCGCCGGTATTCAGTCGATCCCCAAGGGTCAAAACGAGGCTGCTCGCTCGCTGGGCATGAATGCCTTCCAGACGCTGCTCTACGTTATGATTCCGCAGACGTTCCGCAATGTCCTGCCTACGCTGACCAGCGAGTTTATCCTGCTCTACAAGGATACGTCGCTGCTCGCCGCCGTGGGCGTGGTCGAGATCGTCATGAACGCCCGCACCATCGTGGCAACGACGGGCTCCATTACGCCGTATGTGGTTGCCGCCCTGTTCTATCTGGTCATTACCCTGCCGCTTGCGCGCTTGGTGAGCGGTCTCGAGGCGAGGCTGCTGGGTACGGCCGAAACCAAAAAGAAGCGTCCCACCAAGAGCGCCGGACAGGTTGTCGCGACGCCCGCCGACCATATCGCTGGTCTGTAAGGAGGTTCTATCATGAGCGAAACCAATAACTCGAACGAGGTCGTCGTCAGCATCAAGAATCTCCAGAAGGCCTTTGGCGATAACGTGGTCCTGCGCGACATCGATCTAGATGTGCGCAAGGGTGAGGTCGTCGTAGTCCTGGGCCCTTCGGGTTCGGGCAAGTCGACGATGCTTCGCTGCATTAACCGTCTTGAGGAGCCCACGAGTGGTTCGATTGTCGTCGAGGGCGTGGATGTGTGCGCCAAGGGCGTTGACCTCAATAAGGTGCGTACGCACTTGGGCATGGTGTTTCAGCAGTTCAACCTGTTCCCGCACCTGTCGGTCAAAAAGAACGTCATGCTTGCGCAGCAAAAGGTGCTCAAGCGCAGCAAGGAAGAGGCCGAGAAGATTGCCATCGAGGAGCTGACCAAGGTCGGCCTGGCCGAGCGCATCGATTTTATGCCGAGTCAGCTTTCGGGCGGTCAGCAGCAGCGCGTGGCCATCGCCCGCGCCCTGTCGATGAATCCGCACGTGATGCTCTTTGACGAGGCCACGTCGGCGCTCGATCCTGAGCTTGTCCGCGATGTATTGGGCGTCATGCGCGATCTTGCGCATGACGGTATGACCATGATCGTGGTGACGCACGAGATGGGCTTTGCCCGCGACGTCGCCGACCGCGTCGTCTTTATGGACGGCGGCGTTATCGTGGAGGATGGCACGCCGAGCGAGGTCTTCGACCATCCTAAGAGCGAGCGCACCAAGGCGTTTTTGGGCAATATCTCATAGCTGCTTTATATGACTGACATAGCAGAAAACGGGAGCTGGATGTGATCCGGCTCCCGTTTTTGTTGGGACACGAATGTGTTTTGGCGCAGAGCGCGTTACGGGCGGAGCTCATTGCCGCTAGGCGAGCTCGGCTCCAAGGGCGCGGCAGGCCGCCTCGCCCTCATCGTCGGGGGCGTCGTAACAGATGACGGAGTCGACCACGTTGACGCCTGCCTCATCGGCGTCCGCCTTCCAATTGTCCATCCATTCGCCTTCGGCCCACGAATAAGAGCCAAAGAGGACGACCTTCTTGTCGCCGAGGGTCTCCTTGACTTCGTCCCACATCGGTTGGAACTCATCGTATTCAAGCTCCTCGGAGCCCATGGCGGGGCAACCGAAGGCGAAGGCATCATAGTCGGCGGCCCTGCCGGCAGAGAAGTCGGCGCAGGGGATGACTTCGGCCTCGGCGCCCGCGGACGTGGTGCCCTCGGCAACGAGGTTTGCCATGGCCTCGGTGTTGCCCGTGCCGCTCCAATAGACGACGGCGATCTTGCTCATGTTGAGTCCTTTCGGTTGTGCGGCGTGCGGCCGCGGTTTGTACGTTCTATCGGGTCGCCTGGGCAAGGTGCGCCAAGCTGCAGCCCTGCTGATAGATAAAGGTGAGGTGTTGGGTGCAGGCACGGTACGCATCAAACGTCGCAAGTGCCTGCTCGACATTCGTATAGACCTTCCAGGCTCCAAAGATCTTGTAGTTCTCGCCACGCTGGGCGATGAACTCGTATACGTCGTCGCAGGGGTACCCCAGGAAGTAGCCAATCTCGTGTGGAAATTCGCAGGCGCAGTCGTTGTTGCAGCAGACTTGCTGATCCAGTGCGCATCGAGTCTGGCCGCAGGCGCATTCCGCGGCGTTATTGCTCGCGAGCGTGATGCGTGATGCCAGGTGCACAAGACATGCCGAGAGGTTGCCGGTGTCGTAGCCCTTCTTGGCGAGTGCCGTTTTGGCGCGCGGGTCAGCAAGGTAAGTGGCGAGGCTATTGGGCCGATATGCATATACGAGCGCCCCGCAGGGGCGCCAGACCAAAACGCTCAGATGGATACCGAACGGATTAAGCTCGTGATTGCACCGGGCGATAACGTTGAGCAGGCGTGCTCGGCGATCCTCGATCGCCGCAGTTACGCTTGAACCGTCTTGATGGCATAAACTCCTGGATAGGTAAAGAGCGATGCCGGTTTGATGCCCGCGAGCGTGGGGGAGCAGTTGCGCACGACTGCCGCCTGAAACGTTGGGATGTCTATGGTTCGAGTCACGACGCTCCTTACGGATCTAAACTGTTAGCCTAGGAAAACTTATACACGAAAGTAAGCCTTGGTCAACTAAAAAGTTTGAATAGGGAAACTAATTGACCGAACGGACATGATTTTGGGTTAAGATGGAGACACCCCATGGGGGTATCTAGATAGTGCTACTTGAAAGGGGAACGCATGAGTGACTTGCTCAACCCTGCGAATCTCATCGTGCTGGCTGTCATTGCCGTCGGCATGTTTTTTGGACTGCGTCGCATTGCCGCTTCGACACACGGGAAGAGTTGTTGCAGCGATGGCGCGAGCGGCAAGAGGGCCAAAAAGGTTGTTGTGGTGGATACCGATGCATCGCACTATCCCTATAGCGACGAGCTGCTCATCGGCGGCATGAGCTGTGACGGCTGCGCTCAGAACGTAGCCAATGCCCTCAATACGCTTGATGGCGTGTGGGCTACGGTGACGTATGCGGACCACACGGCACGCGTACGCTCGAAGCGCCCGGTTGATCGCGACGCACTCGAGACGGCGGTGAGGGGCGCGGGCTATTACGTTATGAAAATGTAGGCGTTGCCCTCTCCGGTGGGTACCAGCCTCCTGCCCATTGTGACTATCGGTATCCAAAAATTTGCGCAAAAATAATCTTTAGATGCGGCGAAAGTGGAGTTTGGTGACGGTTTGCGCGGAATTCGCCACCAATCGAGCATCTATTAACCCGTCCAAAAAATTACAGGTGTATATTTATACGCTGATTATTGCTGCGCCCAGATCGCAATTAAACGTGGACAGAGATGAGAAATGCTAAAACTGGGCTTAAGGTCAGGGGAGGCTATAGCTTTATGAGACGAGTGAGAACACTTGGCTTGGTGGCAGCGCTTGTCGCTATCTTGGTATCGCCGCTGCCGGCGCACGCCGAAGACGCTTCGGGTGCCGTTACCTACAATGCGGGAAATGGGTATTCCTTTGAGAAGCTCTCGCATCCTACGGTAGGAACGTCGCAGCCGGATGGCATCGTCGACTACCAGGGTAACGGTGCCGTTGCCGTTCCGGGTGCCGATGGTAATATACGGCCAACAACGAAGGCGATCGCGGCCAGAGCTACACTTGGGCGGCTGCGAGCTATGGTGACTGGCTTTATGTGGGCACCTGCTATGCGGCGATGGGCAACACGCTTACGCTCATGGACAGCACGCTGGGCGATTCCTTTGATGCCGAGACCATGCGCCTGACGCTGGAGGCCATGTTTAACGGCACGTTCTTCTATGGACAGCAGAAGGAGGACGGCACGGCCGACAAGGACAGCGGCGGCATCTTGGTTAAGATCAATACCAAGACCGGTGAGACCAAGCTGCTGCTCTCTGAATCGCTCAACGGCGTCGGTCCTTTGTTCCGCAATGCCGTGAGCTATAAGGGTAAGCTCTATTTCTGCGGCAGCGTCAGGACCAATGGCGGCAAAAGCGGTCTGCCTTCTGTATACGAGATCGATCCTAAGACGGATGAGTGGAAAGTTGTCTATCAGGGCCTTTCGAGCGTGGACGATTACCGCGATGCCTACAAGCAGGGCATCTCAACCGGTATCCGCGGCATGTGCGTCCATGATGGCCAGCTCGTCATCAGCAATGTGGGTAAAGCGGGCAATGAGTTTGTGGCGACAATCCTGACGTCATCTGACCCTTCGAAGGGCCAGGCTAGCTTCACCGAGATTGCTAACTCGAAGACGCTGTTTGGCTATCCGGCGATTCGCTATCAGGACAGCATCTACGGTGGCGCCATTTGGGATATGGTTTCGTACAATGGCCATCTCTATGCGACCATCTGCACCGGTACGCCCGAGAACGCTCCCGATGATAATTCCATGCAGTCGTTTGCCATGGTTCGTGGCGACAAGAACGCCGACGGCAGCTATTCGTGGACTCCCATTGTTGGCGATAAGGATGCGACCGATCCAAAGTGCCGTGCAAAGTACTGCTTTGGCATCGATCCTGCCCGTACCCGTTCTGGCGCTGCCAACCTCATCGTCTACAACGACTACCTCTATATCGGTGAATACAACGACGAGGAGATTGCCCTCGAGCGCATCCTGTTCAACAAATCCAACACCGAAGAGGGCGGCAAGAGCAGCATGGGCGGCGTTGACTGCTCGTTTGTGAATGCCAATCTTGAGCAGTCGGTTAACATCTATCGCATGGACAAGGACGAGAACATGGAGCTCGTCGTTGGCGATCGCACCGACATGTTCCCCGAGGGCGGCATTTCCGGCCTGACTTCGGGCTTTGGCCGAAACGAGAACCAGTACATTTGGCGCATGCAGAAGTTCGACGGCAAGCTGTATATCGGTACCTTTGATACCGCGAGCCTGCTTGAGCCGATCGGCCAGTTCTCCAATGGCGACATTATCGATATGACGCCCGAGGAGTGGGACTCTCAGGTTCAGCGCCTTAGGGACCTGCTCGATCACCTGCTCGACAAGAAATCGCCTGACGACCCCATCGTTCCCGTGAACACGCTTGCGGACGATGATTCAAACGAGGCCGTCGAGGTCGATGATTCGAACGAAGCTGCCGAGGTTGATGATTCAAACGAGGCCGTCGATGTCGATGACGAGAAGACCGAGGTTGCTAAGGGCTTTGGCGATCTAAGCGATGCGCTGGAGGATGCCACGGGCGATCTTTGCGATCAGGCCTCGACGATGTCCCAGGACTTTGAGGACGACGCCGCTTATGTCCAGAAGATCGATGGCGAGATCGCGTACTTCAAGTCCTTTGCCGACCAGTATCAGGACATGCTCGATAGCTATGAGAGCCTGAAGCAGCAGTACGAGGATGCCTATGGCACCGAGCTGCCGGGCGATATTCAGGATGCGCTCGATAAGCTGCTGAGCGAGGAGAACCTCAAGAAGCTGCAGAGCGTGCTTACGTGCATGTACTACCTGCGCGATGCCGAGCGCGGCTTTGATATGTATGTGACCGAGGACGGCGTGAACTTTACGACGCTGACGACCAATGGCTTTAACGATCCGTATAACCATGGTCTGCGCACCTTTGCGGTGACCAACCAGGGTCTGTGCCTTGGTACCGCCAACCCGTTCTATGGCTGCCAGGTTTGGATCCAGCGCAAGGAGAATTCGGAGAATCCGATTGATCCTGGTACTCCGGATCCGACGAAACCCACCAATCCTTCGCAGCCGGGTGGCGGCGATCAGCCTGGTGGCAGCCAGACGGGCGGCAACGACCAGTCGAGCAGCACCACGACCACCGTCACGACGGCCACTAAGAAGACTCCGAAGGACGGCTCGCTGCCTCACGCTGGCGACTCGACCCTCACGCTGGTCTTGGGATTGCTGGTTGCAGCTGCCGCGGTGCTTGGCATTGCCCTCGTCTTGCGCAAGCGTTCTTGTCGCTAGGCGCGTCCGCGCAGCTCGATGTTTTTGATATCGTCGAAGTCGATGGCGATATCCCTGAGTTTGAGCAGCTTGAATGCGGGTAACACTTCGTCGAGAATGCCCGTGCGGCTACGATAGCCGTACATATCGTAATAGGTGACGCGCACCAGGTCGCCGCGTTTGAGGCCCTCGAGCTTTTTCGAAAGCTCGAGGGCTTTTTCTTCCGTGAGTTCGCATTTGGGCTCAACAGTGATCTCTTGTTTGCGCACGAGCTCGTAGTATCCCGTGAGGGCGGCAAAGGGCATAAACTGTGCGGCACGGCCGGCGCGGACGGCGCCGTTGGCGGTGAGCTTGGGGTCGGCGGATCGACGTCTTCCCTCGGGGTCCGCTAGGCGTTCAAAAGGCGTCGGTGGCCGCATCGGCTGTTGTTGGGACTTAGGCACGATGTCCTCCTACCTGATCGTTGCGTTCGCGTGCGGTGGCGCCGGCGGTGAAGCTTAATCCCTTGACGAGCGCGTTCTTGCCGTACTTGCCCTTCACGGCCAGGACGGCGCGCGCCAGGTCGCGCTCGCGCTCATCGGCCTTAACATCGCTGAACAGGTCGATAGTGGCAAATTCCTCGGGCACCAGATTGCCAAATCCCAGGTTGATGCGCTTGACCGGTCGTTTGGGATCGACAGTCTGCGCCCAGAGCTCATCGAAATAGCCCATGATCTTCTTAAACGAATTGGTGCGCTCGGGCAGCTTGCGCGAGGCGTTGGAGTGCGCAAAGAGCGCGGCATAGCCACCACGCGGCTTGCCGCCGTGTTCGCCCACAAAGATGCCGTCAATCGCCTGTGCCTCTCGCACCAAACGTCGGCGTTCGTC
>UQZH01000066.1 GCA_900545445.1 uncultured Collinsella sp. | reverse complement strand
GGCCCGTGGGTTATACCCTAAGAGCAAACCACCCTTTTTAAGGGTGGTTCTGATTTCACGTCACCTTGCTCGCTTAGGGGCGTTTTCGCTTTCCGTCCTCTACCTGCGGCATCGTCATTGCCGGTACTTGTCCGGCATTTGGGGACGTTCCTTTTGTGCCGGCAGGTGGGGACGCTCCTTGCTAGAAGATCTGACGCAGGTCTCCGCGGTTGAGGGCTTCGTCGAAGAGGTGCTTGAACACCATGCTGCCATGAAGGCCATCGTGCTCAAACTCGTTGGTCACCCAGGCATGCGAGTTGCCCACGCGGCTGAGCGTGTCGAGCTGCAGGCCCGAATCGACGTACA
Source organism: uncultured Collinsella sp. (assembly GCA_900545445.1). GTDB lineage: Bacteria > Actinomycetota > Coriobacteriia > Coriobacteriales > Coriobacteriaceae > Collinsella. The sequence continues at coordinate 8,752 of UQZH01000066.1, read as the reverse complement.
TGTCGTCGAAATATACCGCAGCCTGGAGTGGTACTTCGTTGCAGGCCAGGCGTTGCGGGTCGTAGATCTTGTCCCAGCTGGTGTCTTCCATCAGCAGATCCATGGCGAGCTTGAAGGGCTTGAGCTCGGGCATCTGCTCAAACATCCACGGGAACATAGCCTCACCGGTAAACATGAGCGGGCGCGCGAGCGTGTCGAACTCGGCGCGGTGTGCCTTTTCCTCGGCTGCAGCCCAGTGAATGGGCATGGTGTCGCCGTCGGCGTAGATGAACTCCTGCAGCGTCCAGTACAGCGGGTTTGTACGCGTGTTGGTGCGCTCGAAGGCGTGCATCAAAAAGCTGTCGGATACCGAGGAACCGCAGCTCAACGTACCGTCGCCATCAACAAACGCGTGGTCGATAATCCAGTGCATGCGCTCAAAGCTCGGCTTCATGCCAAAGTCGCTGCCCATGAGCTGCAGGCGCTCGACCGTCATCGGCGAGCCGTCGGGCAGTGCGGGTTTTTGCTCCTCGATCGCATCGGCCAGCTCCGCCACGCGCTCGACGTCGGTGGGGTAGCGGTCATAGTACTGCTGCGTCTTGGCTGCCATGCGCGGGAAGGTGTGCGCATAGACTTCGCTGGCACTTGCCGGCACGTGCGGAATGCCGCCGCAGGTAAAGCTTGCCGTCACGCCCTCGGGGAAGAGTGACAGATAGCTCAGCGTCAAAAAGCCGCCGTAGCTCTGCCCGAGTGTGACCCAGGGCTTGCCGCCAAAGCCCACCAGGCGCAGGTACTCAAAATCGCGAACGATGGAGCTGGCGAGGTGGCGCTTGAGGAAGTCCGCCTGCGAGCGTGCGGCATCGGCTCCTGCTGCCTCGGCGCGATCGCCCAGAGCCGCGATCGTACGCCCGTCTACGTAGCTGCTGCGCCCGGTACCGCGCTGGTCGGGCAGCACGACGCGGAAATGCTTGACGGCCTCCTCGATCCAGCCATCGCTTGTGGGCGACAGCGGACGCGGGCTCTCGCCGCCGGGGCCGCCCTGCAAAAAGAGGAGGAGCGGCAAGTCGTCGTTAATGCGGTCGGGCGCGCAAACCACGCGGTAGAAGAGCTTGATGCTTTCGGGTGCACCGGCGATGGGCGCCGGCATTGCGCCGCGGCGCATGGTACTGCCGACGGCCAAAAGCATGGGCTCCAGGCCGCGCCAGTCGAGGGGGACGTCGATGCTGTGGTCCTCGACGTAGAGGCCGGGGACGTGGTACGAAGTGATGAGCGCCATGTGATGCTTCCATTCGTTGCGGTGTTTCGGGTTGACCAATTCTACCGCCGTCTGCGAGGATGCGTGCAAATCGGCTACCATGGTTGGCAAACATCTAAGAGAAAGGGCCGTTCATGTCGGTCGATATAGCCACCTACGTTCACGATCTTGCCGTTGAGGCCAAAGCCGCTTCGGGCGCGCTTGCCACGGCGAGCGATGCCCGGCGCCAGGAGGCCGTGCGTGGCATGGCCGCGGCGCTGCGCGACGGCGTCGATTCCATCGTTGCCGCCAACGAGCTCGATATGTCCGCCGCGCGTGATGCGGGCACCTCGGCGGGGCTTCTCGACCGTCTGCTGCTGACGCCCGAGCGCGTTGAGGGCATGGCCGCCGGCCTGGAGAAGCTCGCTGAGCTGCCCGATCCTGTCGGCCGCGTACTCGACCACCGCGTGCTTGCAAGTGGTGTGGACCTGACCCGCGTGAGCGTGCCGCTGGGCTTGGTCGCCATGGTGTATGAGGCCCGTCCCAACGTGACGGCCGATGCTGCGGGCATCTGCATCCGCACTGGCAACGCCTGCATTCTGCGCGGCGGTTCGCTGGCCTATCACTCGTGCGCCATGATCGCCGAGCTGCTGGCCGATGCGCTCGAGGCCAAGGGCTTCCCGCGCGAGGCCGTGTCGATGATCGAGTCCACCGACCGCGAGGCCACTGGCGAGCTCATGAAGCTCCGCGGTATCGTCGATGTGCTCATTCCGCGCGGCGGCGCGGGCCTGATCCAGCGCTGCGTGCGCGAGTCGCTCGTTCCGGTGATCGAGACGGGTACGGGCAATTGCCACATCTACGTGCATGAATCCGCCGACTTTGACAAGGCACTCAACATTATCGTCAATGCCAAGACCCAGCGCGTGGGCGTGTGCAATGCCGCCGAGTCGCTGCTGGTCGACCGCGCCGTGGCAGATTCGTTTTTGCCGGCGGTCGTGGCCGTGTTGCATGACCACGGCGTGTTCATTCACGGCGACGAGGCAACCTGCGCCGCATGCGCCGATGCCGGGCTTGCCGAGGGTGATGACTACGTCGCCGCGACTGAGGAGGACTGGGGTCGCGAGTACCTGGCTCTCGAGATGAGCGTGAAGGTCGTGGCAAACGAGGACGAGGCCATCGCACACATCAACCGCTACGGCACGATGCACTCCGAGGCCATCGTTGCCGAGGACACGGATGCTTGCGAGCGCTTCCTGGATGCGGTCGATGCCTCGGCCGTGTACGCCAACGCCAGCACGCGCTTCACCGACGGCGGCGAGTTTGGCCTGGGCGCCGAGATCGGCATCTCGACCCAAAAGCTCCACGCCCGCGGCCCCTTTGCCGCCGAGGCCCTCACCACCTACAAATACAAGCTCCGCGGCACCGGCCAGGTCCGCCCCTAAACCTACCAAAAAGGGACAGGTTTATTTTGGCAGGTTTTATCTGCGGTTTTGCCGGGCGACACGTTTGCCCGGCTTTTTTCTCCGTATACCTTTTCTGCCTTTCGGCTTGAGCTACGGCGATATACGATAATGACACCGTGTCCTAGCACCGACTCACCTGGAGGTATTGCCATGTCCCAGATGCTTTCCGCCGGAATCACCCGCGACCGTGCGTTCGAACTGCTTAACGAGCACAACAAAGACCCGTTCCACATCACCCACGGCGAGACGGTCGAGGGCACCATGCGCTACTTTGCGCGCGAGTTCGATCCCAAGAACGAGGAGTTTTGGGGCATCGTCGGCCTGCTGCACGACTTGGATTGGGAGGAGCATGAGGACGACCCCGTGAACCACACCATCTATGCGGCAGAAATCCTCGAGGGCGAGGGCGCATCGCCCGAACTCATTCGCGCTATTCAGACGCACACGTCCGATTTCAATGCCTCGCTGCCCAAGCCCGAGCTTCAGATGGAGAAGATCCTGTTTGCTTGCGACGAGCTCACCGGCCTGATCGGTGCTGCCGTGATCATGCGTCCGAGCAAAAGCGTCATGGACTTTACGACTAAGTCGCTCAAGAAAAAGTTCAAGGACAAGCGCTTTGCCGCCGGCTGCTCGCGCGACGTGATTTCGCAGGGCGCCGAGATGTTGGGCTGGGAGCTTCCCGAGCTCTTCGACCGCACCATCGCGGCCATGCAGTCCTTCGCGCCCGACCGCGACACCTTCCAGGCCTAACCTGCCAAAAAGGGACAGGTTTATTTTGGTAGGTTTTATCTGGGAAAACGCTTCCGTTGGGTGTTATTCAGCGGAAGCGTTTTCTGTTTGACATGGTGACGCTGGCGAATGGCGGCGCCTCGCGGCAGACAGCTGCGCTTCGCCGTATCCGTAACTCGGCAAACGCGACGCTACGACGCGTTCTTGATAATCCATGTTCCCAGTCCGGTCAGCAGCTGAACCTGCTTAACCGTTAGCCCTTGTTTTCGAAGCGCGAGAATCGCCTCATTGCGAAGTGGCTTGGAGACGGATTTGAGTTCCGTCGGAGCACATCCTGCGACACTCTGCACGATTGCCGTGCCAAATTCGCATAGATCTTCCTCGCGAACCTTGGCTGTTGCGCTGGGGCGATAGGGAAGCGACGGCGTACTTTCCATGAGCCGAAGGTATGAGCGAGGTGTTGGGAATAAAACACCGACAACGCTGCCGGTAACATGCGGCCGTGACCTGGCACTCATTAGATACTCGCGATGGCTGCTCCAGGGATATTCGTCGTATGCCGCCAGTCCCGCTTTTTGTGGATTCAGATGAATGTATCGAATTGCCTCGAGTAAATATACTTCTGACTTAATGGGCGAATCCCAAAACCGCTCCTGAAACACGTGGCCGATATGCCCCGTCCGCGCATTGTACCTGCCCGCATACGATACTGCTACCGCGTGCATCGCGTCGCTCTTGCGGTCGTCCGGATCGTCGATGAGCAGATGAATGTGGTTTCCCATAAGGCACCAAGCGATAAGCTCGATATTGTGTTTGGGGAGGATCGCATCGAGGATCTGAAGCATGGCGATTCGGTCCTCGGCATCGTCAAACAGCAATTGCCCTCCGTTTCCACGCAACGTGATGTGGAAATAACCGGTTGGTGACTTTGAACGAGGTTTTCTCGGCATGGCCCCTCCTTTAGCTTGGATGGGCTGAAGATACCTCATTCGGAGGCTTCGGTTGTCGAGATTCAGTTCACCGACTATAGCTGCTACCTGCCGAAATGTTATTGCGTTTTCAAATTGATGCTTTTTAATGGTAATTGAGCAAGACAGGCGCGCTTGTTGTGGATGCGGCCGTTGGTTGCGTCGATCTGGACGGCCCCCGCGTGATGTCATCGCAAATGGGCTTCACGTATTCTACGGATATAGAAAAATGGCCGGGCGCTCACAAACAAAACGGAGCACCCGGCCATTTACTGATTGTTTGTTGACGTTTGGCCAGATAAAACCTGCCAAAATAAACCTGTCCCTTTTTGGCAGGTTAGTTGAGGGCGGCTTGGGCTAGGCGGGCTTCGGCGGCCTCTTCGGTGACGCCCAGGGCCACGGCGAACTCCTCGATGGAGCGGCGCTTGGCTTCCTTGAGTACGCGCATGTAGTAGGAGCTGGGCTTTTTATCTGCTTCCTCGGCCTGGCGAATACGGTGCATCATGGTTTTTGCCACGCGAACCGTCTCGGGCGCGCCCAGCTTGAGCTGCTGCTTAAAGTGCGTCTCCTCGAGCGAGCTATTGCGCTCGGTAAAGGTGTCGCACTCCAGCTCATCGTAGTGGCTCAGCAGGTGCTCTGCATCTTGCTGGGAGATAGCGGCATGCAGACGGTCGGCCTGCGCCACGGGGTACATGAGAATCGTCTGCGCATGTCCCTGTTTGGTCTCGAGCAACAACATGGGCTGCGGTGTGTCGTCCCTAAAGCCGACGACGGTGCAGACTCCCTGACCCGGATGAATGACGTGTTGACCGATTGAGAACATGCTACCTCCAACTTATACGAATTTACGTATGTTAAGAATACCACGATGACGTGCGCAAACCATCACTTTATGCAGGAAAAGCACACAACTCCGATAGGTAAGAGTATTCGATAAATAGAACGGCTTATTCATACGTTTATGCATTTCTAGAACGTGTATAAACAGCAGGCAAACCGCCAACTTTGTACCGCCGCGCAAGAGCGGTAGTCATTTTTGTGCATATGCAATATCTATTAGCTTTACCCTGCGACAGTAGTTACCGCTTGTGATAGAGTGCTACAAACTCTGGCTTTTGCCCTACGAGTGACCAAGAGCTCGGGGGCTTTAACACAAGGAGGATCTATGCCCGAGAAGATTGAAGAGCTGGTACGCGCTGCGCTTGCTGCGGCCCAGGAGGCCGGCGACCTTTCCGCATTTGAACTTGACGATTGCGCTATCGAGCGACCGGCTGATACTTCTCATGGCGAGTGGACCTCCACCATGGCCCTGAAGTCCGCCAAGCTGGCTCACTGCGCCCCGCGCAAGATCGCCGAGGCCGTCGTTGCCCATATGCCCGAGGACCCCGCGATCGAGAAGGTCGAGATCGCCGGTCCTGGCTTCATCAACTTCTACCTCTCCGTCGCCGTCAAGAACGCCATCTTTGGCGAGGCCCGCGAGAAGGGTATGGACTTCGCTAAGTCCAACGTCGGTGGCGGCCTGAAGACCCAGGTCGAGTTCGTCTCCGCCAACCCCGTCGGCCCCATGCACATCGGTCATGGTCGCTGGGCCGCTCTGGGCGACTCCCTTTGTCGTGTGATGGACCACGCCGGTTACGACATCCAGCGTGAGTTCTACATCAACGACCACGGCTCTCAGATGAACACCTTCGGTAACTCCATCAGCACGCGCTATATGCAGCTTGCCGACATCATCGCCAAGCAGGGCGTGGATATCGACGAGGCTCACAAGATTCTGATCGCCGACCGCGACGCCTTTGTTGCCGACGAGAGCGACGAGCACCCCGAGACCCATCCGTATCAGGACAACTTTGCCGAGACTCTGGGCAAGGACTCCTACGGCGGCGACTACATCATCGACGAGGCTGCCGAGTTCTGGCGCACCGACGGCGACAAGTGGGTCACCGCCGATCCGCAGGAGCGCATGGAGAGCTTCCGCGAGCGCGGCTATGTAAAGATGGTCGACAACATGCGCGACCTTTGCCATGCCGTCAACTGCGACTTTGACCGCTGGTTCTCCGAGCGCTCCCTGTACGTGAAGGACACCGAGGGCGAGACCGCCGGCACCTCCGCCGTCGACCGCGCTTTTGAGAAGCTCGACAAGATGGGCTACCTCTACACCAAGGACGGTGCCCTGTGGTTCCGCTCCACCGACCTGGGCGACGACAAGGACCGCGTCCTGATCAAGTCCGATGGCGAGTACACCTACTTCGCCTCCGACGTTGCCTATCACTGGGATAAGTTCCAGCGCGTCGACCACGTCATCGACATCTGGGGCGCCGACCACCACGGCTACATCGAGCGCGTCCGCTGCGTCTGTGACGCTCTTGGCTATCCCGGCAAGTTTGAGGTTCTGCTGGGCCAGCTCGTCAACCTGCTGCGCAACGGTAAGCCCGTCCGCATGTCCAAGCGCAAGGGCACCATGGTGACCCTGCAGGAACTCGTCGACGAGGTCGGCTCTGACGCCGCCCGCTACACGCTCATCTCCAAGAGCTCCAACCAGATGGTCGACTTCGACATTGAGGCCGTCAAGAAGCGCGACAACTCCAACCCGGTGTACTACGTGCAGTACGCTCACGCTCGCGTGTGCTCCATCCTGCGCCGTGCCGCCGACGTTACCGCCGAGCAGGCCGCCGAGATGGGCATGAAGGCCGTCGCCGAGAAGGCTATTGGCGAGAACGTCGATTACTCGCTGCTGACCGACCCGACCGAGCTTGCCCTTTCGCGTAAGCTCAACGAGCTCACCGACCTCATCGGTAGCTGCGCTCGCGATCGCGCCCCGTTCCGCCTGACTCACTTTGCCGAGGAGCTCGCCGGCGACTTCCACAGCTTCTACGCCGCCTGCCAGGTCCTTCCGAGCGAGGGTCGTCCCGTCGACCCTGAGCTCTCGCGCGCCCGTTTGGCCGCCTGCGACGCCGTCCGTGTGACGCTCGCCCTGGTGCTTACCCTCGTTGGCGTTTCTGCCCCCGAGCAGATGTAAGCGCTGGTCGTTTGACTGCGTTGGTTTGGTTTAACTGAGCCTTCTAAGCCCGATCTCCCATGCGGAGGTCGGGTTTTTTGCATTTTTCGAGACTGTTTGGTTTGCTGGAAAATGCTATCAAATCGCAACTATACCGGTTTACTACGATGAATTTGGGGAATCCAACCACACGGGCTTTTCAGCGAAAAGCGCAAGCCATCTAGCTGGGGTTTTATTTTTTCGGTTTTTGGCGTGGTCGTGGTTGAGCGATTCATCGTAGTAAACCGCCTTGGTTTTGAAAATGACCCCTTGGGGACGGAGGAAAACGGATCATTTTTGTCCCGTGGAGGAGCGGTGGGATACCTTCTGCCAAGAATCGGGGGCATCTACTACGTTTAAGTGCGTACCCCGAACCACGCCGAAAATCGCAATATTAAAACCGCAGGTAGCAGGTCTGCGACTTTCGAAAAATAGTGAGTATGGTCAGGGGTGCGGGGGCAAACGTAGTAGATGGGCGCGATTCGTGGCACATCGATCTTGGGGCCGATGCCCTTGTCCCTTAGCTGTTCCGTTTTCTCGATGCTTGAGGCTTGATCTGCCTTCTTCTTATGAGTTGCGGTGGAATGGTTCCTGCTTGAGAGGTGCCGGCCGGGATTTGGGAACTATTTCACCGCGGCTTATGATGTGGCGATGGTGTACGCCGGAACTTTGTAAAGAGCATCCCTTTTGACTAGTCGTTTAAGAACGTCCCCGATGACTAAGTTGCAGGTGGTTGCGGTTGTGTTACACTAACGCTGCGTATATAACGCAATCATCTCTATACAGATCAATGATGTCCGTCGGTATTTGACGGAGCTAGACTGTTTAGCCGCCCTGAAGGTTTATGCAGGGAGCATGTGATCACAGGGCTTGAAAAGAAAGTTGAGCAAACACTGTGTCTGATCAACAACAAGAAAACGAAATAACGACGACGCAAACGGCTCCCGCTGCACCGGTTACGTCGGACCAGGCCGTGCTTTCCGCGCCGGCGCAGGTCTCGGCTCCCGAGGCGCTTAAGGCCGCCGCGCCCACCACGCCCGTTGCTAGCGAGGAGGCTGCTCCCGCTAAGCCTAAGCGCACGCGTCGTTTGGCCAAGCCTGCTGCGGACGGCGAGGATGCCGAAAAGCCCAAGCGTCGTACGACGCGCACCACGCGCGCGAAGCGCCCCGTTGCCACCGATGCTTCGGCCCCCATTTCCGATGAGGTCGCGCAGGCCCGTGCACTGGCGCAGATTAGCGAGGCCCAGGTTGTGCGTGCCCGCCGTCGCGCTGCCGAGCGCGAGGCCGCGGCATTGACTGAGTTCGCTGCGCCGGTCGCCCCCGAGGCTCCTGCTGCCGAACAG
>UQZH01000065.1 GCA_900545445.1 uncultured Collinsella sp. | reverse complement strand
CGCTGCCGCCTCGCGCTCGCGCGCCTCGGCAAGCAGCTGCTCCCACAGGGCGGCATCATGCAGCTGCCAGCCCTCAAAACCCCAGTGCTTGCGTGCAAAACCCGGGGCGCGGTCAGTCAGGATGTTCACGGCTTCCAACAGCAGACCGCCGCCGGCGCACGAGGCGTCGACCAGCGTGGGCAGGGCTTCGTTCTCGTAATCGTCGGCCGTCAGCTCGCGCTCGCACAGTGCGGTCCAGCCGACCTGCGCCAGCACCAGGGCGGCGTAGTCGGGGCGCAACACGTGCGCGCCCTCGCCGGCACGGGTCGCCGCGGGCGGCAGGCGCTTGAACAGCGGGTCGCCCGAAAGGTCCAGGCTTATGCTCGCGCGGCGCTGGCGCAGCGAAAGCAGTAGGTGTACATCGGGGTCGGCGGCGTCGACATCGGCGCGACGACCCGTGGTCTCGGCCAGGCGGTCGCACAGCGCGTCCTTGGCGCGCAGGGCCGAGAAGCGCGTGTTGCGCAGCTGCTCGGTCACGCCGCGGGCGGTGATGGCGATGGTGGCGCCGGGGCGGACGATGCTCTCCCAGGCGATGTCGTAAACGCTATCGTACAGTTCATCGGCATCATGCGCCTCAAAGCGCCCGAGCACCACGAACACGCGGCTCGCCAGTCGCGACCACAGACAGGCGCGGTAGCCTTGCTCGAGCTCGCCCTCAAATGTAGCGCGGCCCTTCAGCCGGCGAACATGCGAAAGCCCGAGGCGTTTAAGCTCATCGGCGAGTGCGGACTCAAAGCCCTCGGGGCAGCTTGCGTAAAATTCCATGGATGACCTCTCTGGTTGCGTCGCTCCATTATATGATGGATGCTTCGTTTGCCCTTATTCTCGAAAGGAACCCATATGATTGATGCGTGCCCCGAATCCGCTGTGCTCTTTTTTGACGTGGACGGCACGCTGACGTCGTTCGATCCCGACGATATGACCGATAAGGACTTCAATGCAGTCCATCCGTCGAAGGCTGTTGTCGATGCATTTGGTCGTCTGCGCAATGCGGGTCACCAGACATTTATCTGCACGGGTCGTCCCCTGTGGCTAATTGCCGATGGCCTGCGCGCTTTGGAGCCTGCGGGTGTCGTTGCCATGGCGGGAGCGACGCTCGAGATCGAGGGACGCGTGGTGCATGAGGACTGCTTTGACGAGGACGTTATCGCGGAGCTCGCACGCCGTATGGCCGCGGCAGGGATTGAGGCCTTTTTCGAGACCAACGTGGCTACTTTTGCCCTGGAACCCGCGGGTGTTGAGCAGCCGTCTCTGATCGGCACTTCTGTGGTGCACAGCACCGAGGAAATGCGCGTCGACGGCCGTCTGCGCGTGGGCAAGGTATGCATCGTCGCGAGCGACCTGGCTCGCGTAGCCAACGATGATGGCTTTATCGACCGCGAGTTTGCGCTGTGCAACACCGGTGGTCAGAATCGCGAGCTGAGCCCCAAGGGCATTGACAAGGGCGTGGGCGTGGCGCGAGCGCTGGAATACCTGGGTCGCACCGGCAACGCGCGCACCTTTGGCTTCGGCGATTCGGGTAACGACCTGGGCATGCTCGCTGCCGTCGAGACGGCCGTGGCCATGGGCAACGCCATGTCCGAGGTCAAAGCGGTCGCCGACTACGTGACTGACGATGTCGCACACGACGGTACCGTCACAGCGATGCGTCACTTTGGGTTGATCTAGCGGGAACCGCCAATTACCGTTCACCCGCGGCGGGCGGTTCAAATCGGCCCGCCCTGCAAAATCGTTTTGCCGCTGGAGGGTGTGCTCAAAAACGCTAAAGCGTTTATACCGTTCGCCGAGAAGATAAAAACCCGCAGCTCACGCCTTGATAAACATAGGTAAAGTGTTTAGCAGTGCAACGCCCATGTGCAAGCGAAAGGAATCAGGCAGATGGCAATCAAGGTGTTCGCTGACGGTGCAAACCTCGAGGGCATGCTCGACATGTACGAGAACGGCAACGTTCAGGGTTTCACGACCAACCCGTCCCTTATGAAGAAGGGCGGCGTGACGGATTACCGCGCGTTTGCCAAGGAGGTCCTGGCCCACATCACCGACGTTTCCGTCTCGTTTGAGGTCTTTGCCGACGACGTCGAGACCATGGAGGCTGAGTCTCGCGAGATCGCTACCTGGGCCGAGAACGTCTACGTCAAGATCCCGTGCGTGACCACCAAGGGCGAGTCCACCGCCGAGCTGGTCCGCAAGCTTTCGGCCGACGGCATCAAGGTCAACGTCACTACCATCTTTACGCCTAAGCAGGTCGACGAGATGGTCGAGGCCGTTGACGCTGAGACGCCGTCCATCATCTCGCTCTTTGCCGGCCGCATTGCCGACACCGGCGTCGACCCCATTCCATTTATGACGGAGTCGGTCAAGAAGGCCGCCGCCAAGCCCAATTGCGAGGTCCTGTGGGCGTCCACGCGCGAGCTCATCAACATTTACCAGGCCGAGGCCTGCGGTTGCCAGATCATCACGGTGCCCAACAGCATCCTGGCCAAGCGCAAGAACATCGGCCGCGACCCGTACGAGGTCTCGCTCGATACCGTGCGCGGCTTTGCCAAGGATATCGCCTCGCTCGGTTTCCATATCCTGCCGTAACGCGAGCACTGGCTGCGCCGCGGGTTGTTCGTCCCGGCCTTTCCTTTCCCTATCGCTCACGCGCTTCGCGAGGGTCGCGCTAGGCAAAGGAAAGGCCGGGGCTGCCGACACGAGCTTGCCGGTAGGTTGGTGATCGGCCTCCAATCCTGCCGTGGGCAAAGGTACCCCCGCCTGCGACGTGCAAAATTGAGAGTATTCAGCAAGGTAAAGATTTTTACCAGCTGGTTGAAGCACGGAACAGCCCCCGTTTTGGCTCTGACGACGCTAAAACGGGGGCTGTTTTTTTGCTTTTTCGTCTCTGAGGGGCATCCGGAACGGTGGAATTTGCAGAATACTCGCGATTTTGCACGTCGCGTGAGGGGGGGACCCTTGCTTTGGCGGTTTACTTCCCCTGCACCATGGTGAGGGAGATCTTTTTGCGGTCGCGATCGACCTTCTCGACCCACACCTTTACCGTGTCGCCGACGCGCACGACATCACTCGGGTGCTTGACGAAGCGGTTGGCCAGTTTGGAGATGTGCACGAGGCCGTCCTGGTGCACGCCCACGTCGACGAAGGCACCAAAGTCGACGACTTTGCGCACCGTGCCCTTGAGCTCCATGCCGGGCTCCAGGTCGTCGATGGAAAGTGCCGAGCGGCTAAAGACCACCTCGGGCGCGTCGTCGCGCGGGTCGCGACCGGGCTTCTTGAGCTCGTTGACAATGTCGATGAGCGTCAGGGTGCCGCAGTCCAGGTCGCTTGCCAGCGCCGAGATGCTGCCCAGACGGCGCTCAATGTCGGGCACGCCGCCGCGGCTGAGCTCGCTGGCTTTAACGCCTGCGCGTTCCAGGGCGGACGTGGCCACCTCGTAGCTCTCGGGGTGGACGCTTGTCGCGTCGAGCGGGTTCTTGCCACCGCTGATGCGCAGGAAGCCCGCGGCGTTGAGATATGCCTTGGGTCCCAGTTTGGGGACCTTCTTGAGCTGGCGGCGATCAGTAAAGGCGCCGTTTTCCTCGCGGTAGGCCACGATGTTTTTGGCCACGCTCGGCGTAATGCCCGACACGTAGCCCAACAGGCTCGCGCTCGCGGTGTTTACGTCGACGCCCACGCGGTTGACGACGTCCTCCACCACGTGGCCCAGGGTACGCGAAAGCTCGGCCTGGTCAAGGTCGTGCTGGTACTGACCAACGCCGATGGACTGGGGCGGAATCTTGACGAGCTCTGCCAGCGGGTCTTGCAGGCGGCGGCCCAGGCTCATGGCGCCACGCACGGTGACGTCCAGGTCGGGGTATTCCTGACTGGCGAGCTCGGAGGCGGAGTACACCGACGCGCCGGCCTCGTTGACGATGGTGTATCGCAGCCCAGGCGCCTGCTCGGCGATGAACTCCGAGACGACTTCCTCGGTCTCGCGGCTAGCGGTGCCGTTGCCGATGACGATGGTGTTGACGCCGTCCTTCTTGACGAGGCGGGCGAGCTCGCGCTTGGTGCCGGCGACGTCGTGGCGCGGCTTGGTGGGATAGACCACGCCGTGGTCGAGCAGCTTGCCGGTTTCGTCCATGACGGCGACCTTGCAGCCGGTGCGGTAGCCCGGATCGAGCGCGAGCACGCGGGCGCCGCGCACGGGGCGTGCCGAGAGCAGGCCCTCGAGATTCTTGGCAAAGACGTTGATGGCTTCGGTCTGGGCGCGAACGGTGAGTTTGGCGCGGGCCTCGCGCTCCAGCGAGGGGGCCATGAGGCGCTTGTAGCCGTCGGCGATGGCGGCATCGAAGATGGGAGCAAACACGCCCTGACGGCGGGGCCAACGGCTGCCGAGGCGTGCCGTGGCGGCAGCGCCGTCGACGTTTACGCGCACGCGGAGCTTGCCCTCGCGTTCACCGCGGTCGATAGCCAGCACGCGGTGGTTGGGTATACGGCGCAGTGGCTCGTCATAGCTGTAGTACGGCTCGTAGGGAGTCTTCTCGGTGGGATCGGTGGCCTCGACGACGATATCGGCGGTGTTTTGCGTAAAGGCGCGCAGGTCGGCGACGTTCTCGGGGTCATCGACTACCGTCTCAGCCACGATGTCCGCTGCGCCGGCAAGCGCCTTCTCGGGCGTGTCGAAGCCGGCTTCCTCGTTGACGTATGCCGCGGCGGCGTCGAGCGCGCTGCCCTTGGCGGATGCCTGCATGATGATCATGTTAGCAAGCGGCTCCAGGCCGGCTTCGCGGGCCTTCTGCGCGCGGGTCATGCGCTTTTTTCGGTAGGGCTTGTAGAGGTCCTCGACACGCTGGAGCTGCGTGGCCTCGCGAATCTGCTGCTCGAGCTCGGGCGTGAGTTTGCCCTGGGCGTCGATGAGCAGGATGACGTCCTCCTTGCGCTGCTCAAGATTGCGCAGGTAAGACAGGCGCTCGTCGAGTGCGCGCAGGGCAACGTCGTCCATGCCGCCCGTTGCTTCCTTGCGGTAGCGCGAGATAAAGGGGATGGTGTTGCCCTCGTCGATGAGCTTGACGGCTGCCTCGACGTTGGCGGCCTTAAGGTTGAGCTCGCGGGCGAGCTGGGCGATAAGATCCATGGGACTCCTTGCGTTTAAGGTGCGTTTGCAGCACAGGGCTACCAAGGATACCACCCGCCCCAAAAGACTGTTTTGGGGCCGCGCCACGAAAACGGCCTATCTACTACGTTTGAACCGCATGGGTCGACCATACCTGGTTTTTCCGAAAAAACGCAACCCGTCTACCTGCGGTTTTGATTTTACGGAATTCGGCATGGTTGAGGGTAATCGCTTAAACGTAGTAGATAGGGCCATTTCGTGGCGAACGAATCAAGCCGAGGTGCAAAAGGCCCCGTTCCAGAAAAATCATCGGCAAGGTAGCAAAAAGCCCCGCAGGCAGGAGGCTGCTCGCGGGGCAAAGAAGAGGGGCTTGTTGGTGGCGGACCGAGGGGCTCGGCATGGGGTTTCTGCCGCGGCCGCTCTTAAGGCGTTACAGCTCGACGAGCTGGCCGGTCTCGGCGGCCTCCTTGATGGCGTTGAGAAGCGTGAGCGTCTTAACGTTGTCGGCGGGGGTCACGACGGGCTCGACCTCGCGGCGAACGACCTTCACAAAGTGCTTGAGCTGCATCTTGTGCGGCAGCGCCGGGTCGACGGCCGGGATCTCCATCTGCAGCGGCTTGTGCCAGTTGGAGGCGCCGTCGTAGGAGAACTGGTGCAGGCGGGGCAGCGAAAGGGCGCCCTTAGTGCCGCCGATAAAGTAGGCGTCAGCGTCGAAGGGGCGGTACTGCGGGTCCTCGCGAGCGGTGGCCTCCCAGTTCCAGGGGCTGGCGGTGGCGTCGGAGATGGTCATGCTCGCAAGCGCGCCATCGGCAAAACGGACGTTGACCACGGCGGAGTCCTCGGTCTCAAAACCGCGGGCGGCGCTGGACTGCATGCCCTGGACGGCAACGGGCTCGCCCAGCAGGTAACGGAGCAGGTCGACGTCGTGTACCAGGTTGACCAGGATCGGGCCGGCACCCTTCTTGCGGCGCCACTCGACATCGAAATACTCGTCATTCTTATAGATCATGTAGTGGAAGCTCGATACGGTGAGCTTGCCCAGCTCGCCGGACTCGATGATCTCCTTGGCTTTGTTGACGAAGGGATTGTGGCGACGGTGCTGGCCCACGAGCACGGGCACGCCGGCGGTCTCGGCCTCGGCGGCGAAGGCCTGGGCATCCTCAAGATCGTTGGAGATCGGCTTTTCGACCAGCGGCACGATGTTGCGCTTCACAGCCTCGCGGGCAACGCCCAGGTGCAGGTCGTTGGGGGTGGCGATAATGACGGCCTCGGGCTTGACCTCGTCCATCATCTGGGCGGGATCGGTGTAAAACGGCACGCCGGCGGCCTCGGCCGTGGCGCGGGCGCCCTCAAAGGCGTCGGCGATGGCGACGAGCTCGGCCTCGGGCTCCTCGGTGACAAAGCGGATGTGGTTGCGGCCCATGGCGCCGGCGCCGATAACGGCAATGCGGACGGGGTTGAGCTCAGACATTTCGACTCCTTAATACTGGTGGCCGGTGGAATGCGACAAAGGGGCTGTCCCTTTGTCGCATCGGTAAAACTAGGCGGACTTCTTCTTGCTGTCGGAGACCATCATGTAGACGGTGAGCACGACGGCGATGGCGGCGATCACAATGGCGCCGTAGAAGGACTGCTGGTAGGCGGCGCTGCCAGCCTCGGCGTGATACAGCACGGCGGTGATGGGCTGGCTGATCCAGGTGGAAGCGGCATAGCCCAAAAACATGATGCCGTAGTTGACGCCGATGTTGCTGGTGCCGAAGGCGCCACCGGTGAGCGGCGGGTAGATGACGAGCAGGGCGCCAAAGCTAAAGCCGAGCAGGGCGAGCGCCACAAAGAACATACTCTGCGTAAAGCTCATCGACATGATGACGAGTGCGACGATGGTGACGACAAGGCTGATGAGCAGCGACTTATAGGCGCCGAGCTTGTCGATGATCTGGCCAAAGGACAGACGACCAACCAGGTTGGCGCAGGTGTTGACGGAGACCACTACCCCGCCGAGGGCGACGGCCGCGGCGCTCGTGGGGTCGGCAAAAAGCTGGACGGCGGCGATGGAGGCAACCTTGCCCACGAGCAGGGTGCCCGCGGTGGCGGCAAAGGCGAAGGTGACGATGAGGACCCAGAAGCGCGGGGTCTTGACCATCTCGCCTGGGGTGAGGTCGCCGAAGGTGCCGGCATGCGCGCCGCCCTTGGGGGCCTCGAAGCCCTCGGGCAGCCAGCCGGCCTCGGGGGCCTTCAGGAACAGGGCGGAGGCGGCGATCGTCACAAAGAAGATGACGCCGAGCGCCTTGAGGGCGCCAAAGATGCCCAGGCTCGGGATGAGCAGCGAGGCGAGCACCGGGGACAGCACGGCGGGGCCGGCGGTCGAAGCGGCCAGGGTGATGCCGGAGGCGAGGCCCTTCTTGTCAATGAACCACTTTTGGCCGGTGGTGAGCGCCGGGTTGTAGCCCAGACCGTTGCCGATGGCGGCGACGAGCGAGAACCACAGGTAGAACTGCCACGGCTCGGTGACGGTACCGGACATGAACCAGCCCAGACCGTAGCACACGGCGGCAGCGATCACGACGTTGCGCGGACCGATCTTGTCGGAGATGCGGCCGGCGAAGATGCCCGTCACGGCCATGATGGTCTGGAAGACCGGGAACGCCCAGGTAAGGGCGCTCGACCACTCGGGGTAGACGGCGAGCAGGTTCTTGCTCACGACGGAATACAGCGCGATGGAGCTGATGAAGAACATGGTGACGCACGCGGCGGAAAGCACGACGGCGCGACCCTTGTTGGAGTTGGTGGAAGCCATTGGACTCTTTCTAATCGATACGGGGGAGGAGCGGGCGTGTCCGCGGGACCTCCCTGCCAGGTTGGTTTACTGGTCGG
This sequence comes from uncultured Collinsella sp., assembly GCA_900545445.1. Lineage (GTDB taxonomy): Bacteria > Actinomycetota > Coriobacteriia > Coriobacteriales > Coriobacteriaceae > Collinsella. The sequence goes on along the minus strand of UQZH01000065.1, from coordinate 1,396 downwards.
TCGGCTTGGCGACGCCGGACTCATCGGACCAGAGCTCGACACCCTTGTTCTTAAGGTAGTTGTCGGCATAGGCGCGACGGCCGCCGGGCTTGGCGGTGAGGTCGCCCATCATGTTGGAGAAGCCGCCGTCGACCTTGATGGCGTCGCCGGTGGTAAAGTCCGAGCGCTTGGACGCCAGGAACATGACGGCGTTGGCGATATCGCTGACCTCGCCGATGCGGCGCGTGGCGATCAGACGGCTGCGGCTCTTTTCGACCTCGGGGTCGGCGTAGAAGTTGGCCGACATCGGGGTCTTAACGAAGCAGGGTTCGACGCAGTTGGAGCGGACGCCGTAGGGGCCCCACTCGGCGGCGAGCATCTTGGACATCATGTTGACGCCGGCCTTGGTGGAGCTGTACACGCCCGAGAACGTCTCGGGGGAGTGGCTGGCGACGGTCGAGATGTGCACCAGGCGACCCTGGCCGGCCTTGATCATCTCGCGACCAAAGCGCTGCGAGGTGATGAAGTAACCGGTGAGGTTGACGTTGAGCACCTGCTCCCAGTCGCTCAGCGGCAGGTCCTCCATGGCGGCGAAGCGCAGGATACCGGCGGTGTTGACGAGGACGTCGACGCGGCCGAAGTTGGCGATGGTTGCGTCGACGGCAGCCTGAACCTCGGCCTCGTCGGTGGCGTTCATCTTGTAGCCCTCGGCGTGGATGCCAAATTCGGCAGCGAGGTCGGCGGCAGCGGCCTTGACCTTCTCCTCGTCCAGGTCGAGCATGACGACGTTGGCGCCATCGCGGGCGAACTCGCGGCAGATCTCGGCGCCCATACCGCCGAGCGCGCCAGTCACGGCGCAGACATCGCCCTCGAGCTTAAGCCAATTGCTCATAGGAACTTCCCTTCTTGTGCCTCCCGGTGGGCCGCTCCCATTAATCGACCCACGTGGTTTTCGCTGGTTATCGTATGCTTTGCATTTGCGCAGGTGAATTGCATATTTGTTAGAATAGCGTTAACCGTAGGTTTACACTGTGCGATGCAGTTTATTCTCAATTGAGCGCGTGACCTGCGAAAACAGCCCCCTGTGGCCCCATGCGGTCACGGGCGCGAAAACGGGAGATTGACGTGTACGATCGACGACTCGAGGCCATATCGGCCGCCGCGGAGCTGGGAAGCTTCTCGCGTGCGGCGGCAAAGCTGCGCGTGTCGACGCCGGCGCTCGTCAAGCAGGTATCGGGTTTTGAGGCGGAGTTCGGTATTACGCTGTTCGAGCGCTCGCACTCGGGCGTCAAGGTGACGCCGGCGGGTGCTCTGCTGGTGGACGATGCGCGTTCAATCATGCGGCAGTCCGAGGACGCGCTGCGCCGCGCCCGACGCGCGGCGGGCGATGGCGGTGCCGTGCGTCTGGGTGTGTCGA
>UQZH01000064.1 GCA_900545445.1 uncultured Collinsella sp. | reverse complement strand
GCCGAGGCGGAGCGCGAGCGCATCGCTGCCGAGAAGGCTCGCGAGGAGGAGCGCCGTCAGTTCGCCGCCGCCCAGGCTGCCGAGGAGGCCGCCCGCGCCGAGGCCGAGGCTAAGAAGAAGGCCGAGCAGGAGCGCCTTGCCCGCGAGAAGGAGGAGGCTGCTCGCGAGGCCCAGCGCCGCGCCGTTCCCGCTTCCGACTCCGGTTCGCGTTTCCGTTCGCTGCTCGACCAGATTGCCGCACAGGAGACCGTCCTCAAGGAGAAGAAGGACGCCGAGGAGAAGGCCAAGGCCGAGCGCGCTGCCGAGCGCGGCAACCGTCGTGGCGGTAACAACGACCGTCGCGGTGGCCGTCGCAACGATCGCAACGCCTCCGACAACAACTCCGAGCGCAACGCCTCCGAAAGCCGTCCCCACAGCCATCGCACCAACGCCAGCAACAACGTCGCTGCCGGCATGGACTTCCCCAACCCTGACAAGCAGGGCAAGGGCAAGAAGCGCAAGGGCGGTCACAACAACGAAGAGGACCACTACAGCCGCATGGCTCGCGAGGCCGAGGAGTACAGCCGCGAGAAGGTGCTTGAGGAGGCTCGTGCCGCCGTCGAGGAGGCCTCTCGCGAGTCCACTGGTCGCCGCAAAAAGCGCAAGGAGAAGCGCGAGCGCGAGGCCGCAAAGGCTCAGGAAGAGCGCAAGATTGAGGAGGCGCTGGCCCAGGGCGTGAACCCCGAGGACCTCGACGCCATCAAGGTCTCCCAGGGCGTTACCGTCCAGGAGCTCGCCGAGGCGCTCGACGTTCCGGCCAACGACATCATCAAGCGCCTGTTCCTGCTGGGCACGCCGCTTACCATGACGCAGTCCATGTCCGACGACCTCGTCGAGCTCGTTGCCGACGACCTGGGCCGCCAGATAAAGATCATCACCCCCGAGGAGGAGAACACCTTCTCGTTCTACGACGATCCTGCCGACCTTAAGCCGCGCGCCCCGGTCGTCACCGTCATGGGCCACGTCGACCACGGCAAGACGAGCCTGCTCGACGCCATTCGTCACACCGGCGTCGCTGCCGGCGAGGCGGGCGGCATTACTCAGGCCATCGGCGCTTCGCAGGTCATGATCAACGACCGCAAGATTACCTTCATCGATACCCCCGGTCACGCCACCTTTACGGCCATGCGTGCCCGCGGCGCCAAGGTGACCGATATCGTCATTCTGATCGTGGCCGCCGACGACGGCGTCATGCCCCAGACCATCGAGTCGATCAACCACGCCAAGGCCGCCGGCGTTCCCATCGTCGTCGCCGTCAACAAGATCGATAAACCGGGCGCCAACCCCGACCGCGTGCGCCAGGAGCTCACTGAGTACGGCATCATCCCCGAGGAGTGGGGCGGACAGAACATGTTCGTCAACATCTCGGCCAAGCAGAAGATCGGTATCGACGACCTGCTCGAGACCGTGCTGCTCCAGGCCGACGTGCTCGAGCTCAAGGCCAACCCCAACACCTTTGCCTCCGGTAACGTCCTCGAGGCCAAGCTCGACAAGGGCCGCGGCTCGGTTGCCACCGTGCTCGTGACCCGCGGCACCCTGCGCGTGGGCGACACGCTGGTCGCCGGCCTCACCTATGGCCGCGTCCGTGCCATGCTCGACCCCAAGGGCAACGCCGTCACCGAGGCCGGTCCCTCCGACGCCGTCGAGATCCTGGGCCTGCAGTCCGTCCCCAACGCCGGCGATGAGTTCCGCGTGTTCGAGGACGAGCGCGAGGCACGTGCGCTGGCCGACGAGCGTTCGCTCAAGGCCCGTATCGAGGAGCAGAGCCGCGTGAAGCACGTGACGCTCGAGAACCTCTTCGAGACCATCGCCGACGCCGAGGTCAAGGAGCTCAACCTGATTATCAAGGCCGACGTCCAGGGTTCCATCGAGGCCCTTCAGGACTCCCTCGACAAGATGGATCAGTCCGAGGTGCGCATCAACACGATCCACTCCGCCGTTGGTGCCATCAACGAGACCGACGTCGTCCTGGCCGACGCCTCCAATGCCATCATCATCGGCTTTGGCGTCCGTCCCGACGGCAAGGCCCGCTCCGCCGCCGAGCGCGAGGGCGTCGAGATCCGTTGCTACGACGTCATCTACAAGTGCCTCGAGGACCTCGACGCTGCCCGCATCGGTATGCTCAAGCCCACCGAGGTCGAGGTCTCCACGGGTTCCGCGACCGTTCTGGACACCTTCAAGGTGCCCAAGGTCGGTATCGCCGCCGGTGTCCGCGTCGAAGAGGGCGAGATCGCCGCGACCGATTCCGTGCGCCTGGTGCGCGACGGCATCGTGGTCTTCAACGGTAAAATCGCCTCGATGCGCCACTACAAGGACGAGGCCAAGAGCCTCAAGAGCGGCTCCGAGGGCGGTATTGGCCTGGAGAACTTCCAGGACATCAAGCCTGGCGACACCATTGAGGGCTACCGCATCGACCAGGTTGCCCGTACAGAGTAGGGGGTAGCGCTATGAAGCAAACGCAGGCAACCCGCCGTCTGGGCGAGCAGCTTCGCGAGAAGCTCGGTTATATCCTGCTCTTTGAGGTTTCCGATCCGCGTCTCGACCTGGTCACCCTGACCGCGGTCGAGGTCGCGGTGGACCGTTCGTTCGCGCGCGTGTACGTGTCGTGCGACGCGAGCCGCTACGACGAGGTCATGGAGGCGCTCGCCAGCGCCAAGGGCCGCATCCGTAGCCTGTTGGCCCGCTCGCTCGATTGGCGCGTCACGCCCGAGCTCGATTTTCGCATCGATCGCTCGACCGATGAGGCCGAGCGCATCTCGCGTGCGCTGGAAAACGTTCCCGCCACGCTTGCGATCGAAAAGGACGAGGACGGCTATCCAATAGCGGATGCCGCCCAGGAGGCAGCTTTAGATGAGTAATTCCGCCGACCTCGCATCGTGCGAGTCTGCAGATATTCAGCGACGCATCCTCGAGCTCATCGAGGGTGCGTCCTCCATTGCGATTTCGGGACATACGTCTCCCGATGGCGACGCCCTGGGCTCCGTGCTGGGTCTGGGCTTATCGCTTATGAAGTTTTTCCCCAACAAGGACATTGCCCTGCTGCTGGCAGACGATGACCCGGTTCCGCGCATCTACCGCTTTATGGAGGGCGCCGACCGTTTGGTGCCGGCGTCTGCGTATGCCGGCAATCCGGACCTGTTCATCTCGGTGGACGTGCCCGTCGTCGAGCGTCTGAACAACTCCGCCGAGGTGCTCCGCCGCTCGTCGCATGTGGTGTGCTTCGATCACCATCCGGCGCGCGAGGAATTTGCCGAGCTGAGCCTGAGGTGCGTCGACGCCGCGGCCTGCGCCATGATCATCGACCGCTTTTTGGATAATTGCGGTATTGTGGCTCGTGATGGTGTCGCGACGTGTCTGCTGTGCGGCCTGGTGACCGATACCGGTCGTTTTCAGTATCAAAACGCCGATGCTACTGCGTTCCATGCCGCCTCGCGCCTGGTCGCGCACGGTGCCGATCCGGCGCGTGTTGCGCTCGAGGTCTACCAGAGCATGCGCGTTGAATTCTTGCATCTCAAGTCCATCGTTATGGGCCGCATCAAGACGGTGGCGCACGGTCGCGTGGCATATAGCTATGCGTACCAGAGCGACCTCGAGGCCTGCGGCGTCACTTCGGACGAGTGCGACGGCCTGGTCGATGTGGTGCGTTCGGTGATGGGCGTTGAGGTCTGTCTGTTCCTAAAGGGCATCGACGGCGATACCAAGGTGCGCGGCAACCTGCGCTCCAAAGGTGACCTCGATGTGTCCGAGATCGCTGCCAACTTTGGCGGTGGCGGGCATCATGCCGCCGCCGGCTTTTCCAACAACGGAACGATTCGCGAGACGCTCGCCGTGGCACTTCCCATGCTGGCCGAGCTGGTAGGGGAGGATCCCGCTTCGGTGACCGTCGAGCTCTAACATTTTGGATGGTACATGGCTCGTCGTACGCCTTCTCAATTGAATATGCTGCTCGCCGTCGATAAGCCGGTGGGCTGTACGTCCCACGACGTGGTATCGAAGTGCCGACGCGCCCTTCATGAGCGACGCGTCGGCCATGCCGGTACGCTCGACCCCATGGCCTCGGGTGTCATGGTGGTGGGCGTGGGCCAGGCGACCCGTCTGCTGGGCATGCTAACCCTCGATACCAAAAGTTATGTCGCCGACATTTCGTTTGGCGTCGAGACCAATACCGATGACGCGGAGGGCGAGGCCGTCCGCACGGTGCCCGTTGTCCCCGAGCTGCGCGATCTCGCTTACGCCCGTGAGCAGCTCGCCGCTATGCTTGGCCCGCAGATGCAGGTGCCGCCAGCGTTTTCGGCCATCTCGGTCAATGGCGTTCGCGCCTATAAGAGTGCTCGCGAGGGCAATGCGGTTGAGTTGCCCCCGCGCCCCGTCGAGGTCTATGCCGCCGACCTGATCGCCGTGGGCGGCGAGGGCGATACGTGCGTCTGGACCGTGGCGTTTTCGGTAAGCAAAGGCACCTACATTCGCGCGCTCGCTCGCGATCTGGGTCGTGCCTGCGATAGTGCTGCACATATTTCCGCGCTGCGCCGTACGGCCTCCGGCGTGGTTTCCATTGGCGCCTGTCATGCGGTAGAGGAGCTCTCTGCCGAGACCGCTGCCGGTTTCGCTCTGGATCCCATCGCCGCCCTAGGTGCCACGCGAGTCGATTTGCCGGGTAATCTTGCAGACGACCTGCTTTGTGGCCGCCGCATTCCCGTTGAACGCGCGCTTGCGGACTTCGATACGGCGAAGGCGCCGTTCGCGCTCGTACTCGATGGGGGATTGAAGGCGCTTGCTCGTATCGAGGGCGGCCGCTTTGTGATGGAGCACGTCTTTCCGCAGGCGATCGGCGGTGTTCGATGATGCTGACGCCCCACGAGCTCGCGCGTATCTTTTTCGCGGGTGAGTTGGATGAGGCCCGTATCGTTTCTGCCGATGCTTTTGATGGGTGCGAGTTCTTGGGTGCCGCGTCGATCGCCATTGGCGTGTTTGATGGCGTGCATCGTGGGCACCAAGAGCTGATCGAAGCGGTTATTCGCGATGCACATGATCACGGCAGCAAAGCGGTCGTGATCACCTTCGATCCTGATCCGGACGTCGTGGTGAGTCCGTCGCCCGCCCAAAAATTGATGACGACGGCCGACCGCCTGCATGCCCTGGCTCAAACCGGGGTCGATGCGGTGGTGGCCGTTCCCTTTACGCCCGCCGTGGCGGCACTCGACCATGTCGGGTTTCTGGCGCTGTTGTCGCGCGTTGTCGACATTCGCTCCATTCGTGTAGGCAGTGACTTTAGGCTCGGCCGCGGCGGCGCTTCGGGCGTTGCCGAGATGCGCGCCTGGGGTGCTGAGCGTGGGGTTGACGTTTACGGTCACGACCTGCTCTGCGTTAACGGTCGGGCCATCTGCGCCACGCGCATCCGCCATGAGCTGGGTCAGGGCCATGTGGAGCTGGCTGCCGAGCTTCTCGGCCGTTCCTATATGCTGCGCGGCGTTGTGGCGGCTGGCCGTCACGAGGGCTCCGACATGGGCTTTCCCACGGCAAACATCCAGGTGCCCGACGGCATCCAAGTGCCTGCCGATGGAGTCTATGAGGGTCTGGTGCTGGTCGACGATACCGTATGGCCTGCTGCCGTTAACGTCGGCCTGCCGCCGACCTATGCCGATGATGCCGCCTCGGCGCATCTCGAGGCCAACTTGATCGGCTATGCGGGCGACCTGTATGGCGCTTCCGTGTCGCTGGCGTTTACGCGCTGGCTGCGTCCGTCTCGCGTGTTTGATTCCCTGGACGAGTTGATTGCGACCGTCGAGGGTAATATCGACGATATCCGTCATAACTTGGGTGAGCAGGGGGTGAGTATCCGTGATTAGCGATGAGGAAAAAGATCAGGTACGCGCGGCATCGGACCTGGTTGCCATCGTGCAGGAAACGGTTGAGCTTAAGCCTCGCGGCCATGAGTTTTGGGGCTGCTGCCCGTTTCATGGCGAAAAGACCCCATCGTTTCATATTATCCCTGCTACGCAGGTGTGGCACTGCTTTGGCTGCGGCGAGGGCGGCGACGTCTTTACCTATATCATGAAGCGCGAGAACCTGAGTTTTCCCGAGTCGATCCGCTATTTGGCTGATCGTGCGGGCATTGAGCTGCGCGATACCGGTGCGCAGCGCGATCGCGGCACCAAGCGCGCTCGCATCTACGACCTGTGCGCCGAGACGGCTCAGTTCTACCACACCATGCTTATGCGCGGTAAGGACAGCCGTCCGCGCGAGTACTTTGCCAGCCGCGGTATGGGTGGCGATGTCTGCCGACGCTACTGCCTGGGTTTTGCGCCTGGTCGCAACGCGCTGGTTTCGCACCTGTCTCAGGCGGGCTTTACCCCGCAGGAGATGATCGACGCCAACGTGGCCGTAAGCCGTGGGCGCGGCCAGCTCGCAGACCGCTTTTACGACCGTGTGATGTTTCCCATCTTTGATGAACAGGGTCACAATATCGCCTTTGGCGGGCGCATCATGGGCGATGGTCAGCCCAAGTACCTCAACACCGCCGAGACGAGCGTGTTTCATAAAAAGCGAAACCTCTATGGCTTTAACTGGGCCAAGGAGTTTATCGTTGCTCAGGATACTGCCATCGTGGTGGAGGGCTATACCGATTGCATCGCCTGCTGGGAGGCGGGGATCAAAAATGTCGTCGCCACGCTGGGCACGGCGCTGACGGAACATCACGTTAAGACGCTCACCCGTTTTGCCAAGCGCATTGTATATATGTTCGATGGCGACGCCGCCGGCCAAAAGGCCGCTCGCCGCGCGATTCAGTTTATCGAGCAGGATTCGATGGACCTGCGCTGTGTGGTGCTGCCCGACGGCAACGACCCCATGGAGTTCATCACGGCGCATGGCGGCCAGGAGCTTCAGGCGCGCATTGACGCGGCCGAGCCCCTCATGGACTTTGTGTACCGCTCGCTGCAGGAGTCGAGCGACATTACCACACCGGGCGGTCGCGCCAAGGCGCTCGAGGACGCGCTGACGCTCATCTATCCGCTACGTGACAGCTATATGATCGACACGTACTTTATCCAGATTGCCGACCTGTTGGGTTTGGACCTGGAGACCGTGCGCGCGAGTTCAGGCCGCGTGTTTCGCGATGTCGCCAAGCGTGAGGATGCCGAGCGCCGGCGTGAGCAGAACTACGAGCGTCAACGCGCGCAAGCTGAGCGCGCGGGCGGTTCGCAGGGACGAGGCTCGGGCGGCGGTGCGGCTGGTGCGCGCGGTGCCGGTCGCGGTGCCTGGGCTGCGGGTGCGACGCCGCCGGTGTCCGCACCGGTCGAGGAGGACCCGTACGACTACGTTCCGCTTGATGCCTATGGGGCCGCGCCGGTGGAGGTCGACGAGGATCTGCCGCCAATCGATGTGCCGGCGGGGATGGAAAGCGCTGCGCCCGTTGCCGATAGTTCAAGCGCGGCGGCAGCTCCGTCGATGCCGATTGTTTTGACCGATCTGGAGCGGAAATCCCTGGCGGGGGAGCGCGAGCTGCTGACGATGCTCACGAGCTACCCCGATCTGTTCCGCACGTATGCCGATCGCATTTGTTCTATCGAGTGGGTCGACCCGCGTCACGAGTCCATTGCGTGGGCCGTGCTGGCGACGCCGCCGGGAACCGATCCTGCGGCATGCATGGATGCGGCACGCGCGGTGTGTCCTGAGGCGGCGTCGCTTGTCAGCGCCGGGCGCATCTCGGCAACGAGTAAGCACCCGACCGAGACGAACATCGTCTTTATGCTCGATACCCTCGAGCTCTACACCATCAAACGTCGCATGCGAGCTGCGCAGGCCAAGTTGCGTCAGGACCGTTCACTCGACGATGAGGCCCGTCGCGTGCTGACGATGCAGGCGGTGCAAGATTCACAGCGCCAGCGCGAGCTTCAAAAGTCGATCGGTGGCGTGGCCGACCCGTTCCGTTTGATCGGTTTGGAGACCGCAGGTGCCGATCAGGCCTAGATGTTGTGGTCAACCAGCGTATTCTCGCCTATATCCTGTCTTTATTTTGGGTATAGACGTCCATGTGTGTGCTAAAGTATTGAGTCCTGTGGACTACGAAGGGAGAATCTGTGCCAAAAAAGACTGAGAGCACGGGTACTGGGCTGGAATCCTACGTTGCAAAGCTCATGGGCAACGGCTCAAACAGGACTTCGGTAACCGAGGGCGAGATTCAGGTCGCCCTGAAGGATATCGATGTCTCTGATGAGCAGCTCAACGCGGTGTATTCCGCGCTGCGCAACAGCGGCATCCAGATTATCTCCGCGAGCGGAAACGACGACGCCCCGATGGACGTCGACGATGACGATAACGATACCGACGATTTCGACGATGACGAGCACGATTCCGGCTCGCTTGACGATCACGAGCTTAAGATGGCCCGCCAGGCCGATGCCGAGATGGGCTCTTCCAAGAGCAAGAAGAAGCGCACCGTGCGCACGTCCCGTTCGCGTTCGCGCGTGCGCGGCATCGATGCCTCCACGGTGATGCTGACCGGCGACCCGGTTCGTATGTACCTCAAGGAGATCGGTAAGGTCGACCTGCTGACCGCATCTGAAGAGGTCGATCTGGCCATGAAGATCGAGGCCGGTCTCGAGGCTACCGAGAAGCTCGAGGCTGCCGATGCAGGCGAGATTGAACTCACACGCTCCGAGATGCGTCGACTTACGCGTATTGAGAATGTTGGTCTTGAGGCCAAGCAGGCGCTCATCAGCGCAAACCTGCGTCTGGTCGTCTCCATCGCCAAGCGCTATGTCGGCCGTGGCATGCTGTTCCTGGATCTGATCCAGGAGGGCAACCTCGGTCTGATCCGCGCCGTCGAGAAGTTCGACTACCAGAAGGGCTTTAAGTTCTCCACGTACGCCACGTGGTGGATCCGTCAGGCCATTACGCGCGCTATTGCCGACCAGGCCCGTACCATCCGTATTCCCGTGCACATGGTCGAGACCATCAACAAGCTCGTCCGCGTGCAACGCCAGCTCCTCCAGGATCTGGGTCGCGACCCGACCCCTGAGGAGATCGGTGCTGAGATGGACATGAGCGCCGACCGCGTCCGCGAGATCCAGAAGATTTCGCAGGAGCCCGTGTCGCTCGAGACCCCCATTGGCGAGGAAGAGGATTCCCAGCTGGGCGACTTTATCGAGGACTCCCAGGCTATCGTTCCGCCCGATGCCGCCAGCTTCTCCATGCTGCAGGAGCAGCTCACCCAGGTGCTCGATTCGCTTGCCGATCGTGAGCGCAAGGTTATCGAGCTGCGCTTTGGTCTCGTTGACGGACATCCCCGCACGCTCGAGGAAGTCGGCCGCGAGTTTGGCGTCACGCGCGAGCGCATCCGCCAGATCGAGTCCAAGACCCTGGCCAAGCTCCGCCACCCGAGCCGCTCGAGCAAGTTGAAAGACTATATCGAGTCTTAGTAGTTACGGCGTTTTACCAAACGCCGTAACTGGTCGACGCTGCGCGGACACCAGAGCGACAACTTGTCATTCAATCCTAGTCATTGGGGACGTTCTTGAATGACTAGTCGTTTAAGAACGTCCCCAATGACTAGGTGGTTGATTTTCAATCTCAACGCAACAGCTTGAACGGACCCCGCGTTTCCGCAGC
>UQZH01000063.1 GCA_900545445.1 uncultured Collinsella sp. | reverse complement strand
GATGGATGCAGCGAGCGCACCGCTGCCCTAGTTGCGGCGTCCGCCTCCGTTGGCGCCCTGACGTCCCTGGGCCGCGCGGTTGCGGCCTGCGGTGTTCTGCGCACGCGACATGCCGCCGTGGCCCTTGCTGCCCTTGGGCCCCTTGCCGGCGGCGCCACCGTGGGCCTTGCCGCCCTTCTTGCCAGTGCCGTGTCCGCCGCTGGCCGATGTCTCGCCCGGGCGTGGCGGCACGGGGCGAATCAGACAATGCTTTGTATAGCCGATCAGGTCACGACGCCCGGCCTTTTCCAGTGCCTCGCGCACGAGCTTGTAGTTCTCGGGCTTGCGATACTGGATGAGCGCGCGCTGCATGGCCTTTTCGTGCGGGTCGCGCGCCACGTAGATCGGCTCCATGGTGCGCGGGTCCACGCCGGTGTAGTACATGCAGGTCGACATGGTGGACGGCGTGGGGTAGAAGTCCTGCACCTGCTCGGGCATGTAGCCCATGTCGCGCACGGCTTCGGCAAGGTCCACGGCTTCCTTCATGGTTGAACCGGGGTGGCTCGAGATCAGATACGGCACCACATATTGTTTAAGACCGTATTCGCGATTCAAGCGCTCAAATTTACGGCAGAACGCATCGTAGACGGCTCGACTCGGTTTGCCCATCACAGACAGCACCGCGTCGCTCACGTGCTCGGGTGCCACGCGTAGCTGGCCCGAGACATGGTGCTCCAGCAGCTCGCGCAAAAACTCGTCCGAGGCATCTGCCATGGTGTAGTCAAAACGGATGCCGCTGCGGACGAAGACCTTCTTGACGCCCGGCAGCTGGCGCAGGTCGCGCAGCAGCTGCGTGTAGCCGCTCTCGTCGACCACCATGTTCTTGCACACGCTCGGCCACAGGCAGCGCTTGTTCTTGCACACGCCGTGCTTGAGCTGTTTGTCGCAGGCGGGACGGCTAAAGTTGGCTGTCGGTCCTCCCACGTCGTTGATGTAGCCCTTAAACTCGGGATCGCGCGTGAGCAGCTCGGCCTCGCGCATGATCGAGTCGTGGCTGCGCATCTGCAGCACGCGGCCTTGGTGGAAGGTGAGGGCGCAAAACGAGCACTCGCCAAAGCACCCGCGGTTGGAGCTAATGGAAAACTTGATCTCGGCAAAGGCCGGCACGCCGCCCGCGGCATCGTAGTCGGGATGCCAATCGCGTGCGTAGGGGAGTTCGGCCACCTCGTCCATCTCGTCGGTGGTGAGCGTCGCCGACGGCGGGTTCTGTACCACATAGACGCCGTTGGGGTAGGGCTCTACCAGGCGATGGCCGGTGATAGGGTCCATATTCTGCTGCTGCACGTTAAAGCTGCGCGCGTAGTTGAGCTTGTCGGCGGTAAGGTCGTCCCAGCTGGGCAGTAGGTCGTAGTCGTAGACCTCGTCGAGCGAACCCGTGCGGTAAACGGTGCCGTTGATATAGGTGATCTGATCGACGGGCAGCCCCGCGTCGAGCGCGTCGGCGATCTCGACAATCGCGTGCTCGCCCATGCCGTAGATGAGGATGTCGGCGCCCGAGTCGAGCAGCACCGAGCGCTTGAGCTTGTCCTGCCAGTAGTCGTAGTGGGCCAGGCGACGCAGGCTTGCCTCGATGCCGCCGATAATGATGGGGGCATCCTTAAACGTCTGGCGGATGAGGTTGCCATAGACCGTGACGGCTCGGTTGGGACGGCGCCCTTCCTTGCCACCGGGGGTATAGGCGTCGGTGTGACGGCGGTGCTTGGTCACCGAATAGTGGTTGACCATGGAGTCCATGTTACCGGCACTGACGAGAAAGCCCAGGCGAGGCTCGCCGAGCACCGTGATGCTGGCGGGGTCGGTCCAGTCGGGCTGGCAGATGATGCCCACCTTGTAGCCGTGCGCGTCGAGGACGCGGCTGATGATAGCCATGCCAAAGCTGGGATGGTCCACGTAGGCGTCACCGCAGATGTAGACAAAGTCGCACTGGTCCCAGCCGCGCGCATCCATGTCGGCGCGACTGACGGGGAGGAACTTATCGCGGCCCGGACGCCAGGGGCGGACGGGCGCAGCCGGGGTATGCGCGGGGCGCGAGCCCTGGGCCTTACCGCCGCGCTTTTGCTGCTGGCCCTGTTTGCCCTGCTGACTGCGCTGGTTGTTCTGAGCGTGCTGAGGCTTTTTTGCCACGATCCCTCCCGGTGTCTGTATGCTGCACGTAATTGTAACCAGTCTTTTTGGGACGGGGCTAAAAAGACTGGGGGAGTACATGGGCTGGCGGATCGGCGTGTCGATGCGGGTGCCGTACCCGCCGTTTGTTTCCAGACTGTGTATCTGCGCGTTGGAGAACCCGTCTCGCGCGCATGCCATGTTGTCAATGGGTTACAGTATGAACGGCGGCTATGTTTCCGCCAACGCACGAGAGAGTCGTCAACAAGGAGGATGCACGACGATGCAGCGTGCCAAGCAGATATCGGAGTCTATTGAGCTGGGCATCATCTTGGCGCTCGCCGGTGGCTTTATGGACGTTTATTCGTACATTGGGCGCGACCATGTTTTCGCCAACGCGCAGACGGGCAACATCTTGCTGGTGGGCGTGAGTATCTCGGAGGGCAATTGGGCACTTGCGGGGCGCTACTTCTTCCCTGTGGTGTCGTTTGCTGTGGGCATTATGCTTGCCGACCTGGTACACGAGCGTTTTGGCAGCGTGATCCACTGGCGTCAGGTGACGGTGTTCTTTGAAGCCGTCATCTTGCTGGGCGTGAGTTTTATTCCCGGCGGCGATTTCAACCTGCTCGCCAACTGTCTCACTTCGTTTGCCTGCGGTATGCAGGTCGAGAGCTTCCGCAAGATCCACGGTCACGGCATCGCCACGACCATGTGCATCGGTAACCTGCGCAATGCGCTGCAAAACGTGGACGACTACATCATCACCCACAAGCGCGGCTTTTTGGAAAACGGCGTGCTGTACTTTGGCGTGATCTTTACCTTTGTGTTTGGCGCCGTGCTGGGCAACTGGTGTATTGAGCGCATGGGCCTGCATGCCATCGTCGTGGCGAGCTTGCTGCTGTTTATCGCGTTTGCCATCATGTTTATCGACCGCGAGCGCGATTTGCACAGGAAATGGGCCCGCATCATAGCTGACTGGCAGACCGCGAGTCTTAAGCGCTAAGGTGCATGTTCGTAACAACATTCAGGAGCCAGAAAAAACTATCTAGCTCCTGAATGTTGTTACGAACTGCTTTTTGCGATTTATTCGAGATGCTCTTCAATCCGAGCCCTAAGAAGGGCAATGGCTGTAGGTATTCCAATTGCGGCGGCTAATTCGGCTTTATCCAAAACCTGTATGCTAAAGCACGATTGTTTATCACATTGAAGGACGATAACTGAAGATAGCTTCACTTCCCGTTGGCTGAATATATCGTAATCTCCAAATAGGAAGTTACCTTTTATTGTGTAATTCGGTATGTTCGTTACGCACTTCATCTCAAGTCTGTTTAGGCCATAATCGAACACCGCAACTTCCTCGTGTTCGATGATGAGCGCAACCCTGGGCATGTTGCTAAAACCGCCGTCGACGATAGTGAAGAGTTTTTCATTTGCATCGTCATAAACGGTGTATTTAAGACTCAATAGCTGTCCTAGTGGACCCGTGAACCCATGTTTTTTGATGTTGAGGTTGTCTCCCGCTGGGTTGATGAGGGCCAGAGTATGCGGATAAGGGTTACCTTCAATTGAGATTCGATATTCGTTTGTAGCCGTCTTGCTCGATTTAGGACCAGTAGCCACCACGCGTCATCGCCTCGATCGAATTGGAACGCCTTCTGCTTCGTGCGGAGAATTTCGCTGTACGAAGCAGTACATGCAGCTGCAATAACCTCATGGGCAATTTCTAACAAAATGAATGACGCTATTTGCTGCATGCATGTTATGAGTATAAAGTTATCTTTTTATAAACGTATTGTCAAACATATATTGCTAAAACAGAAACAATTTACAGACTGAGTGGATCGTATTCTTTGGGCGATTGCTCCTTTAATCTAGTCCTTCACTGCAGTCGGGGGAAAAGGCGGGGCACCGTAAATACGTTGAAACGCTTTAACACTTTTGACGTTCTCACGCGTTTTCTGTTTCAAAAGCGTTAGGATGGGACTTATAGCGCGGGGCGTAATGGGTGCCCCGCACACGATGGGAGGCTATCAATGGCTAATCGTTTCGTTCTCAACACCATTTCTTATCATGGTTCCGGCGCCATCAAGGAGATCCCCGGCGAGCTCCAGCGTCGTGGCTACAAGAAGATCTTCGTCTGCTCCGACCCCGATCTGGTCAAGTTTGGCGTTACCGCTAAGGTGACCGACGAGCTCGACGCCGCCGGCATCGCTTGGAGCCTCTACTCCGAGATTAAGCCCAACCCCACCATCCAAAACGTCAAGGACGGCGTCGAGGCCTTCAAGGCCGCCGAGGCTGACGCTATCGTGACCATCGGTGGTGGCTCCTCCATGGACACCGCCAAGGCTATCGGCATCATCATCAACAACCCCGAGTTCGCCGATGTCCGCAGCCTCGAGGGCGTTGCTCCGACTAAGAACCACGCCGTGTTCACCATCGCTGTGCCGACGACCGCCGGTACCGCTGCTGAGGTGACCATCAACTACGTCATCACCGACCCCGAGAAGGTCCGCAAGTTCGTGTGCGTCGACACCAACGACGCCCCCGAGGTCGCCGTCGTCGACCCCGACATGATGGCCTCCATGCCCGCCGGCTTGACCGCTTCCACCGGCATGGACGCTCTGACCCACGCCATCGAGGGCTACACCACCAAGGGCGCTTGGGAGCTCTCCGACATGTTCCACTTTGAGGCTATCAAGCTGATTAGCGAGAACCTGCGCGACTCCGTCGCCGAGGCCAAGTCCGGTCAGCCCGGCTCCGGCCGCGAGGGTATGGCTCTTGGCCAGTATGTCGCCGGCATGGGCTTCTCTAACGTCGGCCTGGGCATCGATCACGCCATGGCTCACACCCTGTCCGCTCACTACGACACCCCGCACGGCGTCGCTTGCGCCATGCTGCTGCCGATCGCCATGGAGTTCAACAAGCCGGTTTGCGCCGAGCGTCTGGCCAAGGTCGCCGTCGCCATGGGCGTTGACACCACGGGCATGAGCACCGACGAGGCTGCCGACGCTGCTATCGCCGCCGTCAAGCAGCTTTCCGCCGACGTGAACATCCCGCACGTCTGCGAGGCCATGAAGGCTGACGAGATCGAGGTCCTGGCCAAGGACGCCATGGCCGACGCTTGCTTCCCGGGTAACCCGCGCGAGGCGACGCTCGACGACGTCATCGAGCTCTTCAAGAAGATCTGCCCGGCTGCCTAACTTGGTTCGGCGGGCCCCTGCCCGTTAGCCCCACGATCGTCCTCGGACATGTCGGAGGCCCCGCTGCGCACTACGTGCGGCGGGGCCTCCTTCTGTCCTGCGGAAAGATTCTAGGGCTAACGGGCAGGGGCCCGCCGGCTCGTTATCGTGGCGGGCGCAGTTCTGGGGAGCTCGATGGGTCATCTCGCTAGGTAAAAAGATGGCTCGCGGTGGTATCGTTGCTGTGGGTTTAATTCGATATGAAAGGGTGACTTTGGTGTCCAAGATGGATTCTACGCTCTCCTATATTACTGACCAGTTGAAGACGCTTACCTCGATTGCTTCGCCTACGGGCTATACCCGTGCGGCGACTGATTATCTGATGGAGACCCTGCGCGATATGGGGTTTGGGCCTGAACGTTCTAATAAGGGCAACGTGCTCGTTGAGCTTGGTGGCGAGGGTGAGCCGCTTGTGTTGGCGAGCCATGTCGACACCCTGGGCGCCATGGTGCGTTCCATTAAGGACAATGGTCGTCTGCGCCCCACGACCCTCGGCGGGCATCAGTGGTCTACGGCCGATGGCGAGAACTGCACCGTTTATACGCGCGATGGCAATGTCTACACGGGTGTGGTCCTCAATACCGAGCCTTCGGCGCATGTGGCCGATGAGCCGGTCAAGACCATCGAGAAGAACATGGAAATCCTGCTCGACGAGAACGTTGACAGCAAGGACGATGTGCTCGAGCTGGGTATTCAGACCGGTGACATCATCGCTATGGACCCGCGCACCACGGTGACGGAGAGCGGCTACATCAAGAGCCGTTTCCTTGACGACAAACTGTCCGCGTCGATTCTGTTGGGTTTGGCCCGCGCCGTTGCTGGCGGCGAGGTGATGCTTTCGCGCAAGGTATCGCTGCTCTTTACGGTGTACGAGGAGGTCGGCCACGGCGGGGCCTTTGTGCCGGCCGACACGCGCGAGATGATCAGCGTGGACATGGGCTGCGTGGGCGACGATCTGGGCTGCACCGAGCGCATGGTTTCGATTTGCGCCAAGGATTCGGGCGGTCCGTACAACTACGACCTGGTAACCACGCTGTCCAACATCGCGCGCGAGCTGGAGCTCGATTACGCCATCGATGTGTACCCGCACTATGGCTCCGATGTCGAGGCCACGCTTTCGGCCGGCTACGACATTCGCCATGGTCTGATCGGCCCCGGCGTGTACGCGAGTCACAACTACGAGCGCAGCCACATCGACGGCGTGCGCAACACCTTTGAGCTGGTTCGCGCCTACGTTCAGCGCTAGGGGAGTAGCTTGCGACTCGGCTGACCAATCGCTAAGGCCCGATTTCTCGGGCCTTTTTTCGCTTTGGGTCGTTTAGTATTATGATGTATGTAATCTATTAACTAAACGTTTAAATTACTTAACGAGGTGATGCGGTGTATGGATACGTCTGAGTACTTGTCTATGGGTGATGCTGCCCGCCTGCTGGGCGTTACGAAAGCCCGCATATCTCAACTTGCCGCATCGGGGACGCTTGCGTGCGATATTGTGGGCGGCCGGAAGATGGTCGAGTACAATTCTGCGATCGCCTATCAAAAGGTCCGCAAACGTGGACGCCGTCCCGCGGCCGATGTGGGGCGCAAGTTTACGCTGATGTCCGCCGACCATGAGGTCGCGCATGTCTCATTTGATCCGACGCGTGAGTTTCCCTTCGAAATCGCCGAGATCCTCGATGCGCAGAGGATGCCGTTTGGCACGTGCTCGAGCTCTTCTCCTACGGTGAATAAACGGGAACTCAACGTGTGGTGGAGCCATCGGTCGGTGCCTGACGTCCGCCCCGGGCTCGTCTCGCGCTATCGTGAACTGGGAATTGTCAGTGGCATCGAGGTTCCGGTTCAGTGCCTGGGCCTCTCGCTTTCGGATTGCTATTGGCTGCGGCCGGCAGAATGCGCCGAACTCGAATGGCAAAACATCAATTACTTTGAGAACGAATTTGAGCGATCGGCGCCCGAAGAGCGTTCGGGTTGGCTGGAGGGCATCGGTCTTAAAAATCCCGACAACACATCCGAGGGCGAGCTTCCTAAATCGTGGATGATTCGCGACGGTGTTCGCGTTCTGGTCAAGGGGTGCGGCATGGACGACCAACGGCCCTTTAACGAGGCGGTTGCAACGGCTCTACATCGTCGCTTGCTGTCGGAGGGCGAGTTTGTTCCTTACACGGTTGAGCGGATGTTCGATGGCCCCGTGTGCCTGTGCGCGGATTTTCTTGACGGCCGCGAGGAATATGTTCCGGCTGTTTACGTTAAGAGCGCCCTTGGCGGCCAGCGGGGAAGCTCGACGTACGACCGGTACTGCCGCTTTCTTGGTAAGCATGGAGCAGACGAGGCTGCTGTGAGAAGGTCTATGTCGCAGATGATTGTCTGCGATGCCCTTTTGGCCAACAGCGACCGCCATTGGCGAAACTTCGGCATCATCCGTAATGTCGACACCCTGGAGATAAGGCCTGCGCCGCTGTTCGATAGCGGCAACTGCCTGTGGTGCAACGTACCAACTGCCGTGCTCGCAGCTGGGGAGTTTGGGTTTTCCGCTAAGCCGTTTGGGCCCGACCCTTCCGTCCAGCTGGCGCTTGCGGACTCGCTCGATTGGTTCGACTCATCACGACTCGACGGATTTGTTGATGAAGTGATCGAGATTCTTTCGCAGAGCAAATGGGCCACGGCGGAGGGCCGGCTCGAGTCCATTCGCCGCGGCCTCGAGCGTCGCGTAATCGAGGTTGGTGCCGCTGTTGAGGTACTTCGACACGTGCAGCGATAATCCCGCGGCTACCTGATGGCGCCGGTCACCGTGCCGCCGCCCAGGACGATGTCGCCGCGATAGACTACAACGGCCTGGCCGGGGGCGATGGCTCGCTGCGGCTCGTCAAAGGTCAGCAGCATTTGTCCGTCGGCGCCACGTGTAAGGGTCGCCGCCTGGTCCTTTTGACGGTAGCGGTATTTGGCGCCCACGCGAATGCCGCCGGCATCGAGCTCTGCCTCCATGTGATCGGCAGGGGCGCTCCAGATCCAGTCGTTGGCCGTGAGCGCTGTGGCCGCCAGGTCCTCGGCTTCGCCCAGATGCACAATGTTGCTGGCGGCGTCGACGCCCGTTACGTACACGGGATGCGCCATCGCGACGCCCAGGCCTTTGCGCTGGCCGATGGTATAGCGCAGCGCGCCGTTGTGACGTCCGACCACGCTGCCGTCGCGCCACACAATGTCGCCCGGCGCAGCGGGATGTCCGCAGCGGCGCTCGATATAGCCCGCGTAGTCGCCGTCCGCGATAAAGCAGATGTCCTCGCTTTCGGCCTTCTTGGCGTTGGCAAAGCCCTGTTCGGCGGCAATGCGGCGCACGTCGCGCTCCTTGTCCAGGCCCGCCAGCGGAAAGATTGTGCGCGACAGCCGCTCCTGCGTGAGCGAATACAAAAAGTAACTCTGGTCCTTTTTGGGGTCCTCGCCGCGATGCAGCTGCCAGGTGCCGTCGGGCGCCTGGCTCGTTTTGGCATAGTGGCCTGTGGCGATGAAGTCGCAGCCCATGTCCAGCGCCGCATCGAGCAGCGCGCCAAACTTAATGTGGCGGTTGCAGATGATGCACGGGTTGGGCGTCAGCCCTTCCTGGTAGGCGTTCACAAAGCGTTCGATCACGTTGCGGTCGAAGGTCTGCTGCAGGTCGAGCACATGGTGGGGTATCCCCAGGCGCTCGGCGATGGCCTTTGCATCGGCGATGTCGCGGTCGACCTTGCTCATGCCCGTGATGGGATCGGGCGCGGGGCAGGTGAGGCGCATGGTGGCACCGATACATTCGTAACCCTGACTTTTGAGCAGATACGCGGTCACGCTGGAATCGACGCCGCCGCTCATGGCGACGAGCACGCGCTTATTGTGCATGGGGAGGTTCTCCTTGGTGGCATGTGGCCAAAAAAGAAAAGCGGCGCGGGAGGCTGGTTCCGCGCCGCAGACATTGTAGCAAGTTCGGGCGTCCTGTGGGACACCCTGCTGGGATGAGCTCAGGCCGCCAGAAGAGAGGGGAGACCGGCGTGCCTTGGACTCGTTCTAAGAATGAGAAGCTCTAGTCCTGGAAGAGTGCCGTGGACAGGTAGCGCTCACCGGTATCGGCGAGCAGCGCCACGATGGTCTTGCCCTCGTTCTCGGGGCGCTTGGCCAGCTGCAGTGCGGCCCACACGGCGGCGCCGGACGAAATGCCCACGAGCACGCCCTCCTTGTGGCCCACGGCGCGGCCGGTGGCAAAGGCGTCGTCGTTCTCGACGGGGATGATCTCGTCATAGATCTGGGTGTCCAAGACGTCGGGCACAAAGCCGGCGCCGATGCCCTGGATCTTGTGCGGGCCGGCCTGGCCCTTGGAGAGCACCGGGGAGGTAGCGGGCTCGACGGCGACGACCTGAATCTCGGGGTTCTGCTCCTTGAGGAACTCGCCCACGCCGGTCACGGTACCACCGGTGCCGACGCCGGCGACGAAGATGTCGACCTCGCCGTCGGTGTCATCCCAGATCTCGGGACCGGTCGTGGCCTTGTGGATGGCGGGGTTGGCGGGGTTCACAAACTGGCCGGCGATAATGCTGTTGGGCGTCTCCTTCTGCAGCTCCTCGGCCTTGGCGATGGCGCCCTTCATGCCCTTGGAGCCGTCGGTGAGCACGAGCTGTGCGCCGTATGCCTG
>UQZH01000062.1 GCA_900545445.1 uncultured Collinsella sp. | reverse complement strand
GGATGGCGCTGACCGGCAGCGTGAACGAGGCGCTCACCTCCGCCGTGGCCGTGTTGGTGATTAGCTGCCCGTGCGCGCTGGGCCTGGCCACGCCCGTCGCCATCATGGTGGGCACCGGCAAGGGCGCCGAAATGGGCATTCTGTTTAAGAGCGCCGAGGCGCTGGAGAATCTGCGCAACGTGGGCACCGTGGTGCTCGATAAGACCGGCACCGTCACCCGCGGCAAGCCGGCCGTGACCGATATCGTGGTGGCCACGCGCGCTGACGGCTCGCCTGCCATGAGCGAAAAGGCGCTGCTCAAGTTAGCCGCTGCGCTGGAGCGCTCGAGCGAGCACCCGCTGGCCGAGGCGATTATGGCCGAATGCGAAACACGCGGAATCGTGGCGCGCATGGTCGAAGACTTTGCCGCCGTGCCCGGTCGCGGTGTCACGGCGCGCGAGGGGCAAAACGCCATCGCCGCCGGCAACGTTCGTCTGATGAGCGAGCTGGGCATCGCCGTGCCCGCAGAACTCGCGGAACGATTTGCCGCCGAGGGCAAAACGCCGCTGTTCTTTGCCAAGAACGGTGAGCTTGTCGGCACCATCGCCGTGGCTGACGAGGTCAAGGAGACGAGCGCCGAGGCCATTACCGCGCTGCGCTCGCTCGGCGTCGACGTGCGCATGCTCACCGGCGACAACCGTGTGACGGCCGAGGCCATCGCCCGCCGCGTGGGACTTACCAGCGAGCAGGTTATCGCCGACGTCCTGCCCGCCGACAAGGAGCGCCACGTGCGCGAACTGCAGGATGCGGGCGGCAAGGTCGCCATGGTGGGCGACGGCATCAATGACTCCCCCGCCCTGGCGCGCGCCGACGTGGGCCTTGCCATCGGCACCGGCGCCGATATCGCCAAGGAGGGCGCCGACGTGGTGCTCATGCGCAGCGACCTCATGGACGTCGCCCGCGCCATCGAGCTTTCGCGCGCCACGATCCGCAACATCAAGCAGGACCTGTTCTGGGCGCTGTTCTACAACGGCATCGGCATTCCGCTGGCGGCGGGCGTGTTCTTCCCGCTCACCGGATGGCAGCTCTCACCGATGTTTGGCGCCGCGGCCATGAGCCTGTCGAGCGTCTGCGTTGTGAGCAATGCATTGCGCCTACGAACCTTTAAGCCCAAGACGGCACGCTGAGGCACCCGACCTTGCCCCTCAAACCGTCGCTCGCGTACCCAAGTACGCTTCGCTCCTCTTTCGGGGCAATCTCGGGCACCTCAACGTGCCTTTAAGATGACGCTGTTCACGACTAAACTGTCAGATAATCTCAATCGATAAGGAGTACACCCATGCGTTACACAATCAAGACTTCCGGCCTCATGTGCGGCCATTGCGATGCCACCGTCGAGACGGCGTTGCTCAACATAGCCGGCGTGACCGACGCCGATGCCGATCACGAGACCCAGACCGTCCAGGTGGAGTGCGCCGACACCGTGACCGCCGAGCAGCTCGCCGCCGCCGTCGAGGGCGCGGGCGAAAAGTTCCATGCCCTGTCCGTGACCGCCGCGTAGCAGCTGCCGCACCAACAGACACCGCCGCCCAACCAGCCCCTCAGAAGTTGCGGTGAAATAGTTCCGGTTTAAACGCTTTAAGCCTTCAATCAGGAACTATTTCACCGCAACTGAGGTGAGGCATTTGAAGGATTGACCAGAAACGAGGACCCGCCATGATGGCAGACCATAAATCGGTGACCCGCATGCTCAAGACGGCGCGCGGGCAAATCGACGGCATCCTGCGGATGGTGGAGGAAGACCGTTACTGCGTCGACATCTCCACGCAGCTCATGGCCACGCAGGCGCTCATCGCCCGCATCAACGCCGACGTGCTCAAGGCGCATATCGAGGGCTGCGTGACTTCGGCAATCGAATCGGGCGACGAAGACCTCAAAGCCGCCAAGCTCGCCGAGATCGAACGCGTCGTCGACAAGCTCTCCAAGTAATTGGTGCATTGGGGACGGGTACGTTTGCACCACCTTGGTGCAGATTGACCTGTCCCCTTTGCACCAAATCGGGTATAAAGGCGTGCAGCATAGCGAAATGAAAGGCAGTTCTGCATGAATGACTTTATGAAGGGTCGCAACGGCGCCGACGAACTCACCGTCGTGCTGGGCTTCGCAGGCATTATCATCGCGATGATCGGATCGATGGCCCGCATCCAGTGGCTCAGCTGGATTGCCATCGCCGTAATCGTACTCGGCGTGCTGCGCGGCCTGTCCAAAAACATCGACGCCCGCCGCAAGGAGAACGATGCTTTTGTCACGGCGACCGCAAACGTCCCCGGCCTCGGCAAGTTCGTCGCCAGCTTGGGCGGTGGAACTGCAGCGGCCAGCACCTCGCGCGCAGCTGGAACGAGCAAGGAAGACTTTGAGCGTGCCAAGCGTACGGCCAAGAAGATGTGGAAGGGCCGCAAAACCACGGCATACCTCAAGTGCCCCAACTGCGGCCAGATGCTCTCTGTTCCCAAGGGCAAGGGCAAGATCCGCGTCACCTGCCCCAAGTGCCACGCCAAGATGGAAACTCGCTCCTAGCCGCTACACCATAGGACAAATTAAAAGCCGAGGCCTCGTGTTGAGACCTCGGCTTTTTGCATGGAGCGACATCATTCGATGAAGCTATCGCCCCGTCGCGCCAGCGCCTAAGCTACGCCGTCGCGAGCGAGCTCCTCTGCCAGAGCTTCTGCCGGCATAGCCATAATCGCGTCGAGCTCGGTGTCAACCTCGGGGATGTGCTTGACCTTCAGCTTGCGCACCAGGTTGCCGCGGCACATCACGTGCATTGGCTCACGCAGAGCGCACAGGTCATCCAGAGGGCTCTCGCGCGTCACCAAAATGTCGGCCGCCTTGCCGCACTCGATCGTACCGGTCTCGCCGCCCAGCTCCAGCAGCTCAGCATTGACCTGCGTGGCCGTGTGCAGTGCAAACGCATTGCTCACGCCCACGTACTTGGCAAAATAGGCCACCTCGCGCCACATGTCGTACTGGGTCACGAACGGGCAGCTCGAATCCGTGCCCAAGCCCACCTTGATACCGGCTTCCAGCGCCGCACGAGCACTCTCGATAATGCCCGAGCACACGATGTCGCCGTTCTTCTTTTGCGTATCAGTCGAATGGGTCTTTTCCGGATCGAGCAACACAAACGGCAGCGCCGGACTGATCGTGCAGGTCACGCTCGGCGCGCGTCCCTCGAGCTGTGTTCCCGCGGCACCGCGGTACAGCTCCAGGATCTCGGGGGTCATCGGAGCGCCGTGCTCGATTGTGTCGACGCCGGCCTGAAGCGCGGCCTTCACACCTTCGGTGCTCTCGACATGGGCCATGACCGGAAGGCCCATATCGTGCGCCGCCTTGCACGCCGCCGCGGCAACCTCCACCGGCATACGCAGCACGCCCGGCTCGCCCACCTCGGTCGCATCGAACACACCGCCCGTTACGAACAGCTTAATGACGTCGGCACCGCGCGCATACAGGTCGCGCACCTGTTCGGCTGCCTCGGCGGGACTGTTTGCCACCTGGGCGAACAAGCCCGCACCATGGCCGCCCGGCACCGTGACGCCCGTTCCCGGCGCCACCAGGCGAGGACCTTGATACTTGCCGGCGTCGATGGCATTACGAACGGCGATGTCGGCAAACAGTGGGTCGCCCGCGCCGCGCACCGTGGTCACGCCGCTTGCCAGTTGTTGTTGGGCGCTGCCCTTAAGAATATGGCGCACGATGGCGCGCCCCACGGGATTATCGAGCTTCTTCATCAGCGCGCCTGCATCGCCCGCCGAAACCGGCTTGCCCGAACCGCACAGATGCACATGCATATTGATGAGGCCTGGCATGAGATACGCACCTGCCAGGTCGATGACCTCGGCACCTGCAGGCGCCTGCGCCACAGCACTCGGCCCCATCCACGTGATGACACCGCGCTCAACGGCCACGGCCATGTCGGGCTGCGGCTCCATATGTTCCGAACCATCTAGGATGGTCGCATTGATAAACAACGTGGAACGATCGGCAGACGCCATATCGAGCTCCTCCCTCACGATTAACTTGAACATTTGTCCATTATCACCTAATGCAGCGATCTAAAGTCGAACATATCGGTTAACGGAAGGACGAGGGGATGTGGGGGACGGAATACGTTGCAGCCCCACCCCAGCAACATCAGGGGAATGTCTCGATCTGTAACAGGTACAGGGTTATTGGGCCCCTTGATGTTACAGATCGAGATCTTTCGGCAGCCGCCAACCTTCCGTCTCAATCTGTAACAGTTACGGGCCCAAACAGCCGCCAAACGTTACAGATTGAGACAAAGTCAAGGCAGCAGGGCGACACCAGTCACACCCCCTACTCCCACTCCTGCTCGTAGATGTTGAGCGACTTTACGTACCGCCCCTGGGCGCCCATGATGTCACGGACCAGGCGCAAAAAGAAGCTGATGCACGAGGTATCGAAACCGTCCTCCAGGTCCTCGGGATGCACCGCGCCCGGCCCGTCGACCGCCGTGTCGCTCAGGCGCGCGATGTCATACAGGTAGAGCTGCCCCGCCGTCAGCCAGACATCGTCGACGCACGCAAGTCGCACCGCAATCGCGCCATCGTTCCAGTGCTCCTTTTGCACGATATGTGGGTCGTAGACGTCAAAGCGACGGTCGGTGCGCGTATCCTTCAGCACGACCATGCCAGTCGCGGAATCCTTGTCTAAAATGCCAAAGCGCGAGAAATGCTGCGTGTCACGCACCTGCTTAAGTCGCCCGAGCGAAGCAGGAGAAATTGACGCTGGCGGCTCATCCACATACAGCTCCAACAGCGTCTTGCCGTGGTAATAGGGGCGCTCAAACAGCAGCCAATCGGTAAACGCCATGTTGTAGGCCATGATTTCGTTTTGAGAAGGTTCCTCGCAATAGCTGAGCCACGGATCGACGATAATCTCGAACTGCTCGCGCGCCGGCTCCAGGAATTGAAACTTCCGCAGCATCCAAAAGTGAGCCATGTCGGCAATATCGTTGCCGACGGCTTCGGCCAGCTGTGCTCGGTCAAAAACTTGGTCAGTCATGGCATCCTCCTCAAACTGATGGACCTCAATTTGAGCTTACGAGGAGGGCCGGTGGTCGCCGCCAGCGCGGACGAAATGGGCATAAGGCTGCAAACCAGATGCTGACCAAGCACTTGACAGAACGCTTGACCGATACGTTATACCGAAGCAAAACCCCAGTTAAACATAGACAAATAAACAGAGATTTTGAGCTTGCCAGCCGCAGCCATCACGAAAACAGCAAGGCGCCGCGAACCCGCACGTCAGCAAATGAGCAGTCAGACGTTAAGAGTGTCCCCGACGACTAGACAAAAAAGCGCGTCCCCAATGACTAGTCGTTGGGGACGCGCCTGAATGACTACCTTACAGCCTCAAGTCCTCGGCGACCTCGGCAGCGCAGGCGAGGGCATCGGCCATGGCGCTCACCACGAGCGAGCTGCCGTTGCGGGCATCACCGGCCACATACACCGGCGCGGCATCCGCAGCAACACCATCCACGCGGGCCGCAAGGTGCGAGCCTTCGGAGGCCATCACGGGCAGCGGGCGGCCCGCCGTGGCAGCGGGCACGCCGACGGCTTCGAACACGCTGTGCTCCGGACCCGTAAAGCCGCAGGCGATGAGCACCAGCTGGGCCGGCACCTCGTGCTCGGAGCCCGCGATACGCTCGGGCTTGCCAGCCGACCAATCCAGATCGGCCACGCGCAGGCCCGCGGCCGCGCCCTTATTGTCCAGCAGCACCTCGAGCGTATCCACACCCCAAGCGCGCATCTCGCCGCCCATGGCAGCGATGGCCTCCTGCTGGCCGTAATCGGTCTTCTTCACGTTGGGCCACTGCGGCCAGGGGTTGCTCGCCGCGCGCGCATCAGGCGCCGCCGGCAAGAACTCAAACTGGCGCACGCTGCGCGCACCCTGACGTACCGCGGTGCCCACGCAGTCGTTACCGGTATCGCCGCCGCCAATGACCACGACGTCCAGGCCGCGTGCATCGACGACAGGCTCGCCGCCATCGAGCACCGAGACGGTCGAGGCCGTCAGGTAGTCCACGGCATACACCACGCCGGGTGCGTCAATATTCTCAGCAGCCAGTCCACGCGGGGCGCGAGCACCGGCAGCCACCACGACGGCGTCAAAGCCATTGAGCTTGGCCGCCACCGCAGGGTTCGTAACGTCAGCACCCAGCTCAAACACAATGCCCAGCTCGCGCATAAGTGCCACGCGACGCTCGACCACGGACTTCTCGAGCTTCATGTTGGGAATGCCGTACATGAGCAGGCCGCCCGGGCGGTCGTCACGCTCAAATACCGTCACACGGGCACCGCGACGTGCAAGCTCCCATGCAGCCACCAGGCCAGCCGGGCCAGAGCCAATCACAGCGACCGTGGGCGCATCCTCCCCTGCCGGCTCAAAGCGGCGCGGACCGCCATTTGCCCACTCATGGTCGCTGATCGCACGCTCGTTGTCATGGATCGTCGTGGGCTGACCATCGACCGAACCCAGGTTGCACGCGGCCTCGCACAACGCCGGGCACACGCGACTCGTAAACTCGGGCATGGGCGAGGTGAGCGACAGGCGCTCGACAGCCTCATCCCAGCGGCCGCGGTACACCAGCTCATTCCACTCGGGAATCAGGTTGTGCAGCGGGCAGCCGCTCGGGCGTGCCTTGCCAAAGCTCGCGCCCATCTGACAAAACGCCACACCACACATCATGCAGCGGCTCGCCTGGGCACGGCGCGCATCGTCGTCGAGCTCCACGTACAGCGGATCGAAATCGCGGCTGCGCTCCTCCACGGGGCGCAGCTCGTGGGTCACGCGATCGATATCAAGAAAAGCACCGGGCTTACCCATGGCACTTACGCCTCCTTCTTGGTCGAAGCAACAGAGCTGGCGGTGGCGGGCGCAGCGCCAGCGACACCACCCGCCACATCAAAGCGAGCGACATCCGCGGCACTCGCGCGACCGGTCACAATGTCAAACGCCAGCTCCTCGGCCTGCGCATGCGTCTTACCGATGGCCTCGGCGGCGGCGACAATCGCCAGCACGCGCTCGTACTCGGTCGGAATGACCTTCACAAAGTGTTTGCTCATCGTCTCAAAGCTGTAGAGCAGCTTAATGCCGCGCGGGCTCTGCGTCGCGTCCACGTGCTCCTGGATGAGCGCACGAATCTGCGCCAGCTCGCCGGCCGTCGGGGCCTTGAGCTCAACGCTCTCGTGGTTCACGCGGGCATCGAGCGTGCCGTACTGATCGAAGACATAAGCCACGCCACCCGTCATACCTGCGGCGAAGTTCTGCCCGACCTCGCCCAAGATGAGCGCCAGACCGCCCGTCATGTACTCGCAGCCATGATTGCCGCAGCCCTCGACCACCACGGTGGCACCGGAGTTACGCACGGCAAAACGCTGGCCGGCAAGACCGTTAATGAAGCCGCGGCCGCTCGTAGCACCAAAGAACGCAACGTTGCCCACGATGATGTTCTCGTCGAACTTGTAGGTCGCATGCGGATTGGGGCGCACCGACACCTCGCCGCCCGAAAGGCCCTTGCCAAAGTAATCGTTGGCGTCGCCGCACACGTTGAGCGTAATGCCGCGCGGCAGGAAGGCACCAAAGCTCTGACCGGCCGAACCATCGCAATCGATGGTGATGGAGCCGGCGGGCAGGCCCTCGGGATGCGCCTTGGTCACCGCGTTGCCCAAGATGGTGCCCACGCAACGGTTGACGTTGGCGATGTCGGCGCGGAAGCGAATCGGGCGCAGGTGCGCACGGGCATCGGCCGTATAGGGCACAAACAGCGTGGAGTCGAGCGTCTTGTCGAGCTCGCTGTCCGCAGCCATCTGGGGCAGGAAGTGACGGCCGTCGGCGCCCGGGATGTGGGCACCAAACTCACAGGTCGCGCTTGCCAGCACGGGCGACAGATCGAGCAGGTTGGCCTTGCGGTTGCCCGGGACCTCGATCTGGCGCAGGCACTCGGGATGGCCGACCATCTCGTCGACGGTGCGGAAGCCCAGGCTCGCCATGACCTCACGCAGCTGCTCGGCAACAAAGAGCATAAAGTGCTCGACGTGCTCTGGCTTGCCGCGGAAGCCGCGACGCAGGCGGCAGTTTTGCGTAGCGATGCCGGCCGGGCAGGTATCCTGCTGGCAGTCGCGCTGCATGAGGCAGCCCATGGAGATGAGCGGCATGGTCGCAAAGCCAAACTCCTCGGCACCCAACAGGCAGGCAACGGCGACATCGGTACCGTCCATGAGCTTGCCGTCGGCCTCGAGCACCACGCGCGAGCGCAGGCCGTTTTGCAGCAACGTCTGTTGAGCCTCGGCAAGGCCAAGCTCCAGCGGCAGACCGGCGTGCCAGATCGAATCGCGCGCCGCAGCACCGGAGCCGCCGTTGTGGCCGCTGATCAAGATCTTGTCGGCAGCGCCCTTGGCCACGCCGGTGGCGATGGTGCCGACGCCGGCCTCGCTGACCAGCTTGACCGACACGCGCGCGCCGGGGTTGGCGTTCTTAAGATCGAAGATAAGCTCTGCCAAGTCCTCGATGGAGTAGATGTCGTGGTGCGGCGGAGGCGAAATCAGGCCGATGCCGGGCGTGGACTGACGGACCTCGGCAATCCAGGGGTAGACCTTCTTGCCGGGCAGGTGACCGCCCTCACCGGGCTTGGCGCCCTGGGCCATCTTGATCTGAATCTCGAAGGCGCTGCACAGGTAGCGGCTCGTCACGCCAAAGCGCGCGCTTGCCACCTGCTTGATGGCGGAATTCTTGGAGTCACCGTTGGCCAGCGGGGTCTCGCGACGCGGATCCTCGCCGCCCTCGCCCGAGTTGGAACGACCGTGCAGGCGGTTCATGGCGATGGCCATGCACTCGTGTGCCTCTTTGCTGATGGAGCCATACGACATGGCGCCGGTGTTAAAGCGGCGGACGATGTTAAGCGCGGGCTCCACCTCGTCGAGCGAAACCGGCGTGCGACCGTTGGCATTAAAGTCCAGCAGGTCACGCAAACGCACGGCACGGCCGGTGCGGTGCAGGCGGGCGCTGTACTCCTTAAAGGTGTCGTAGCTGTCCTCACGGCAGGCGGTCCGCAGCAAGTAGACAGTCTGCGGATCGATGAGGTGATCCTCGCCGCCGAGCGGGCGCCACTTGGTCAGACCCAGCGTGGGCAGTTGATCGGGAGCCGGGCTCTTAAGGATAGCGAGCGCGGCGTCGTAGCGCTCGTTTTGCTCGCGCTCGACGTCCTCGACACCCATACCGCCCACACGGCTCACCGTGCCGGCGAAGTACGCGTTGACGAACTCCGGAGTGAAGCCCACGGCCTCGAAGATCTGCGCAGAGTGGTAGCTCTGCACCGTGGAGATGCCCATCTTAGACATGATGGAGACGATGCCGGCGGTCGCAGCCTTGTTGTAGTTGGCGATGCCCTGCTCAGCTGTCACGTCCAGATCGCCGTGCGCCGCCAAGTCGCGAATGCACGCATGCGCGTTGTACGGATAGATGCCGCTCGCGGAGTAGCCCACCAGCGCCGCAAAGTCGTGCGGGGACACGGCGTCGCCACACTCCACCACGATGTCGGCAAAGGTGCGCACGCCGGCGCGGATCAGGTGGTTGTGCACGCAGCCCACGGCGAGCAGCGACGGTACAGGGACCTCGCCCGCCGCAGCACGGTCGCTCAGCACCACGATGTTCACGCCATCGCGAACCGCGGCCTCGACGTCTTCGGCAAGCTGCTTGAGTGCAGCCTGCAGCGCGCCCTCACCCGCGTCGCGGCGGTAGACGGCACGGAAACGGCGGGTCTTAAAGCCCACGCGGTCGATGGCGCAGATACGCTCGAACTCCTCCTCGCTCAGCAGTGGGCGCTCCAGGCGCACCAGCTGGCAGGCCGTACGGGAGTCCTCGAGCAGGTTGCCGTGGTTGCCCAGGTAGAGCGTGGTCGAGGTGACCATATGCTCGCGAAGGGCGTCGATGGGCGGATTCGTGACCTGAGCGAACAGCTGATAGAAGTAGTCGAAGAACGAGCGCGTCTTCTTGGACAGGCAGGCCAGCGGCGCATCGATACCCATCGAGGCGAGCGGCGCCTTGCCCTGCTGGGCCATGGGA
>UQZH01000061.1 GCA_900545445.1 uncultured Collinsella sp. | reverse complement strand
CCCCACAGGAAGTCGTTACGGAAAGCCATGCATCAATCCTTTCATACGCTGCTTGTCCTAATTTCAGGATCCCCGCAAACGGGGTGCCACTCAACGACAACAGCGCGGGTCGACACTTCTTTTCGCGTGCAGGCGCCCGGCAGCCACCCCACCTGACACTTTTTGATACCCACCTGTCCAATCCACCACAAAGGGGACAGGCACCTTTGTGGTGGTTTGGGACCGGCTTGTCTCGATCTGTAACAGTTAGGCAGCCAAAACCGGGCCTGGTGTTACAGATCGAGATTTTCGGGCGGCCCCCTGCAGTTTGTCTAAATCTGTAACAGGTAGAGACGATTTAGCCCGCTAGATGTTACAGATCGAGACAGAAGATTCTAGTCGCAGGTGATGTCGAGGTTCTTGCCGGTGAGGCCTACGTAGCCGCCCTCGGCAGCTTTGGGGCTGCCAGCATGGCAGAGAACCCACTTGTCGGCCTTCCAATAGCAGTAGCTGTCACCGGCGGCAGGCATGTCGGTTGCGGCCTCGGGACGCGGACCGTTGGTGCCGGCGGGCAGCGCCACCATCACCTGGAAGCCGCCGTCGTCGACCATGCACGGCGTGTAGTGAAGCGTGGTGTTGAAAACCTCGACGACCTTGCCGGCCGGCACGCGGAACGCCTTGACGCACGCGGTGTCGAGCCCGCCGTCCTCAATCTCCCAGCGATGCGCCACGAGCAGGATAAAGTCGCGCGCGCCCAAGTTGAACTCGCTGGCACGGTGATACTCCAGGCAGTTGAGTCGTGTATTGTGGCCGTTGCACCAGCCCAGTTGGAAGGGACGACCGCCAAACATGAGAAAGCCCAGCTTATCGGCATCCTTGACGCCCTCGAGCTCCGGCGCACTTGCTACGTACTTGCTGCCCTCGGGAATGGGCGTGGCAGAAAGCGCCTCGAGCACAGGCGACGTGAGCTCGGACGGAACGTTATCCCAAACGTTGCCATAGGACTTGAACTCGGAATCCTCGACAGAATAGATATGCATGTTCACTCCTGTTTGTTTATGTGACGGTATGAACATTCTAGAACAAACATGAGCGATTTTGAACGCTCGTCCCGACTACTCAACAAAAAGGCGCCCCCGCATAAGCGAAGGCGCCCAATGCGCACGTTTTAGGGGATAAAGCCCTTACGCCTGCTGATAATGCAGGTGCTTCTCGTCGATATCGGCCAGATCGCGGTCGAGGTAGCGGCGCGCGAGCCAGTTAGCCATGGGAAGGTTCTGGTCCAGGTAGTTGCCGCACTCCTCGGGAGCGGCACCGGGGACATCGCCCTCGAAGTCGGCGACAAACTCAAACAGCTCGCGCACGAGCGGCAAGATCTCCTCGCTCGTCAGCTCGCCAAAAACGACGAGGTAAAAGCCCGTGCGGCAGCCCATGGGGCCAAAGTAGACAATGCGGCTCGACCACTCGGCATGATTGCGAAGGAACGTCGCGCCCAGGTGCTCGATGGTGTGGCACTCGGCCGTGTTCATGACCGGCTCCTTGTTGGGCGTGGTCAGGCGCAGGTCAAACGTGGTGACGGCAGCACCGGTCGCCGGATCGCGGTCGATGCGGCTCACATACACGCCGGGCTCAAGCAGCAGATGGTCAACGGAAAAACTCGCGATGCGCTCCATGGCAGATCCTCTCGATAGTCAAATTGGGACGGGGCTCTTTTAGCTGGTTCGAATAGTCGCACCAATCATACCAGTCAAAAAAAGCCCCATCCAAAAAGACAACTTAGCCAAGGACACGGGCCATGCGCGTCTTGAACTCGGACAGGAAGCGCGGAGCGTCAACAGTCAGCGCCACGAGTGCGCTCTTGTCGGGGTCGGCCACACGGCGCTCATCGCAGATGGTGCGGCCGCGATACTCGCCGAGCAGGTCGACGCGCAGGTTACAGCCGAGCGCGCCCACGAGCGTGGGGTCAATCGCCACGGCGACGGCAAGCGGATCGTGCAGCGCGCAGCCACCAAGGTAGGGGGCGTTCATCTCGTACGAGCCAATATAGTGCTCCACCATGCTCGCAAACGCGCAACCGGCCATGGTGCCCGAGCCCGTCCAGCCGGCAATGTCGCGACGCGTGAGCACCACGCGATGCGTCACATCCAAACCCACCATAGTGAGCTTGCGGCCCGAACGCAGCACGGCGTCGGCCGCCTCGGGATCACTTGCCATGTTGGCCTCGGCGCCCGCGCTCACGTTGCCGGGCACGGTCAGGGCGCCGCCCATAACCACCACGCGGCCGATAGACATCACCGCTGCCGCATCGCGCTCCAGGGCAAGCGCCAGGTTGGAGAGCGGGCCGGTCGCTACGTAGACCAGATCGGGACCATAGGTGCGCGCGGCATCGATCAGATAATCGACCGCAGCGTTACCGTCGGCAGACGTCGCCCCCACCGGCTCGTAGGGCGACGCCGGCACGCTCGCACCGCCGATGCCGTTCTTGCCGTGAATGAGCGCGGTGGACGCCGGCGGCGTATAGGGCTCAGTCGCCTGCAGAGGACGGTCGGCACCCAGGTACACCGGCACCTCGGGACGACCCAACAGGTCGAGCACCGCCAAGCAGTTATGCGCCGACTGGTCGACGCGCACGTTGCCAAAGCACGTGGTAATGCCGACGAGCTCCACCTCGGGGCTCGCGATGGCATAGGCAAGCGCCATCGCATCGTCCACACCCATATCCAGATCAAGGATCAGCTTCTTAATTGCCATTGTTCTACTCCGCTTCTCCGTCTTGTACTAAATCGTCTAAATCAAACACGCGCTCAACTTCGGCACGCGTGGGAATCGACTGCTGTGCGCCCAGGCGCGACACCGTCACCGCCGAGGCGCGTGCGCCCACCGCCATGCACTCAAAGAGCGGCAGGCCCTCCAGACGAGCTGCAGCAAGCGCACCGATAAATGTATCGCCCGCGGCCGTCGTATCGACCACCGCACTCGAAAGCGCCGGCATGCGCAGCAGCTCGCCGTCATCGCCAAGCGTAACCGAGCCGGCGCCACCCAACGTGATGACCGCAGCTCCGGCACCCTCGGCGAGCAGGGCATTGAGCGCCGCGACGCAGCTCGCATCATCCGCGGGCAAGATGCCCGTCAGCACCTGGCACTCAGTCTCGTTGGGGCAGACCAGGTCGACTGCAGACCAGACCTCCGCAGGCAACTCACAGGCAGGCGCCGGATTAAAGACCGTATAGAACCCCAGCTCGTGAGCGCAAACAAGCGCATCGGCCGTCGCTGCAAGGTCACATTCACCCTGGGCGATAAAGACGCTTCCGGCAGCCTGGGCAATCTCGCTGGCGTCGCCGTCGAGCTCATGGGCCACCAGACGCCTCAGCGCGCAGGCCACATCCTCACCCGCAAGCGCATGGTTAGCGCCCGGTGATAGCACGATGCGGTTATCGCTCTCGCAGCGAATGATGGTCGCGGTACCGGTCTCCACGTCATCGCGACGCGCCACAAACTCAACGCCCACGCCGGCATCCTGAAGTCCCGCCACCAGCGCATCGCCAAACGTATCGCGCCCAACCGCGCCGATCATGCACGTGCGCGCACCCATGCGCGCGGCGGCGACGGCCTGGTTAGCGCCCTTGCCACCGGCGTTGGTGATAAAACCGCTGCCGCCGACGGTCTCGCCCGCGCGCGGCATGCGCTCGCACGCCACCGAAAGGTCCATGTTCATGCTGCCGAACACCGCAACGATGCTGTGATCCGCCATGGAAACCTCCTCGTCCGCGGGCTCTGCGCCCGCTGTTGGCCGTCAATCGTGCGCTCTCGCGCCTCTATAACTTTAGTTCACTTTGATGTGAACGCGCGCTTGAGCTTGCACCGGCAGCAAGCATTCACAGGAGCAGGCGGCTACAATGAAGGCGTGCTGATTATTCTCGTCATTGGATGAAGTTTTATGGAACAATTCCCGCGATCGAGCTCACGCAGCTCACGCCACGCGAGCGATCAACGAGCGCCGCACGAACGTTCGCGCGCTAACCGACAAGCCACCGAGCCGCGCCGCGCCGCAGACTCTCATCGCGTGCCCGCCAACAAGGGTGACCGCACCAACAGCGCCGCAAAAGAACAGGCGCCCACGCGCCCCAAATCTCGCTATATCCCCGCCCTCGACGGCCTGCGCACGCTTGCCGTCGTCGCGGTGGTGCTCTATCACCTCAACCTCACGTGGGCTCAGGGCGGCCTGCTCGGCGTCACGATCTTCTTTGTGCTTTCGGGCTATCTGATCACGCGCTTGCTGCTCAACGAAGTCGCTAAGACCGGCCGCATCGACCTTAAGAGCTTCTGGATTCGCCGCATCCGTCGCCTGGTCCCCGCCGTGGTAACGGTAGTGTTCGTGACCTGCGCGCTGTGCACCATCTTTAACCACGTGATGCTCACCAAGATGCGCCCCGACATCCTGCCGTCGCTGTTGTTCTTCAACAACTGGTGGCAGATTGCCCAAAACGTCTCGTACTTCAATGCTCTGGGCGACCCCTCGCCGCTCACGCACTTTTGGTCGCTTGCCATCGAGGAACAGTTCTACCTGATTTGGCCGCCACTGCTGTTTGCCATGGTATCCATGCATGTGAGCAAGCCCAACACGCGCCGCGTGGTTCTGGGCCTTGCCGCGGTATCTGCCCTCGCCATGATGGTGCTTTACAACCCTGCCGCCGACCCCAGCCGCGTGTACTACGGCACCGACACCCGCGTGTTCTCGCTGCTGCTGGGTGCCTGGATGGCCTTTATCCCCGATCGCGACCTGGCGCCGGTGCGTCTCGCTCATCGTTTGGGGCTCAATCGCCTGGCTGGCGCCGCCAAGCACGGCAAGAAAGCCGAGGACAAGCCTGACAAGAAGGCCGACGAATCAGCCGATACCGCCCTGGCACAGCCGAGCGCCCTCGTGCGCTTTTGGTCCTCGCCCGCATCCATCGATGTCTTGGGCGTCGTGGGTCTGGTTGGCCTTGCCGCCATGGTCGCACTCACCAACGGCTACACCGCGTTCCAGTATCGCGGCGGCACGCTGTTATGCTCCATCCTCACGCTCATGGTCATCGCAGCCTGCGTGCAGCCCCAGGGAATGGTTGCCCGCGCGCTGTCCGCCGAGCCGCTCGTGTGGGTTGGCAAGCGCTCGTACAGCATCTACCTGTGGCACTATCCACTGCTGCTGCTCATGAACCCGGTCGCCAACATCAGCGATACGCCCTGGTGGCAGTACATCTTGCAGGTACTTGTGGTGGTCGCCGTAGCCGAGTGCTCCTATCGCTTTATCGAGACGCCGTTTAGGAAGGACGCCTTTGGACGCACCGTTTCCGAGCTCCGCGAAGGCACCACCACGCCCGCAAACTGGGTGCGCGCGCATATTCCCGTGTGCGCCGTTTGCGGCGTCGTGCTTGTCGTGGCGCTGGGTGGTCTGGTCTTTGTGCCCGACACATCCGCGCTGAGCGGCGAGGGCGCCGAAATCCTAAACAAGGAAGCCAAAAATGCAAAACCCCAGGACCAGCAGGCGGCCGATGACACCGACAAGGACAACGACGGCTTCCCCGACGGATCCTACGACCTGCTCATGATTGGCGACTCCGTGTCGCTGCGCGCCGTCGATTCCTTTGACGGCGTGTTCCCCCACAGTCACATCGATGCCGAAAAGGGCCGCCAGTTCGATGCGGGCCGCACAACATTTGAGGGTTATATCCAGCAGAACCTCGCCGGCAAGATCGTAGTCTTTGCGCTGGGCACCAACGGCCTAGTGACCGATGCCCAGATTGACGCCATCATGGCCGATGCCGGCAATCAGCGCACCGTCGTATTTGTAAACACGCGCAGCCCGCAGCCATGGGTCGGCGCCACCAATCAGGCCATCGCCAACGCCGCCACGCGCTATAAAAACGTGCGCGTTATCGACTGGTACGGATATAGCGCCAACCGCAACGATCTGTTCGACGGCGACGGCACACACCTTTCGAACGCGGGCGTGGCCGAGTACCTTAAGCTCATCCACGATGCCGTCAAGAAGGACCTGCCCGTGCATCCCGAGGACCACGTTAACGATCCGCAGCCGGCGGCCGTCAAGTCCGCCGCCGACGCACTCGTCAACGCGCTCGCCTACAAACCGCACAAGCTAGGCACCGACAAGTAACACACTGTCAAATCAGCTTGCACCCGGAGGGGGCCGTCGGCCACAACCGACGCCCCCTCCGGCAGTTAGGGACGTTCCTTATGTGCCGACACTTAGGGACACTCCTGACGCGGCCGATGAATGCCCTCCCGCGGCCGAATTCTGAGTTCCTCGCCACCCCGAGTGTCGTCTGCAAGCCCCGCACCCGCAGCAAACGCCCCCAGATTGCTCTTTTCGAGCCGGCCCCAAGGGGCCGCGGGCAAAAAATTCCAAATATGAGTACTGATACCATTTTAGTAACAGGCAAAATTGCCCAAAATGGCGTTCTTTCGGTCGCCATACCCCTTTGGACCGAACAGAATGATCGGTTTAAAGCCTGGCTGTATCGATATTAATGAGCAGATACTTTAGTTATGTTCATTATCTTCTTTGTCTTAATTGCCACTGGATTAGCAACAGTACTCATATTTGGCATTTTTTGCCCACACATATATAACCAACCCCCTACATCAGGCAAAAAACAGGCCGCAGCCCATGGCCACGGCCCGCTCGAAACCCAAAAGAGACGCTACGCGCTGTAGCCCATCGCCTGCAGAACAAACATGACGACCGTCAGCACCGTAATCACACCGATAGTCGCCCACGTGAGCACGTTCCACACGCGTCCGTTGCGGTTGGCGCCCATAATGTGACGATCGGCGGCGATAACCACCTGGAACACCAAAACCACGGGCAACAGCACGCCGTTAATGACCTGCGAGGTCATCATAATCTGGAACAGGTCAACACCGGGCATAAGCACCAGCACGGCAGAGATGCCAATGATGGCCGTAATGATGCCGCGATAGACCGGGGCCTCGTCCCAGCTGCGATCGGCACCGCGCTCCCAGCCAAATGCCTCACAGATGGCGCTCGATGTAACGCCCGGAAGCACGCAAGCGGCCAAGAAGCTCGCCGCGACCAGGCCCGAGGCAAACAGCACCGTGGACCACTGGCCCGCAATGGGCTCCAACGCGCGGGCGGCGTCGGCAGCATCGCTGATCTGAACGCCCGCGGGGAACAATACCGTACCGGTCGTGATGATAATAAAACCGGCGATGACATCGGCGGCAATCGAGCCGCTCACGGTGTCGATACGCTGCAGCACGATATCGTCCTCGCCCGCATTCTTATCGACCACGTTGTTCTGTGCCAAGAAGATCATCCACGGTGCGATGGTGGTACCGATCGTTGCGACCACAAGCGACACGTAGCTGGGGTCGTTTTGAATGTTGGGCACAACCAGGTCGACCGCCACCTCGCCCCAGCTGGGACCAGCCATAAATGCAGCGACAATGTAGGTCACGAACACGCAGCTCACCAGCAGCAGAATCTTCTCGATGCGCTGGAAACTGCCCGACATGGTAAGCATCCACACCAGCAGCGCCACAAGCGGCACCGAAATGCTCGCGGGCACGCCAAAGAGGGCAAGGCCGCTCGCGATACCCGCAAACTCCGAAATGGTCACGGCTGTATTGGCGATCAGCAGCGCCGCCATGGCCAACACGCTCCTGCGCACGCCAAAGCGCTCGCGGATGAGCGAGGCCAAGCCCTTGCCTGTGACGCAGCCGCAACGCGCCGCAGTCTCCTGCGTCACGATGAGCAGCACGGTCATGACGGGAAGCATCCACAGCATCTTGTAGCCATAGCTGGCACCGGCGCTGGAATACGTGGCGATGCCGCCGGCGTCATTACCCGAAAGCGCCGCCAGAAGGCCAGGGCCCATGGCGCCAAAGATGGCCGCGATGGTCAGCTTTTGCTTGGTGCTCGCCTTTTGCTTCGTGTTTTGCACGCGACCACCTACCCCATGACCGACATGGTGAGCAGCGCTACGGCGATGCAGTATGCCACGCATGAAATCATGACGGCAATGACGTTCATGGCGGTACCCGACGTATTGAGGTCGTGCTCGTCACGCCAGAACAACACCATCAGGTAAATCACGGCGCTCATGTTGCCGACCAGGCAGACGATGGCCGCGATGTTAAAGCAGCCGGTAAAGAGTTGCTCCTCAAACATAGGCGCGTCGAGGAACGCGGCGGTGCGCACCAGTTGGGCGCACAGGTAGGTCACGAGCGACAGAATTAAGCCCATGCCCGTACTCTGGAAGAAGAACCCCAGATACGGCTTGGGCTCATCGTCATGGCCGTCGTACTCCAGGAAGTAATTCTTGACGAACGACACCATGCGCAAGGCAGCCAACAACACGAGCGGCATGGCGCACATGGGAAACACCACCAGATGCGCAGAGCCCAGCGCCGTTCCCAGCACTGTTGCCATGATGCACGAGGCAATACCCCACACGACAACCCAGTACTGGCGATGCACAAACCAGCTGAGCACATTCGTCGAGTCGTCGGACGCGCTATCGCCCGAACCGACGCCTGCGATCTGCAGGTCCTCCTGGTGCTCCTCGGCGATAACGTCCATGGCGTCGTCAAAGGTCACGATACCCAAGATGTGACGGTTCTCGTCGCAAACGGGGATGGCGACCAGGTCGTACTTGGTCATCTCGTCCGTTACGTCTTCCTGGTCATCGTCGGGCGACACATACACCAGGTCGCGATAGGCCAGCTGGCCCAGCGTGGCATCGCGGTCGGCCACGATGAGCGTGCGCAGCGAAAGGACGCCGGTGAGCATGCCGCTCGGGTCCTCGGTATAGACATAGTAGACGCTCTCGAAGTCCTCATCGAGCTTGCGGATCGCCTCGATGGCGTCACCGACCGTCGCCGTGGCGGGCAGGGAGACAAACTCCGAGGTCATGATGCGACCGGCAGTGTTGTCCTCATAGCCCAGCAGGTTACGAATCGCCTTCTCCTCCTGAACGCCCATCAGGCGCAACAGCTTCTCGGCCTTCTCGTAATCGAGCTCATCGATCAGGTCGGCGGCGTCGTCCGGGTCCATCATGGCCAGCATCGACGATGCGTCCGTATCGGACAGGCCCTCGAGCATCTCGGTCATAAGCTCGTCGTCGTCGAACTCCGAGATGGCCTCGGCGGCCTGGGCGGTGTCGAGTTGCGCGAACACCTGCGCACGCAGGCGCGGGTCGAGTTGCTCGATAATGTCGGCAATGTCGGCAGGGTGCAGCTCGCCGAGCGTCTTGTGCGACACCGAAAGCTGGATGTTTTTAGTCGAACGGTCGAGCAGGTCCATGTAGGACCAGGCGATGATGTCCTCGCCGAGCGGTTTGCCCAGGTGCTTCATAAAGCTCTCGACGACATGCTCGAGTGCGGGGCTGATCGCGCGCAGCAGGCCGCGGGCGCCGACTTCGGCACCCAGCAGACGCAGCTGATTTTCGCCCGACATGGAAAACTTGATGTCGTTTACGCGCACGACCTTCATGCCCTGCGTGTCGACAATCTGCTTGTTGAGCACATCGCGGGCGAGCAAGAGTTCGGTCGGCTGCAGGTACGAAAAACGGATTTCGGTGGCCGGCGACTTAAGGTGTACGCCCGTCTCGTCGATACGGTCGACCCATTTGCGCCAGCTGATCATAAACGGCGTCTTGCCGGGTCCGCGGAACGCGAGCGACGTCACGTGCGGAAAAACTTCGCCGGTAGCAATGCCAAAATCGTTCACAACGCCGAGCTTTTCGCCATCGACGTCCAAGACCGGCAATTTGAGCATCTCACTCAGATAATTCACTGGTGCTCCCCATCATTATCCCTTCGAACTGCGGCCATGCCGGCACGCCGTCCGTGGACTTTTAGATATGTATACGCATGCGCGGGCGGCACGCCGCTCGGCGCTCACACCCCGCACATGCGCAAGAAGCACCTGCATGGGGTCATCGACTGTATGGTCGAGGTTTGGATTTCACCTGCAGCCTTTCTCTTGACCCTTGTTATCCGCAGTAACTATAGCATCAGCATCGCGCCGTGGCGCCAAATTTATGCTCCAAACATCGCAGGCATACCAAACGCTGACGCATCCGTGACATAGTCATTGGGTGTTCCTATAGTTTTGTCAACCGTCGGGGCTACTCCCGGTAG
>UQZH01000060.1 GCA_900545445.1 uncultured Collinsella sp. | reverse complement strand
GTCCCAGGGCATGCCGCCCTGGCGCGCAGATGCAGCGGCGGGAGCAGCGGATGCTGCCGAAGCGGCAGCACGGGCACCCGAGATCAGTGTCGGTTGTTGCGTCACCGCAGGCGCAGCCGCGACAGCCGCAGGCGCAGCACCAGCAGCAGCCACGCTCGCCGGCACCGCGGCGTTGGCGACCATGGCCTCCAAGCGTGCCACACGCTCGGCCAAGGCTTCAATCGTCAAATCGGCCTCGGGACGTGCCAGGCGCGTGCAGGCGATCTCGAGCACCAGGCGAACGTCGCTCGCGCCCCTCATCTCCAGCGCGGCATCGTCGAGCACCGTCAGCACGCGGGCCAGACGGTCGACCGAATGCTCGCCAAAGGCAGCGGCCTCGGCAGCAAGCGCCTCGGCCTGCTCGGCCCCGCCCTCAAACAGCTCGGCACGGGCACCGGCAACGCAGGCCACATACACGTCGCGCACATGCGCCACCAAGTCGCGCGTCAGCTCAAGCAGGTCATTGCCCTCCTCGACCTGTGCGCGAATGAGCCCATAGAGCTCAGCAATATCACGCTCGGCAATAGCGCGGGCAAACTCGCCCAGGATCTGGTCCGAAACCTCGCCCAAAAGCGAGCGGGCATCGTCCGCGTGCACGGCTCCGTTGCCAAAAACGCTCAGCTGCTCCAGCGTGGAAAGCGCGTCGCGCATGCCGCCCTTGGCATGGCGCGCCACGATGGCCAGCGCCTCGTCGTCGTAATCGAAGCCCTCCTGCTCGCACACATAGGACAGGCGATGCTCGATATCCTCATTGCCGATGCGGTGGAAATCGAAGCGCTGGCAGCGCGAGAGGATGGTCTCCAGAATCTTTTGCGGGTCGGTGGTGCACAGCACGAAGATCACGTGCGCCGGCGGCTCCTCGAGCGTCTTGAGCAGCGCGTTGAACGCCGCCGTCGTGAGCATGTGGACCTCGTCGATGATATAGATCTTGTACTTGCCGCGCACCGGGGCAAAGTTGACGGAGTTGATGATCTCCTCGCGCACATTGTCCACGCCCGTGCGGCTTGCGGCATCGAGCTCATAGACATCGGGGTGGTTGCCCTCGGCGATGAGCTCGCATTCCTCACAGGTACCGTCGGGCATGCAGCCGCTCGCACCCTCGGCGCGCGCCGCCTCGGCATTGCGGCAGAGCAGCGCCTTGGCCAGAATGCGCGCCATGGTGGTCTTGCCCGTGCCGCGCGGTCCGCAGAACAGGTACGCGTGGGACAGGCGCCCCTCGGTGATGGCGTGCTCGAGCGTCGAGACGATATGCTGCTGGCCCACCACGGAGTCGAAGGTGAGCGGGCGATACTTTCGGTACAACGATTCCATGGGTGCTCCCCCGGGTATACTGAGTCTTGTTGCCGCGACGGCCATGCGGTCGCACGGCATACTGCATTCATAATAACCCGTACGGCGAGCCCGCCGCGATAGGAGTCCAAAGAGCATGGCAGACGCAGAGAACAACCTCGTTCCCTCCGAAGCAGCCGACCAGGTCGAGGTCGCGCTCGAGAAGCAGGCCGCAGCCGACGACGGCATCCTGTACCTCAACGAGTACCAGTACGAAAACGACCTGGTCACCGACTTCGCCCGCTTGGTCGCCTCGCCCAGGCGTCGCGGCTCGCTGTATGTCGCCGCGGCAATTGCCGCGCTGCTCGGCATTGGCATGCTGGTGGCCGGCGGCAACTGGATCAAGTTTGGCGTCGTCCTGATCGTATTCGGCGCCTTTTTGGCCTGGTGGAGCAAAAATCTGCACCACACCCTCGCCCGCGACTTTATCGATGCCGTCGAGGCCGACGAGTCCATGGGTGGTCGCTATCGCCGCGTCGCCGCCAACGAGGACGGCCTGATGGTTTGGGGCAAGAGCGGCAAGTCGCAGTTCTTCCCGTTTGAGAAGCTCGACCACGTGCTCGACGGCGAGCGCATCTTTGTAGCCATGTTCGCCGACCAGGGTGTGACTATCCCTAAGGACACCTTTGTCCGCGGCGATGCCGAGCAGTTTGGCACCTTCCTTAAGGCGCGCATCAACAAAAAACTCCGCATCGAGACCAAGAAGAAGAAAATGAAGGCCGAGAAGGCTGCCGCCGAGGCCAAGCAGGGCGACAAGGCAGACAAGCCCCAGGACAACAAGGCCAAACTGCGCAAGCAGAAGAAGAGCAAGAAGAAGCACTAGGGCCGAGCGCCACTGCGAAGGGAGCCTCATCCCGCTTCAGCGTAGGATGAGGCTCCCCCAACAGGATCTTCGAGCTACTTCACTTCAAACCTTAAGAGCCTTCTCTCTGGCAGATCGGTCATCTTCATCGTATAAGTCCCAGGAAAAGCCTTCTCAAAACGGACGGTCTCGTAACCTTCGAAATAGTCGTTGGTGTTTTGCATCATGAATGGGACGAGCAACTCGTTCTCCGCCCCAACCTGTACAGCAAACGCAGCAGAGCCGCCCAGAGCCGGCATTGCCTGCGTTATCAGATCGGTATTGACCACAAAGTCATAGTTTGGCGCAGACTCCGGCACCAAATGCCAAACATACGTTTTGATTCCGCCTTCGACATTGTCCTTATTCCTGACACGCATCTTTACGGCGATAACACACGTGATGTCGGCGTCCTTCAATTTCGTTTTCGTATCCACGATGCCATATTTTGAATAATCATCATGCGCACGCTTGAGATACTCGCGCGGCGT
The DNA here is from genome assembly GCA_900545445.1 of uncultured Collinsella sp. Lineage (GTDB taxonomy): Bacteria > Actinomycetota > Coriobacteriia > Coriobacteriales > Coriobacteriaceae > Collinsella. The sequence goes on along the minus strand of UQZH01000060.1, from coordinate 7,879 downwards.
GAGCAGCTCTGCCCCGTCTATGCAAAACGAATACCCGTCAGTCGCCACATCCTTCGACCCCAGAAACGCCCCATCCATCGAGAGCCATTCGCCCTCCGCATAATATTTCTCAGGAATGACCGTCCGGTTCCCGTTAACGACGCTCACCCTCATGCCCGCAAGGCCGGTAGCAGCACAGCCGAAAAGAGCAAGCACCGCCCTTCTTGTCCACAGGGTCTTCTTCATCGCGCTCACGACCTTTCCCGAACTTTCACAACGGCACCGTCGCGCATGCAGTAAACCCGATCGGCCAGCTCCTCGAGCACCTCTCCGTCATGGCTGGACAGAATAACCTCGCGACCCGTTGATGCCGCCATCGCCACAACGCGCTTGAGCATTTCCACGCCCGCTTCGTCGAGGGCATTTGTTGGCTCATCGAGAACAAGTAGCTTCGGCTTTTCCATAATTGCCGCAGCTATCCCCAGACGTTGCTTCATCCCAAGCGAGTATGCTCGGAACTTCTTTTTTTCGTCTGCATCGAGCCCCACGAGCCGCAGGGCAGAGCGAATGTCCTCGGGGGCGGCAACGCCCTTGATCTGAGCGATGAGCTCCAGATTATCGTAGCCAGACAGATATCCCAAAAAGGAAGGCGCCTCGATCAACATCCCCAGACTCGGCGGGAACGAGATGTCCGCCCCAAGCCTTTGGCCATCGATAGAGATTTCGCCTTCGGTAGGCTTGATCAATCCGCAGACCGCTCGCATAAGCATGGTCTTACCCGAACCGTTTATCCCCTGAAGCCCAACCACAGTCCCAGGGTCAACCTCGATGGACACGTTGTGCAGAACATCGTTTTTGCCCATGCGCTTCGATACGTCCCTAACGATCACGCTCATATCTTGTCCCCCTTTTCTATAAGGTCGACCCTTCGAAACCACAGTCCACCCAACGATAGGCATAACGGCATAATCACAATTGAAAACAAGACGCTCGAGCCCGTCGCGATTCCCTCTTTGACAATTCCGCCCCAGCGCAACAGCATTAGGGCGTTGCCTAACAGCACCCAATGCCGCGCAAATGCCGAACAGATCAGGTAGCTCATTAAAACCACAAACGAGACCGACGGCCCAAGTACAAAGCCAATCACTGCCTGCGCAAACGCAAGCGCCTCGAAAGCAAAAAAGAGACCTGTGAAAAACGGCAGCGCATCCGCCTCGCCAGCTTTGAGAAACCACGGCGCCAAATTAGCCAGCTGAAGCGACTCGCCATGGACGACCGCGCTGAACGAGGGGCTCACCATCAAGCTCCAAATCACAACAGAGCAAACCACCACGAGCAGTGAAAATGCCGTTACCGCCGCCACTAAGATAAAACGCGAGACCCACCAAAGGGTTCTTGACCGGCATCGAACAAGCGCTTGTAAACCAAACCCGTGCAACGATTCGGTCGGATAATCGAGTGTTGTATAGAGAATAAGCAGAATGACAAATAGCCATCCTAACGGAGGCACAAACATGAGCCCGGGCCTAGGCTCAAACGGAGCGGATCCGGCAAACACGAGCGCGAGATTATCCGCAAACCCCAAGGCATTCGTCCGAACCCCATACACAGAAGACAAGCCGTAGGCGTACACCAAGTTCGCAACGGTCACTGCCGCAATCGCAATAAAAGTAATGATGTTCTTCTTCAAAACGGTCCTCAGGTCCGCGGCGACCAGCCTAAACAGCATCAGACCACCTCACGCCTTTTTAAGAATCTCGCGGAAATCAAAGAAAAGACGAACAGCAAAATGATTTCCGCAAACCCTGCTCGAATATCGGGCCAGTTATTTAGTGATTCCGACCTGATGCTGTTAAGAATGTTGCAGTTAAAGCCGACGCACGAAAGGACGCTAAAAATCCAGTCGTTAACAAAATGCCATGCAACCATAATCAGATATGGAACGACCGTCGCCTTGATTCTGCTGCGAAACACAACCGACAGACCGGTCACGGCCATGGATAGAACCCCCAGCGTCACCGCATCGAACAGTGTATAAACCAACACGTATAACAGAGGCCGGGAATAAAACAGGCCAGAAAAATAGCTATGCAGATAGAGCCCGACGTAAGTCGATTCGTCGACTCGGGGGAGATACGCGGGAAACAGCATGGAGACAATCAGGAAGTTCACGAGTAGCGGAATAGCCGTGACCGCACACGCGGAAAGGAAAGCAGACAGCATCTTCACGTTCACGTATGCATTTCTAGAAACACGCGTGCAGATCTGTGCCTCGTAACCGCTCAAACGCTCGGACAGGCATGACCACGACCCGGCCAGCATGGCAAGCAACGGCAGCGCATAGAAAAACACTGATGCCGATAGCGGTGCATTTGCACTCACAACGATCCAGTTACCAAAGCTACTTTCACGCGTTTGGCCGAGGTATGTCTGAGACTGCAGACCAATGCCGTAGCCAAAAGATAACAGCTGCTTGCGCTCGGCCTCGAGCGTCCACCACGCCTCGATGGCAGCTGCCATCGAAATGGCAGTCGCCAAAATAAGAGCCACCGCAAATATAGGATTGCCAAATATCTTGGACAGTTCGTGCCGTATTAGATTTCTATTCAAATGTCATCATCCTCCCATCGATGGGATGGAGCCGAGCGACAGTGCCCGGCCCCATCCCGATCACGCCAAGAATGCAGGCCGAAGATGGATCTTCTTTCTGGCGATAGCCGGTTGCGCTCGTGCCAGAACATTGAAAAGCGAAATCTCTATCTATGTTGTTCTTGCATGTGGCAATTCCGGCATCCGCGCTCTGCGAAATGCCAGAAACCTGGGAAGTGTCAAACTCCTCTTGAGCAAATGATGCGGCAGGTGCACCCATCGACAAGCCCGCAACAATCGCCAAGCCGACTCCGATTCGAGCAATAGCGCTCCTTGGCTTAATCATGGCCTTCTCCAATCAAAAGCGGTTAACAATGCGTCGACGCACGGCAACCTTTGCATGAATGGAGAAAGATGTCTGTAAACACTCGCTATTGAGTTGATAATCCAGGCGTTTACACGTTATCCACCTGCGATAACAATGAAATAAGCTCCGCTTTGTTCTTGATCTTCAACTGGCGATAAGATGCGGATCGCAACGCTTGCACCGTAGATGCAGCATAACCTACGTCCTCCGCAATGGTCTTTGTCGTTGCGCCCTCTGCCGTCATCAGCAAAATTTGCGACTGAACATCAGAAAGGGAGCGCGATGTAAGCAAAGCCAGCTGGCGCACGCGAGCCGTTTCGGTGAACCCATTCGCACGGTACTCCAAGACGGCCCTCTCGTTCTCAACCGAGTGGGCGAGCGCGATGTGCGTGACGAACATGGGCACAGACCAGCAGACGACCACCGTTGCCACGACGACATTGACAGCCGAACTATGCCCCAACAGCGACGCAAGGAACAACGGCTCGAAAACCATCAGATCCTGCGCCATATTGAACAAGACAGCCCAGCAAGGAGCCGCCGCCCCAAAGCAAAGCATCCATACCCCAAGCATTTTGCGCTGCGGAAAGCTTCGCAGCACTATATATGTGAGCAGCATCCCCGTCAGTACCGCAAGTCCATGGATTCGACCCCTAGTAGTTGCATAGATTAAAGCGGTCACACCTATCGATACCAACAGCGTGATGGCCCGAGTATGGGCATGAACCTTAAACGGGCGCAGCTTAACAGCGAGCGAAGCCATAGACGCTATGCCGCAAAACAGGACCGGCGCAGCCATCAACGGATCGCGTATGCACCTCCATGCCGCGATATAAACAAAAGACCACTCCACAGCAGACAGTATCGCCCATACGCACGGGCTTCCGAGCCCGATCGCCCCATCCGCTCCATCCAGATCGTCCCCGCGCTTCGGTTTTCTACCCGCGCTGCACAGCGACAGAAGCAGCCCGAGACCCAATGTATAGCTTGCAAGAGAAAAGGCGATTGCATGCGTAACACCGGACCCCCAATCGCTATCCGCCATTACCAAGGGGCCTGCCGCAAGGAGGATGAAAAATAATGTGAGCAGATATCGAAACAGCCGGCGCGTTCGAGCTGATGCCAACATATCGTCAGCATGCCGCTGCGGCATCTCAGGCCCTACAGTATCACCCTCACCCGCAAACAACGCCACGAGCTCGCGTGAGCCCGCAACCGACGCCTTCCCGTATGCTCGGTGAAGCGTTGTTCGCACCGTCGATGGCTTCGTACCCGTCTCCCTGGCAATTTCCGCCGGCGTTTTCCCTTTGAGCAGCAGTCGAACAAACTGCTCTTCTCGAGGCGACAGGGCAGGGGAAAACACCCCCGCATCGAATGGGTCGGACGTGCGAGGGGTATCCGAATTGTTGTCCCGTTTCTCCCTTAGCAATGTGTATACGAAGGCGGCAACAGCAATAGCGGACCCCGTCGACAGTGATGCAATGACCGTGGCATCGCTTGCAAAGTATGCCTCCTCGACAGCCGGAACAAGGCCAATAGGAACTGCTACGAGCACAGAACGGGCAAACACGTCGCCCTGCCCCCGACCAAAGGCGCGGGGACAGCAAAGCAGCGGGGCCACAGCCAACATGAGATAGACCAGAGGAATTAAAAGCATAAGGCCAATTGATGCGGCCGTTACAGGGGACATCCCCCATGGCTCGGGAACGACTCTCCATGAAACTCGACAGCAAAACAGCAGGCAAGACAGGACAACTACTGTTTCTGCAAAAAGTGCGCTCTGCGGTCGGCGGGTCCCCCTTTCGCCGTCCCGCGCCGCCCCCCGTATCAAAGGAGAGCCCGCCGTATTCCAAATTACATATGAGAGGAGCAACGACCCAGTGAAGCACGAGGCGCATGAAACGCCGCGCAACAGCCAGATAGGCGCAAACACGAATGGAATAGAATCTCCGCGAGCATAGAAGGCCAAGTCGGCCCATTCGGGAACCGTAGCAATAACACCAAGGAAAACACCGATAGCACCGAGATGCTTCGGCCGTCTTATTTCTCTCCCCTTGCGGAGCGCAACACCATGACCAAACGCCGCGAGGCATGCACCAAGGATAACGAGCCAGGTCATCGCACCTGATGCCAGGCCGATTGAAGATGAAAACCGGTGATAAGGGGTGACCGCCATTACGATAAGCGCAACGGCACAGGCAGATGTAGCAGAACGGCGGGAAAAGAGCATATGGCCTCCATAGCGTGTCATTATATCGCTCGGGCTGCTCATTTATCTCCGCGCCTGCACCAGCCAGCATCAACGATTCAGGCGAACTCCAATCCGAGCCAGATCACGGTCCAGCTTTTGTCCGCAGTCCCCGCATCAAAGCGGGATGCGCTTTCCTTTTGAGTATCGATCCGGAAACTGCATCCCGTTCTAGGCCAATATTCTGGGATGCAGTTTCCGCAGCCTACCCCATTCGGAAAACGCATCCCGCAATTTGGACGAAAACTGGGACGCGCTTTCCGGATGGGTCGAGACGAGGGCCAAGCCAGATAGGCCACCTCGCCCCGCTACCTTCACCATGCGCCCGAGCGTGCTAAACTAGCAGCATCTATGCCACCGCGAACGGCTCGGCTCCGCGCCTGCCGCTCGCAAACGAACTTTAAACGCACGAGGGTTGGCCATGCCGCTTTTCTCGCAACATACCGCCCGGTTCTCGCCGGACGTTCCCTTGGAGGGCACCAGCTCTCGCGAGCTGCTCAAGCGGTTCCAGCCGCTCGAAACGCTCGCGACCGGCGGTTTTGGCTCCATCGAGATTTGCCGCGACACGCACCTGCGCCGTCGCGTCGCCATTAAGCGCATCCCCCTTATCAACGGCGCCGACATGCCCGCCAGCGACATCATGGATGTCCTGCGCGAGGCACACACCGCCGCCATGCTTCAACATCCCAATATCGTGCAGGTTATCGACTTTACGCACGATACCGCCTATGCCTACCTGGTCATGGAATATGTCGACGGCATGTCCCTAGCCGAGTTTTTGCATCGCGTGGACGGCCATTCGCTCACCTTTGACGAGGCCGCGGCAATTGCCGACGCGCTGGGCCAGGCGCTCACCTTCGCCCATAGCAACGGCGTGCTCCACCTGGATATTAAGCCCGCCAACGTACTCATCGACCACTCGGGCAATGTAAAGCTCACCGACTTTGGCATGGCGCGGCTGTCGTCTGCCGGCGGCTTTGGCGGCTCGCGCGGCGGCACCATCGGCTACATGCCACCCGAGCAGCTCGACATCGAGACTGGCACGGTTGACGAGCGCGCCGATGTCTTTGCCCTCGCCTGTGTGATCTACGAGGGCCTGTGCGGCAGCGCTCCCTTTATGGCCGCCACACCCGGCGACTCGCTCGGCCGCATCATCGGCGGCGCCACCTACCCCAGCGAACTCATCCCGCATTTTCCCCCGGGAGCCGAGGCTGCGCTCATGAGTGCCCTCTCTCCCATGCCGCAAGACCGCCCCAACAGCATCGAGGCATTTTGCGACCAGCTGCTCGCCGGCTTGGGCAGCGTGCGCGAGGGGCGTCGCAGCCTGGAGCAGATGGTGGGCGAGCTGTCGGATGACGAGCGCGCGGCAGACGATATCGAATCGTTGCCCTGTGAGGACGACACCATCGAGGTCGACCCCGCACTCGGCTGGGCCGGCACGCGCTGGAGCCACGCGCGCGATTACACCATGCGCGCCATCTCGGCTCTCTCGTGTGGTGCCTTTAGCTTTTTGCTCATGCAGACGGCTGGCGTCGCGGCACTTCCCGGACTTATTGCCGCGGCCATCGCGATTGGGGCGGCCGCCGGCCTGGCCCCGCAGATTGGCTCGGCCATCTCGGCCGTGGGCTTTTTGGTGCTCATGTCCAACGCCACTATGCAGGCGCAGGGCATCCTGTCGATGCTGCCGGTCGCAGTCATTTTTGCCGCCGCCATGTCCGGTTGGTGGATTGCCTGGGGACGCACCGAGGCGGCCGCGGCCGCGGCGCTCACCTGTGCGGTGGCACTTGGCTGTCTAACGGGCGACGTCCTCCTTGCCGCCGGGGTCGCCACCGGCATCGCGGCCTTTTGGCTCGGCCCGGCAAGCGCCGCGGCCGCCACGGGGATGGGCGCGCTTTTTGGCCGCCTGGCTACGGTTGCGCTTTCCGCCGGAGGCGTGCTGGGACTCGGCAATGTTGCCGCGGCGCTGGGAGACATGCTCTTCTGGGCTGCCGTTGTGCTCGTCGCGGCGACAGCTGCACTGACATCTCTGCTGCTCAACGCCCATGCCAAGCGTGCCGAGCAGGGCTCGGACCTGACTGCAATCGCTGCCATCGCCGGCTGCGGAATAGGCACCGCGGCGTCGCTCTGTCTTGCACACCATATGGAAATTGCCAGCCTTGCGGCCGCGGTCGTCGTCAAGGCGGCGGTTGCGGGAACCCTATCCTCTATAATCGTTGGGATATGCCTATATTTGCTCGGATACCAAAGAACCTATACGGAGAGTGATCTTTCGTGAACTTCCTGAACATCTTCGAGGACCACGTGGCCAGCATCTTCGGTGCCACCCGTGCCCCGTTCTCCTTTAAGAAGCTTGCCAAGCAGGCCGCTCGCGACATGGAGGATCAGACTCTGGTGATCAACGGCGTCAACACCGCGCCGGCACTCTATACCATCCTGATTGCCGCCGACGACGACCCCATGCTCGCCCCGTTCTACCCCGAGCTTTCGCGCGAGGTCCGCGAGTTTGTGAAAGCGCAGGCCGAAAAGCGCCGCTACGTCTTTGTCGGCGAGCCCCTCGTTCGCTTTATGATCGACCCGCAGCTGCGCGGCGGCAAGTTCTCGGTCTTTGCCGAGAACGTCGATGCCCCCACGCTCGGTCGCCTGTACGAGGAAGAGCGCGCCTACCAAAACGGCCTGGGCCAGAACAACTCGGCCGC
>UQZH01000059.1 GCA_900545445.1 uncultured Collinsella sp. | reverse complement strand
ACGAGCGGGGGCTCCTGTCGTTTCCGTGCCCTCGGATTGGGTCATAGTGTCTGTCCGTCCTCTGCCTGCGGCGTTACTTTGGTTCTGCCCCCCTTATGTTGCGGTGGAATAGGGACTAAATGGGAGCCTCAGAGGCCAAAACAGTCCCTATTCCACCGCAACTTCATGGGGGCGTGCGACAATGCCCATCGGAAAACGTTTGCCATCTGGGGGTCTATCTATGCTGTACGAGTTTTGTGCCGAGAACTTTGAGCGGGTGCCGGCGGCTATCGATGCCGGTGCAAAGCGCATCGAGCTGTGCGACAACCTTGCCGTCGGTGGCACTACGCCCTCGGCTGGTGTTATCAGCGCTACGGTCAGCTATGCTCACGAGCATGACGCACGAGTGATGTGCATGATTCGCCCGCGTGGCGGTGACTTTCACTACAACCAGGACGAGCTGCGCATGATGGAGATGGACTTGGGTCTTGCCGTGAGCGCCGGCGCCGATGGCTTGGTCTTTGGCTGCTGCAAGCCTTGTGCCGGCGGCTGGGCGCTCGACGAGCTTACGTTGGGCGCCCTCGTGATGGCCGCGGGCTGCGCGACCGAGGAGTGCAAGCGCGAGTCCCTTGACATCACCTTCCACATGGCGTTTGACCAGCTCTCGCCCGAGGCTCAGCTCGATGCCGTCGACACACTCGCCGACTGCGGCATCACGCGTATCCTGACGCATGGTGGTGCTGCCGGAACGCCGATCGAGGACAATCTGGAGCACCTATCGCGTCTTGTCGAGTATGCGGGCGACCGCCTGACCATCCTTCCCGGCGGCGGCATTTCCACGGCCAACCGCGATACCGTGGCGGCGGCATTGGGCGTCTCCGAGCTCCATGGCACCAAGATCGTGCCGCTGGAGGCGTAACCCGTGGCGCTGGTATTTGACGTTCAGCAGGCGAGCGGCAAGCCCGACGACAACCGGCGCCCTGGCACCGCGTGCCCCTTTTGCGATACCGAGGGACTCGCCAATATCATCCGGCGCGACGGCGACTGCATCTGGCTCGAGAATAAGTTCAAAACCCTGCGCGCCACCCGTCAAACCGTGCTGATCGAGTCAGCCGATCACGATGCCGACCTGGTGACCTATGAGCCAGATGAACTCCACCATGTGATGAGGTTTGCCCTGGATTGCTGGCAGCAGATGATCGATTCACGGCAGTATCGAAGCGTGCTCATGTACAAGAACAAGGGTCCTCTCTCGGGCGGTAGTCTCGTTCATCCGCACATGCAGATTGTGGGTTTGGAGCAGGAAGACGGCTATGCTTCGTTGACTTCCGCCAATTTCGAAGGCATCAATGTCTGGCAACAGGGGAGAATCGCGGCCAACATCTCAACCGAACCGATCATGGGGTTCTTTGGGGTCAACGTTTCAGCCCCGCAGGGAATCGCCGCCAGCGATGACACAAGAGACCAAGCCGAGGCAGATCTCTTCGCCGATGCGATCCAGGTGGCTCTGCGCTATATCCTGAACGAGCACCACGGTGGTCGCGCAGAGTCGTACAACTTGTTCTTCTATCACCTGGGCGGTCGGACCATTGCCAAGGCGCTGCCGCGTTGGGTGGTTTCGCCCTACTTTGTCGGCTATCGTTTGGCCCAGGTCAATGCCGAGACAACGCTCGATATCGATGCTGAGCGCTTGCGTGCGCATCTGGAAACGCTCGTATAGCAAGATTAACACCCGTGTAATGCGGACAGTCTAGCGCGCCATGGCGTCGCGGCCGGCCTCGACACGCTTGCGCTGGGCGGCGCGCTCCTCGCCGGTCAGACGCTCAAAGAGATGCCCGATAAACGAGGCGAGTATCTGCTGAAACAGCGTTCCGCACATGACGGGAAACACGACTTCGCCTGGAAAGTACTGTGTGGCGATGACGGCGCCCGAAGAGATGTTACGCATGCCGCAGGTAAAGCACATGGTAGTCGTCTCGCTATATGGCAGATGCAGCGCACGGGCGACCAGAAAACCGACGACAAAGCCGCTGATGGCGAAGGTCAAAATAAAGAGGGCGACTTCCAGACGCATCGCGTTCATGTGCAGGACGTACTCGCTCATGGCGGTGGAGTTGGAGGCGATAATGCCCATCATCATGAACTTGCAGGCGGGCGAGAGCGCGGGGGAGAGCTTCTCGTGTCCCCATCCACGTGTGAGCTCGTTGATCACGATGCCGAGCACGGCGGGGATGGCGATCATAAAGGCCATGTCCTGCATCATGCTCGGCACATCGATCGAGACGGTGGCACCCAGCAAGAGCTTCAGCGTGAGCGGAATCGTCACAGGCGAGATAACCGAGGACGTCAGGATGATGGTGAGCGCGAGCGGGCCGTTGCCGCCGAACATGCTAATCCACATAAAGGCAGTGACCGCCACGGGTACGCTGTACTCGAGCACGATGCCGCAGACAAGGTTGGGATTGGAGCCAAAGAACAGCGATCCCATGGCATAGGCTGCTATGGGAATAAGCACCGCCGAGACGAGCAGCGCCAAAATCAGGTGCAGGGGACGGCGGAACACCTCAGCGACCTGGTGGAAGGTGTTGCTGAGCGCACCTTGGAACGTCATAAAGGCGAAGAGGGCGGGAACGATGGGCTTAAGTACTCCGATCTGCTGGGGAAAGAGCACGCCGAGCGTTACGCAAATCGGAACGATGACCTGCATATGCCCCGCGAGGAACTTTCCCAGTCCAACCCATTGCTTCATATGCCCCGTGACTCCCTTTATCCGCGAACTCGTTTGAATGGATATGCTAGACGCTCGCATGCGTCCGTGCGTCAGAAACGCTCGATTATTTCGAGGCTATTACCGGCCTCGTTTACCGAAACCAGGGCGTGCCGCGAGGCTCTGCGTCCGTGCCGCACGGTATAATAAATCCGTTCAACAGATCTGCCTGCCGAAGCGGGCATACACAGAGGACTCATCGCTATGAACCGTGAGAGGTATCGCGGCGACCTGCCCCTATCGGGGGTGGGCGCCTATGTCATCGCTTAAGACGACGCATCGCTGGGCGGTCGCTCAGCAAAATCCCGAGCTCGAAAAGGAGCTTTCGGCTGGTCTGGGCATACCCGGGCTGGTGGCGCGCATTATGGTTGCGCACGGCATTACATCCATCGAGGAAGGCCAGCTGTTTTTGACGCCTTCGCTCGATCGCGACTGGGCGGACCCGCTTGTTATTCCGGGCATGGCGGTCGTCGCCGACCGCGTTGAGCGTGCTATTCGCAACCACGAGCGTATCGCCGTCTTTGGCGATTTTGACGTCGACGGCATTACGTCGACTTGTCTGTTGACCGAGGCGCTACGTTCGTTTGGCGCCAACGTCACGCCGTTTATTCCGCACCGCTTTGACGAGGGCTACGGCCTGTCGCGTGCGGCGCTCGACCGCGTCAACGAGCTTGCTCAACCCAACCTGATTGTGACCGTCGATAACGGTATTGCTGCCAAGGAAGAGGTCTCCTACCTGGAGAGCCTGGGGATTGATTTGGTGGTCACGGACCATCACGAGCCGTCCGACCAGGTGCCGCAGGGCGTGCCCCTGACCGACCCCAAGCTCGAGGACGAGGGCCCCTCGCGCGAGCTTGCCGGTGCCGGTGTGGCGCTTAAGCTGGTACAGGTCCTGGGCGAGCGTTTGGGCAAGCCGTCGTATTGGCGTTCGCTGATAGAGGTCGCGGCGCTGGGCACCGTGTCCGACATGATGCCGCTCACGCCCGAGAATCGCGCACTGGTCGCCGAGGGCATCCAGCAGATGCGCGTGACGGCCCGCCCCGGTTATATCGCGCTTGCCGCACTTGCCAAGGCCGACCTTTCTACCATTACGGCCGACGGCCTGTCGTTTTCGCTCATCCCTCGTCTGAATGCTGCCGGCCGCATGGCTGATCCCAAGCTGGCGCTCGACCTGCTGCTTGCCCGCGACCCCATCGAAGCGAGCGCGCTTGCCGCCGAGCTCGAGGAAATCAATCGCCAACGCCGCGAGATCGAGGCCGAGCTTACGCGCGATGCCATGGCGAAGGTCGAGGAGACTTATGACGGCGGGCGCGCGATTGTCGTGGGCGGCGAAGGTTGGCACGAGGGCGTCAAGGGCATCGTGGCGAGCCGCCTGACCAACCGTTATCACGTGCCGGCGCTGCTGTTCTCGATCGAGGACGGTATCGCTCGCGGTTCGGGTCGCTCGGTGGGCAAAGTCAACCTGTTCGACGCCGTAGAACGCTGCTCCGACCTGCTGATTCGTCGCGGCGGGCATGCCGGTGCGGTGGGCGTGACCATCGAGGCATCCAAGCTCGATGAGTTCCGCCGTCGCCTTTCGGCCGTGCTATCGGAGCTTCCTGCCGATGACTTTGAGGACACTGACGAGGTTGCCGCCACCGTTGACCTCTCCGAGCTGAATATCGAGACCATCGAGCAGATTTCCCGTCTTGAGCCGTTTGGCCAGGGCAATAAGGTGCCGCTTCTGGCCGCCGAGGGCGTGACGATGTGCAATCGCGCCGTGGTGGGCAAAACCGGCGAGCACATGCGCTTTGTGGCGACCGATGGCGCCGCGAGCGTGCCGGCCATCATGTTCCGCGTGCCGCAGATCGATAAACTCATCAATTGCGACAGTGCCGTCGACTTGGTGTTCGAGGCCGTGGCCGAACATTGGCAGGGACGTGTGAAGCCCAAGCTCATGATTAAAGATGTCTTGGTGCGCGATACCGCGGCGCCCAATATCGACGATCCGGCATGTGAGCTTCGCCGCGGCGTGCAACCAGCGGATTCTGGCCTGCGCCTGGAGTCGCGTAAACGTGAGACGCTCGCCCAGCTTTCTTATACCGAGCTCACGCGCTCGCTTATCCATAGCTTTATCGGCTCGAACCAGCCGCATCGCGCGCAGGTCGAGGCACTCGACGCGCTCGCCGACCACCAGAGCGTCTTGGCCGTTATGGGGACGGGGCGCGGCAAGTCGCTCATCTTCCATGTGCACGCCGCGCGCGAGGCGGTCCTTCGTGGGCGGGCGAGCATCTTTGTCTATCCGCTGCGCGCGCTCGTTGCCGACCAGGCTTATCACCTCTCGTCGACGATGGCTGCGCTCGGCATTGGCGTGGGCGTGTTGACCGGCGAGACCGTGGAGGCAGCGCGCGATGACGTGTTTGCCGGCCTGGCTTCGGGCCGCACCGGCATCGTTCTCACGACGCCGGAGTTCCTGTCTATCCATCGCGATCGCTTTGCACGTTCTGGACGTATTGGCTTTGTCGTTATCGATGAGGCACACCATGCCGGTCTTGCCAAAGGCGGCGACCGGAGCGCCTACCTCGACATGCCCGATATTCTCAAAGCCCTGGGCGACCCCGTTGTCATGGCGGCAACGGCTACCGCGACGGCCCCGGTCGTGGCGGAGCTTGCTCGTGTATTGCCGATTACCAGGACGGTGGTCGACGAGACCGTTCGCGAGAACCTGCAACTCGAGGACGACCGTGACCTTGCGAGCCGCGAAAATCGCCTGGTGTCAATTGTGGCGACGGGGGAGAAGACCGTCATCTACGTCAACTCGCGCGACCAGTCCGTGGCGCTTGCCAAGACGTTGCGCAAACGCGTGCCCGACTGCGCGACCCATATTGCGTTCTATAACGCCGGGCTTGCGCGCTCCGATCGCCGCCGTGTCGAGGAAGCGTTTCGCGACGGAAGCCTCAGTTGCATCGTTTCGACCTCTGCCTTCGGTGAGGGCGTCAACCTGCCCGATATCCGTCATGTCGTGCTCTACCACATGCCGTTTGGTGCGATTGAGTTTAACCAGATGAGTGGCCGTGCCGGCCGCGATGGACAGCCCGCCGTGATTCACCTGCTCTATTCGTCGCGTGACGCTCGTATTAATGAGCGCCTGCTCGATTGTTACGCGCCCGAGCGCGATGAGCTTGTCACGCTCTATCGAGCGCTGCAGACCATGTGGCGCTCCAACCGTGGCAAGACGGGGGACGATTCATTCTGCGCAAGCGATATCGACATTGCGCAGATGTGTCTTGCCATCGATGCCCGCACGCCGGTCGACGAGCGCTCGGTGGAAAGCGGCCTGGGAATCTTCGAAGAACTCGGTTTCTGCCGCGTTTCGGGGTTTGACGATACGCGTCGCATCGCGATGGCGGAAAACCCCGGTCGCGTGCAATTAAGCAGGTCAATTCGCTATTTGGAGGGCTTGCGCTCGCGCATGGAGTTCACGGCTTTTCGGAGCTGGGCACTCGATTCGTGCGCTTCTGATATGCTAGCCAAAGTTAACCGCCCGATCGTACCGCGGGCCTAGGGGAAGGGGACCTCGATGGACGCCGCAGCCCGTACCGCCCATGATTCCACCCTCCAGCCGTTTTCGGAGATGGAGCACTATAAGCATGCCGATGAGCTGCCGCCCGAGATTATGGCGGACAGCTACGACAAGCTGGAGCGTCTGTGCCTCAAATATATGAACGAGGACGACTTCTCCAATGTGGAGCAGGCCTACTGCTTTGCTGCCGAGAAGCACTGCAACCAAAAGCGGCGCTCGGGTGAGATGTACATTAACCATCCCGTCGAGGTAGCTATCATTCTGGCTGACCTCAAGATGGACTGCGATGTGGTGTGCGCCGCGTTGCTGCACGATACCGTCGAGGACACCGAGACCTCGCTTGCCGATGTTTCGGGTCTGTTTGGCGAAACCGTGGCAGGGCTCGTCGACGGCGTGACCAAGCTCACCAACATTGAAGTCGACAGCATGGACGAGAAGCAGGCGCTTACGCTGCGCAAGATGTTCCTCGCCATGTCCAAGGACATCCGCGTCATCATCGTCAAGCTCGCCGACCGCCTGCATAACATGCGCACGCTTGCCGCTCTGCGCGAGGACCGCCGCCTGTTTAAGGCACGCGAGACCATGGACGTGTACGCGCCTTTGGCCGACCGCCTGGGCATGAGTTCAATCAAGTGGGAGCTCGAGGACCTGTCCTTTTTCTACTTGGAGCCCGATGCCTACCAGCGCATCGCGCGCATGGTATCCGAGTCGCGCGAGGTTCGCGAGCGTTATCTGGCCGAGACCATCAAGACGCTCACCGATGAGCTCAATCGCATTGGTCTTGAGGGCTTTCAGATCAACGGTCGTTCCAAGCACTATTGGTCCATCTATCAAAAGATGAAGCGCAAGGGCAAGGAGTTCTCCGAGATTTACGACCTGGTGGCGCTGCGCGTCATCACTCATTCGGTGCGCGATTGCTATTCCACGCTTGGTGCCGTGCATACCCTGTGGCATCCCATGCCCGGTCGTTTTAAAGACTATATCGCCATGCCCAAGGTCAATAACTACCAATCGCTTCACACGACGGTTATCGGCCCCACGGCCCGTCCGCTCGAGATTCAGATTCGAACCTACGAAATGCACGAGCAGGCCGAGTATGGCATCGCTGCCCACTGGCTGTATAAGAAGTCGGGCGGATCGTCTGCCTCCAAGACTAACGATGCGCAGCGTCTGGACGACCAGATCAACTGGCTCAAGCACTCACTCGACTGGGCGGCGTCTGACGAGATCACCGATGCCAAGGAATACCTGCATTCGCTGAAGGTCGACTTGTTCGACCAGGAAATTTTTGTCTTTACGCCCAAGGGCGAGGTCATGGCGCTTCGTGCCGGCTCTACACCGCTCGACTTTGCCTACGCCGTTCATACCGAGGTCGGTAACCACTGTGTCGGCGCCAAAATCAACGGTGCGGTGGCGCCGCTCACGCACGAGATCAAGACGGGTGACCGTGTCGAGATTCTGACTAACAAGAGCTCTAAGCCGTCGCGCGATTGGCTCAAGATCGTCAAGACACCTTCGGCCAAGTCAAAGATTCGCCGTTATTTCGCCGCCGCGACCAAGGATGACGACGCTGCCGCCGGCCGCGATATACTGGCCAAGGACCTGCGTAAGCGCGGGTATGGCATCTCTACGCCACGATCCACGCGTGCGCTCAACGCCGTGGCGGAGCAGTTTAACTTCAAGCAGCTCGAGGACCTTTTTGCAGCCGTTGGCGCGGGCAAGGTCGCCCCGCGCGCTGTGGGCAATAAGGTCGAGCAAATCTTGGACCCCAAGCCCGAGGAACAGCTCACCAAGGCCGAGGCTATCGCCGAGGTCGTAAAGCAGCCCGCTCGCGGCTCCAACCGCAAGCCGCAAAAGCGCGGTAAGAGCGCCAGTAACGGCATTATCGTCAAGGGCGAGAGCAACAGCGGCCTGCTGGTCCGTCTGGCTCATTGCTGCAACCCCGTGACGGGCGACGACATCGTTGGCTTCATCACGCGCGGTCGTGGCGTTTCGGTGCATCGCGCCAACTGCCCCAACGTCAAGGGCCTTATGGAACATCCTGAGCGCATGATTGACGTAGAGTGGGATGGTGCTGCCGATACGCTTTTCCAGGTCGAGATTGTGGTCGAGTGCCTGGACCGCATGGGCCTGCTCAAGGACGTCACCATCGCCATTGGCGATGCAGGCGGCAATATCCTTTCTGCCGCCACGTCGACCAACCGCGAGGGTATTGCAACCCTGCGCTTTATGGTCGAGATCTCGGACGCGAGTGGTCTGGATCCGCTGCTGGCCTCTATCAGCAGCGTCGACTCGGTCTACGACGCGCGCCGCCTGATGCCCGGCGAGGGTGGAGCCCAGCTTAAGCGCCGCGTTTAGTCGCGACGAACGTGTCACATTATCGATATTCGCTACACTCGAGGCATCGTTCGATGCCTCGAGTTCTATTGAGAGGAGAGGGACATGAATGCTGTGTCCTTGGATTTAACTCCCAAGGGATCGGTCAAGATCGAGACGCTCGTAAACGGTCCCATTCAGACCAATAGCTATGCTGTTATTTCGGACAATGAGTGCGTGATTATCGACCCCGCATGGGAAGGCGGGCGCTTGGTGGAGCATATTCGAGCCGAGCATCCCGGCGTACGCATGCTTGGCGCCGTATGCACTCATGGCCATGCTGATCATGTTGGTGGTGTTGCCGGCGTACGAACCACCGTTGGCGAGGGCTGCCAGTATGAGCTGTGTGCCAAGGATGTGGCGGTGCCGCATGCGAACATCGAGGAACAGCGAGCTATGTGGGGCATTGAGACGCCCGACCCTGGGGAGCCGACGCGCCTGCTCGCCGAGGGCGATGCAATCGAGGTGGGCGATATCTGCCTGCAGGTGATCGAGGCACCAGGGCATACGCCGGGCGGGATCGTCTTGTTTGCTGCCACCGAGCAGGGGAACATTGCCTTTGTGGGCGACACCCTGTTTCCGGGTGGGCACGGCCGTACCGACCTTTCCGGCGGAGACGAGGCGGCGATTCTGTGCTCGCTCTCCAAGCTCGCCCGGCTTCTCCCGCCCGATACCGTTTGCCTAACCGGCCATGGCGATTCGACCACTGTGGCACGCGAGCTTATGCAGAACCCTTTCATGCAGATGTAGCTTTGCAGTCAGCTTCTGAAGCACGAGAAGCGTCCAAACGTCAAGCTATTTTTCCCCAACGGGTCGATTCCGTAGGGCAAACGGTCAAAAAAAGTCTGTTTGGACGATATTCGTGAACAATCGAACGTTTATGCTCGGATACGCCGTGGTAAAATCACAGGCGTTATCGGAGCAACCTTACAGGAGGTTTCTTTTATGCTCGTCAACGCAGCAGACATGCTCAAGAAGGCCGAGGCCGGCAAGTACGGTCTCGGTGCCTTCAACACCAACAACCTCGAGTGGACCCTGGCTATTCTCCAGGCCGCCGAGGAGGCCAAGTCTCCGCTGATCCTTCAGTGCACCGCTGGTGCCGCTAAGTGGATGGGCGGTTTCAAGGTCTGCGCCGACATGGTCAAGGCTGCCGTCGAGGCCACGGGCGTTACCGTTCCCGTTGCCCTTCACCTCGATCACGGTTCTTACGAGGACTGCTTCAAGTGCATCGAGGCCGGCTTCACGTCCATCATGTATGACGGCTCTCACGAGGAGACCTTCCAGCTTAACCTCGACCGCACCAAGGAGCTCGTTGAGCTTGCCCACTCCAAGGGCATGTCCATCGAGGCCGAGGTCGGCGGCATCGGCGGCACCGAGGATGGCGTGACCTCCAGCGGCGAGCTCGCTGATCCTGCTGAGTGCAAGCAGATCGCTGACCTGGGCGTCGACTTCCTCGCCTGCGGCATCGGCAACATCCACGGCGTGTACCCTGCCGACTGGGCCGGTCTTTCCTTCGAGCGCCTGGGCGAGATTAAGGCCCAGACCGGCGACCTGCCCCTCGTCCTGCACGGTGGCACCGGCATCCCCGAGGATCAGATCAAGAAGGCTATTTCCCTGGGCATCTCCAAGATCAACGTCAACACCGACCTGCAGCTCGTCTTCGCCAAGGGCGTCCGCGAGTACATCGAGGCCGGCAAGGATCAGCAGGGCAAGGGCTTCGACCCCCGCAAGCTCCTCAAGCCTGGTCGCGACAACATTGTTGCTCGCACCAAGGAGCTCATGGAGGAGTTTGGCTCCGTCAACAAGGCGTAAGCGTCGCTAAACTTCCCGCCGGAAGCCCCGTCCCCCTACACTGTTTCCTTTGCGCTCACCTGGCTTCGCCAGAAGTCGCGCCAAGGAAACAGTTCCGGGAGACGGGGCTTCCTTCGTCTACAGCCGCAGGGTTACGAGTCTGAATTAAGAGGGCTATTGGCTTTGCCAGAAGTCGCGCGACGGAATCAGCTCCGGGGAAACGGTGCCTCCTTTGTTAACTCGCTACAGGGTTACTGGGCTAAATAATTTGCCCTGGCTTCGCCAGAAGTCGCGCCAAGGAAACAGTTCCGGGAGACGGGGCTTCCT
>UQZH01000058.1 GCA_900545445.1 uncultured Collinsella sp. | reverse complement strand
CGTCAACACGAACATCATCATCGCCGACTACCAGGTCATCACCGACCGCGACACCACCGAGCACATCCAGGACAACGTGTACAACATGGTCATGGACTACCTTGCCTGCGGCATCGACCCCGACAAGACCATGATCTACGCGCACTCCGCCGTGCCCGCCGCCAACCAGCTCATGCTGCCGTTCCTGTCGCTGGTCTCCGAGGCCGAGCTGGCGCGAAACCCCACGGTTAAGGCCGAGATGGAGGCCTCGGGCCACGAGCTCACCGGTCTTCTGCTCACCTATCCGGTGCACCAGGCCTGCGACATCCTGTTCTGCAAGGGCAATGTGGTGCCCGTCGGTCGCGACCAGTTGCCGCACATCGAGCTCACCCGCACCATCGCCCGCCGCTTTAATAACCGCTACGGCAAGGTGTTCCCCGAGGTCGACGCGCTGCTGTCCGAGACCCCGCTGCTGCCCGGCCTGGACGGTCGCAAGATGAGCAAGAGCTACGGCAACGCCATCAACATCTCGATGACCGCCGAGGAGACGGCCAAGCGCATCAAGAAGAGCCAGACCGATTCCGAGCGCATGATCACGTTCGACCCCGAGAACCGCCCCGGCGTGTCCGGCCTGCTTTCGACCGCCGCCATCTGCACCGGCCGTTCCGAGGTCGAGATTGCCGAGGAGATTGGCATGGGCGGCTCCGGCCAGCTCAAGAAGTACGTGACCGAGGCCGTCAACGAGTACTTCGCGCCGATCCGCGAGCGTCGCCAGCGCTACGAGAACGATCTGGACTATGTGAAGGACGTGCTGCACGAGGGCAACCGTCGCGCCAACGAGATCGCCGAGCAGACCCTGGCCGAGGTTCGGGACGCCATGGGCATGGTGTACTAGACCGATCTGCTGGCTTGAGCTTTCGATTGCTATAGGGCGGGCGCTATGGCGTCCGCCTTTTTTGGTGCCCGACCGGCTCGGCTCTACCCATTGCACTCCCCCGACAAACGGGAACGGGCCCGCCGGCAGTCAGTTGCCAGCGGGCCCGTTCCCGAAGTACACCGTTGAATCGCACAGAGGGGAGGAATGCGAATCAAGCTCAACAGGGCAGGCTTTTTCATCGCCTAATGCCTGCTCCGTTGCTGAATATAATATAGTTCGCCGTGGCTTACTTTGTAGCCTCTATATGCGCCGCCACACCTTCTCCATAAGTTAGCCCCGGTAAACCTACAACGGAAAACCACCACAAAGGGGACAGGCACCTTCGTGGTGGTTTTGGCCACGGCAGAACTGTTAGAGTCCAGCTGGCCAGCGACAGGCGGCCAAGTCGACGTGCATGGAATCGGTAAACGCCACGCCCTCCCCCATTAAGAGCTCGCGCTGAGCATCGGGACCGCCAAAGGCAAAGCCCTCACAGATACGGCCGTCGGCAAACACCACGCGATGACAGGGAATTTGACCAGGGCGTGGGTTGCTATGCAGCGCATACCCCACATAGCGTGCACTTCGCGCGCGACCGGCGAGCAGCGCCACCTGACCGTACGTGGCGACCATCCCCTCGGGGATCTGCTCGACCACCTCATACACCTGCTCAAAAAAGCCCTCAGACGCCATCGCTCGCTCCCTTCTCCGCATTAACAGCATAAAGAAATGATCCCTTGGGGACGGAGGAAAACGGATCATTCGCGGCCTCCGTGCGATCGATGATCCGTTTTCCTCCGTCCCCAAGGGATCATTTGTTGGCAGGTTGGTTAGTTGGCGGGCTGGAAGAAGGCTACGGCTACGGCACCGGGGCCTACGTGGGTACCGATGGTGGCACCGATGGTGTGAACGGGCAGCTCGCCCTCGGTGTGGCCAGCCCACAGTGCCGCGCTGTCCTCGATATACTTCTTGAGCACCGCATCCGAAAGGCCCGTATAGCCGAGCGCCAGCGGCATGGAGAAGTCGACGCCGCCCGCCTGCTCGACCTTCTGGTTCAACAGGTTTCGACCGTTCTTGGAACCGCGCGCCTTGCCCAACTGCACGATGAGGCCGTCCTCGGCGGCCACGACCGGCTTCACGTTGAGCAGCGTACCCACGGCGCCGGCAGCAGCAGACAGGCGACCGCCGCGCACCAGGTACTCCAGCGTCTCGAGCAGGCCAATAACCACCACGCGGTCGCGCACGGCCTCGACCGCCGCCGCAATCTGGGCCGCGCTACGGCCCTCGTCCACCAAGCGCAGCGCATACTCAACCAGGATGCGTTCACCCAGGGTGACGTTGTTGCTATCAACCACGTACACATCGCCGCCCGGCGCCTCGGCCAGTGCGGTACGGGCGCTCTGATTGGTGCCCGAGAGCTTAGCGCCCACGGTAATAATCACAGCCTCATCGCCGGCTTCGCGAACCTCGGCGATAGCCTGCGAAAACGCGTATGGGTTAACCTGACCGGTCTTGGGCAGCTCATCGCGCTCCACGAGCATCTCGTAAAAGCGCTGGTGATCGATGTCGATGCCATCCATGAACACATCGGTTCCAAAGGTGACGGACAGCGGCAAAACGGCCAGTGCCGGATGCTCGGCCGGCGACATATCGCTTGCGGAATCGGTAATAATGCGGACGGACATAGCGAATCCTTTCTTGCGCGGACCTCGCGCAGGGAATTTTGACAGCAATGCCCCGGCACGGTATACGCGCTTAAACGGGACGATGCAGTTGTTAATGGGAAGCAAATGCCTTGGTGGCCCTACAGCTCGCGCAAGGTGTTGAGAATCGTACGCAGCGACGCATACATCTGCTCACGCTGTTCCACGCCCATGGCCTTGCCGGTGGTGTCGAGCACTTCACGAATAATGCAATCGGCCTCGTTCATGCTCTCGCCGCCCAACGTGGTCAGTCGAACCGGGGCGCGATACTTAACGGCGGCATCGCCCGAATCGTCGACTTCGACGTAGCCGCCCTCCTCCAGATGCGCCAGCGTGCGCGAGACGGCAGCGCGGGTCACGCCAGCCATGCGGGCGAGGTCGGCACCAGTCAGGCCGTCCTTGCTGCGCTCAAGATAGTACAGGCACATAATGTCGGAGCCCTTAAGGCCCAGCCTTGCGCCCTCAGATGTCTTAATGCGCTGGATCTCCTTGTAGAGTCCGCTGATCAGTCCGACAAAGTCCTCGAAACGTGTCTCGTCGCTCTGCTGCATGGGAGACGACCGCCTTTCGCTTGCATAATGCTAACGGGTAAACATCTTAACCGTACCCAGCGGCCGCCAGCACTGCGCGTCCTATTTGTTAACTCATCAACATAAAAACCACCACAAAGGGGACAGGCACCTTTGTGGTGGTTTGGGGCATCAATAGGTTCTAGGCGCCGCTAGAGCTCTACGCGGGGATTGTCGCGGGTCACAAGCGTCTTAACGACAACCGTCGCCCCCAGATAGCGCTCAAGCAGCTCGGCTAAGCGATCGATGGCGGCCTGACAGTCCCCCATACGCTCGGGCTCTACGCACTCAATCGCCAAAAACGCGTCGGCCGAATCGTCGGATAGAGCCGTTCGAACGCCGTCGCGCCAGTTCCAGCAGCGGCACACGGCGCCCGCATCGTCAATGTAGGCGAGCTCGCCGGGCAGCGTCGGGTCGTCCGCTTCCTCGCCAAGCGGCAGGAACGCATCCCCGCCGTCGGTCACCTTCAAGCGAAGGTCTCCCTCAATCGCATGCAGATCCTCGCCTCCCACGGGCAGTGCATAGGACAGCGACACCGTGTTATAGATATCCACCGCGGGCGTAATGTGGCCCACCGGTTTGCCTTTGAGCACGCGCTTGAGCAGGTTCTCGATTGAGCAACGCGCGCCCTTTTTGGTCTTGAACAGACGATAGACCTCGCGCCATGCCTTGACCGGTGCGTTCTCGCTGATAGTGTCGCTGGTCAAATGACGCTCCGCATCGATATTGGCGCGGTCGAGCAACGCCGCAATTACATCCACATCCTCCTGGGGAATCTGAGCCGCGGGTTTCATGCCCTCCACGACCACAACACCGACCGCCGCCTGAGGAAACAGCTCCCAAAATGAATCCTCGGCAATAAAGCTCTTCATACATGCTCCCTTCACGATTCGCGCCCGAGCGAGGGCACCCAAACAAAAAGCGCCCTTACGACGGCCACCTTCAAAGTCCTACGGTGCCGCCACAAGAGCGCTTACGCTGCCCCCATCCGGAGAAGGGGGCGATATGTCAGGCGTATTGTAACCCGAGTCATCCGCGCGAGCAAAACCACCACAAAGGTGCCTGTCCCCTTTATGGTGGTTGTGGGTCTAAAGCGACGCTAGTGGCGAAGTCCCAGCAGCCCGCGGCCGCGATGACGGGCGTCGGCGGGCACCTGAGCGTGCGGGCCGGCGGCCTTGACAGACTCGGGCAGGTGCGAGTACTTCTTCTCGAAGTTCTCCTCAAACATCACCGCCAGGTTGTGCGCGGCCTCATCGTAGCGAGCGGTGCTCTGCCAGTACTGGCGCGGCACCAGAATGCCGTCGGGCACACCGTGGCACGTGGTGGGAATGTCGACGTTAAAGATATCGTCGTGCACGAACTCGCTGTCCTCGATGGTGCCGTCGAGGGCGCGCGCGACCAGCGAGCGCGTGTAGGCCAGCTCGATGCGATGACCCACACCGTAGCCGCCGCCGATCCAGCCGGTGTTGACCAGGTACACACGCGTGCGACCGTCGGCGATACGCTCGCCGAGCATCTTGGCATAGACCATAGGATCGAGCGGCATAAACGGCTCGCCAAACAGCGAGGAGAACGTGGGCGTGGGCTCGGTGACGCCGACCTCGGTGCCGGGGATCTTGGCGGTGAAGCCCGTCACAAAGTGGTACATGGCGGCGTCGGCCGTCAGGCGCGAGATGGGCGGCAACACGCCAAAGGCATCACAGGTCAAAAACAGCACGACGCTCGGAGTGGTGCCCATGCCCTTGGTCCACGCGTTGGGGATATGCTCCACAGGGTAGGCCACGCGCGTATTGTGCGTGATCGAGACGTCGTCGTAGTTAGGCTTGCGATTCTCATCGAGTACCACGTTTTCACAGATGGCGCCAAAACGAACGGCGTTGAAGATCTCGGGCTCGTGGAACGCATCCAAGCCCTCGCACTTGGCGTAGCAGCCGCCCTCGACGTTAAAGATGCCCATGTCGGACCAGCCGTGCTCGTCGTCGCCAATCAGCAGACGCGTGGGGTTGGCCGAAAGCGTGGTCTTGCCGGTGCCGGACAGGCCAAAGAGCACGGCGGTCTCATGTGTGACGGGGTCCATACTGGCCGAGCAATGCATAGGCAGAACGTCGTCCTCGACGGGCAGCAAGTAATTCATGACACTGAAGATGGACTTTTTGATCTCGCCGGAGTAGCCGGTGCCGGCGACCAGAATCACGCGCTCCTGGAAGTTGATGACCACGGCGGCGCTGGAGTTGAGGCCCTTGATGGCAGGGTCACACTGGTAACCTGGCGCCGCGAGCACGCAAAAGTCCGGCTCGCCGGTGCGCGCGATTTCGCGAGCGAGCGGACGGGCGAGCATTTGCTTAATAAAGAGCGCCTGGCTGGCGCGCTCGCAGGCGACGAGCAGGCGACGCGTGTGGTTGCGGTCGGCGCCGGCCATGCCGCGGGTGACGAACACATCACGCTCGTTGAGATAGTCGACGATACCGGCCTTGATGGTCTCGTAGCTCTCGATCGAAAGCGGTCGGTTGACGGCACCCCAGGCAATCTTATCGTGGACATCGGGGGTGTCAACGATAAAGCGATCGTTGGGAGAACGACCAGTGCGCTCCCCCGTCTCGATCACCAGCGCGCCGTTGGATGCCATGCGGCCTTCTTCGCGGCGGATGGCGTGCTCGACGAGCTCCGCGGCGGGTAGATCGACCAACAGGCGGGGCTGATTATCGGCGGGATCTTCGACCAGCGTAATGCCAAAGTTGGACAAAACTTCTGCAGGGGTAACACCAGGCATGGGGCCTCCTTTAAAAACGCGACACGCGGACGCGGCGCGCACTTTACTCACGTAAAGCCCGTTGTACCCGATATGCAAAAACGTTTTTGCGGCAAGGGCGAAGCGCCCGCCCAACGGTCAAAAATCGCAGGCAAGCGGCCTGGTCATTGGGGACGTTCTTAATCGACTAATCGTTGGGGACACTTATGAACAGGCAACAACCAAGGAGTGTCCCTAGATGCCGGCACTTAGGGACGTTCCCAAAGTGCCGACTACAGCGGCAGGCCTTGGCCGAGCATGGCGATGACGCTCATGAGGACCAGCATGCCGGCGGCGTAGGGCAGCACTGCGCCCAGGAGCTCGGCGTCCTTACCGCGCACGTGCACGGCAGCGAGGCCAATCGCGAGCGTCTGCGGCGAGACCATCTTACCGGCGGCGACACCCAGGGCGTTCAACGCAACCATCCAGTAGTCGCTCACACCCAGCGCCGAAGCGGCCTGACTCTGAATGGGACCAAACAGCATGCCCGACGATGTGCCCGAACCGGTCACGAACGCACCGACGGCACCGATCCACGGGGCCAGAATCGGGTACAGACCACCGGCGACGGCAATGCAGAACGCACTGATCGAAGAGATCATGCCCGCATAGCCCATCACCTTGGCACAGCCCAGCACCGAAAGCATCGTGATTACCGTCGGCATCATCTGCTTCACAGTCGCGGCCAGCACCTCGCCCATCATACGCGGCGAAGCCCCCTGAATGGCGCCGCCGATAAACGCGGCCAGGAAGATCCAAACACCCGGCGTGTTAATCCACGAAAACGTGAGCGTGCCGGGGTTCTCGCCGCAATACACCTGCACGTGACTCGCAAAGGGCGCAAGCGCGGCATGCACGGCGGGCACCAGGTTGGACGTACCCAACAGCAGTACAAAAATCAGGATGAAACACGACCAGGCAGAAAGCGCCGACTTAGCGGTGAGCTGCTCACCGGCCTCGATATTCATGTGAAAGCGCGCGTCCAGGTGACCGGACTTCTCGGCGCGCATGGCAAGCGCGGCGGTCAGCGCGAGCGACACGATGGAGCCCACGACCACGGCAAGCTCGGGGCCCACAAACATAGCGACGACCAGGGCAGCGCCGACAAAGGACGCGCCAGAGAGCAGCGCGATACCGGCCACGCCGTGCAGGCGCTCGCCTACGCTCGCAACATCGCCTTGATCGTCGGTCACGCGGCCCGCAACCAACACGATGAGCAGCGGCATCACCACAAAGAACGGTGCGAGCTGCACCAGCTGAACGGTCGCCAGGTGCAGGGAATCCAGACCCACCAGGTCGGCAACGGACACCGTGGGGATGCCGATGGAGCCGTAGGGCGTGGGCACGCCGTTGGCCAGCAGGCAGATCAGCACGGCAGGCACGGCCTCAAAACCAAGGCCCGCGAGCATGCCGGCGGGAATGGCGACAGCGGTACCAAAGCCAGCCATGCCCTCCATAAAGCCGCCGAAGCACCACGCCACGAGCAGCGCCAGCAGACGGCGATCGCTGCTGATGGAGGTGATCATGCTGCCGATCACGTCCATGGCGCCCGTGCGAACGCAGAGGTTATACGTAAAGACGGCGGCGATAATCACCAACACGATGGGCCACAGCGCCATCAAAAAGCCCTCGAGCGAGGCCGTGGCTATCTGCGCCACCGGCAAATGCCACCACGCAAAGGCGAGCACGCACGAAAGAACAAACGAACCAATCGCGGCTTTCCAGGCCGGCCATTTAAAGCACAGCAGCATCACGACAAGCCAGATGATAGGCACAAGAGCCAGCAAAAATGCGGCGACGTCCATGGGTAAAAGCTCCTTGGTACCGCGAGGGCGGCATCGGGGGTGTCATAAAACTTGAACAGGATACCGCACGCTTACCGACAATTTTCTGCCGCCTGCCGAAATATTGAACAATCCGTTCAAAAACACGAGCAAACACCGCCGCGTCTATACTAGAGCGCAGCAATAGAAAGGACTCCGCCTTGAGCATCACGCCCCTCGATAGCATCCGCCGCGCCATCGCCCGCCGCAACGGCGTCACCGACCCCACCGTATCGGGCGGGGCGCACGGGCAGGGCGGACGCATCGAGAACGGCCTGTTCCCCGCATCGCACACCGCCGAGGAGCTCGCACGAATCCAAGAGCTAAGCCAGCGTAACGCCGGCGGTCCCGACAGCAACCAGGCCACACGCCGTCGCCGCGAGCGCGATCGCCAGCCCGGCCCCATCCACCGCATGGTCAATGCCTGGTGGAACCGCCTGCTCGGAGCCGTCTACGGCGGCGGCTTCTCCACGCAAGAAGCCGAGTACGAAGATCATGCCACCCGTCGCGACTACCTTTGGAATACCCTGGGCACCGCCGTATGGGGCATGGCGTTTCCTCTGCTCACCATCGTGTCCACGCAGCTCGTGGGCGCCGAGGAAGCCGGCAAGTTCTCCATTGCGTTTGTCACCGGCACGCTCATCATGATCGCGTGCAACTACGGCGTGCGCAATTTTCAGGTCTCGGACATCGACGAGAAGGCGTCCTTTGCCTCCTACCAGCTCAACCGCTGGCTTTGCGGAGCATTCGCGCTGGCCTGCGGCCTTGCATACAGCAGTGCCCGCGGCTACGACGCGCAGATGGCAACGATCGGCCTGGGCGTCTACCTGTATAAGGTGATCGACGGCGTAGCGGACGTGTACGAGGGCCGCCTGCAGCAGGCCGATAAACTCTACCTGGCCGGCATGAGCCAAACGCTGCGCTCCGTCGGCGTCATCGCGGTCTTTAGCGTGGCGCTGTTCCTTACGCGCAGCATGCCCATCGCGGCCATGGCCATGGGTGTCACCGCCATCGTCTCGCTCGTGCTGGTCACCGCGCCGCTGGCCCTGCTCGAAACCGAAAAATCGCGTCGCGTGAGCCTGCGCGAGGTCGGCCACCTGTTTGTCCAGTGCGCCCCGCTCTTTGGCGCACTGTTCCTGTTCAACCTCATCGAGAGCATGCCCAAGTTTGTGATGGAAGGCACGCTGGCCTACAAATATCAGCTGTACTTTAATGCCCTGTTCTTTCCGGCGCAGGCTATTTTGCTGAGCATTGGATTTGTCTATAAACCGCAGCTTTTGCGTCTGTCGAGCATTTGGGCGAACCCGCGCAAACGCCGCCGTTTTGACTTGATTATTATTGCCGTTATGGCGCTGATCGTGGCCATCACCGGCGTATGCGCCGCATTTATGGCCGGCCCCGGCATTCCCCTCATGAGCTTTATGTACGGCCTCAACTTTGAGCGCTACCGCACATTGGCGCTGCTGATGGTTGTCGCTGGCGGCATCACCGCGGCCATCGACTTTATCTACGCCATCATCACAGTGCTGCGCCACGCCGGCGACGTCACCAAGATCTATCTGATCTGCTTTGCCGTGAGCGTGGTGCTCCCGGTGATCTTAATCAACCTGCTGGGCCTGATGGGTGCCGTCGTAAGTTACCTGGCTATCATGGCCCTACTGCTGGTGCTGTTGATTGTCGAATACGCCCACATCCGCCAGCGCATAGAACGAGCCCGCAACCCGTACGGCGCCTAATTAGCTGCCCCGGTCACCGGAATTTGCGATGGAATCTCCCCGACTGGGGTCTCGTTGCGAACAATATGCATCACGCAAAACTAAGTGAGTAGACTTTTACCGAATCCCCGACCACGCCAGCAAAGCACAAGTCTGTGACCTGCAGTTTTATTGAGGCAAATAAGTTGGGTGCTCGGCATTTCCAAAAAAGTCTACTCACTTAGCCAGCGGGCAGCCAAATGATTATTTAATCCCCGTCCCAGAAAAATCAATTAGCGGGCAGAAGGGCAAAAGTAGTCAAAAAGGCCCCGTCCCAAATTAGCTACCCTTTGCAGCGATTATTCGCCCGGGTTGATGTTCGCATAAAACTCCGCCCCGTCGTCCAGGCGCAGGATGCCCACGCGGCCGAACTCGGAACCGGTGGCCGCCGCACAGTCGATATCGATGCGATCGGGCACGCCGGCGGTATCCTCGCCACCCAAGCGCACCATCCGCCCGCGGCCCGACTCCTCATCGAGCCCTGCCAGGCCGCCAACCTCGCAATAACGCCCCAGCGACACCGTGGGCGTGTGGCCGCTCACCACGACCGGGCCCTTGCCCTCGGCAGAAAGCAGCCCCGTCGGGGCATCCCAGTAGCCGTGACGAATCCACAGCAAGTCATCGGACGACTGCACGGCGAGCATTTGCTGCAGCAGCTCGCTATCGGCATCGACCGCTCCCCTGCCGTCGCCGCAATCGACACCATGCTCAAGCAAAAACGCACGCGCCGCCTCGGTCTGAACGCCGGCGTGCACCAGCAGATACGGTCGCTCGGCAGTCTCGACCACCGCGTAGAGCGGCAGGGCGGCAGCCCAGCGCACCAGCCCCTCGTATGCCTCAAATTCCATTTCGTTGAGCTGCTGACGCGTGGTCCAACCGCCATTGATATCCCAGGTCTCGGCATCGAGCGGGTCCTGGCCAATGATCGCGTCGAGCATGATCTGCTCGTGGTTGCCCTTAAGCACGCGAGCGTTGGGCAGCGACCGTACCAAGTTAATGACGCCGACCGGATCGGGACCGCGGTCGATCATGTCGCCTAGCACGTACAGCGTGTCGTCGGACGTCAGCGAGATCTTGGAAAGGGCCTCGTCCAGCGCGCGCACGTGCCCGTGAGCATCAGATGTCACATAGATCGCCATGGAACTCCTTTCCCTGCATTACGGCCGAAGCCCGATGCCACGACTAAAACTTCAAGTTGAACTTAAACGTTACCCATTGTACTCCGTTGCAATAAAGCTGGAAAGTGCCACCGCTGCCAACGGTCACAAGCGGCCGCCCGCACGCCCCGAAAAC
>UQZH01000057.1 GCA_900545445.1 uncultured Collinsella sp. | reverse complement strand
GCCCAGTACGGCGACACCGTGAGCGTCAACAATTACGGCATGCCGCGTATCGGCGGTGGCGGTTCGCGCGGTCGTCTGATCGTGCAGCTGCGTGTGGTCGTCCCCACGAACCTTTCCAATAAGCAGCGCGAGCTGCTTCGCGCCTTTGCCGACGAGATGGGCGATGACGTCGCATCCGGTAAGAAGTCGGTGACCGACCGTATCAAGAGTGCCCTCGACGACATCCTCGATTAAGGAGCCCGCGTGCTCGCACCTCATATCTCTGTCGTCAACCTCGGCTGCCGTGTCAACCGGGTTGAGTCCGACCGTATCACTGCCGATCTAATGCGCCTGGGCTTTGCGATGGTGGAGCCTCAGGATGCTGAGCTGATCGTCATTAACACCTGTGCCGTTACGGGCGAGGCCGAGGCCAAGACCCGTAAGGCCGTTCGCCATGCGCTGGCCTATCCAAACGAGCCCTATGTGGTCGTGACCGGATGCGTGGTCAATCTGCATCCCGAGGAGCTGCTGGAGCTCTCGGACCGCGTGATCGCCGAGCCGTCCAAGATCGATGTCGCCGAACGCGTCTGTGAGGTGCTGGGCGTTGAGTCCGATGACGTTCCCGCCTGCAGCGACGGCGAGGTTGTCGACGCGCTCGGTCGCTCGCGTCTGGGCGTGAAGATCCAGGACGGCTGCAACCATCGTTGCACCTATTGCATTGTGTGGAAGGCCCGCGGCCCCGAGCGCTCCGTGCCGGTCGAGTCCGTGCTCGAGCAAGTTCGCGAGGCACAGGAGGCCGGCGTGCCCGAGGTGGTGCTGACGGGTGTGAACCTGGGCGCCTACGATGGCAAGAGCGCGACTGATGAACACGTCGAGATCGATGAGCTGCTCGAGGCGATCATGGAGCGCACGTCCATTCCGCATGTGCGCATTTCCTCGGTCGAGCCCATGGATATCTCCGAGTCCCTGCTTAAGGTCATGGCGCGCTATCCGAAGCGCATCGCCCCGTTTTTACACCTGCCCGTGCAGTCCGGCTGCACCAGGACACTGCATCGCATGGGCCGTCCCTATAGCGCCGAGGCCTTCGAGGAAACGGTGCGCATGATTCGCACCAACTTGCCTCAGGTGTCCCTTTCGTGCGATGTCATCGTCGGTTTTCCCGGTGAGACGGACGAGGAGTTTGAGGAGTCGCTGGCACTGTGCCGCCGTGTGGGCTTTTCGCGTATGCACGTGTTCCGCTACAGCAAGCGTCCCGGTACCCTTGCTGCCGATATGCCCGACCAGGTGCCGCCCGAGGTTATGGCCGAGCGTAGCCGCCGCATGAGGGCCGCGGCGCAGGAACTCGCCATTGCCGACGCTCGCCGTCGCGTGGGAACCGTCGAGCGTGCCGTGCTTGAGTATGGCGACAACCTGACGCTCGGTTCGTTCCATCATGCCCGTCTTGACGATACCTGTGGACTCACAGCCCCGTGCCTGCTCGATGTTGCTATCATCGGAGTCGATGATTCCGGCTTGGTCCATGCACGCAGGGAGGTTCATGGAAGCCTCGAAGATTAGACTTACCGTTCCCGAGGGTATTGACCCCTCGCGCGTTTTGGGCGCCGGCGACGGTGTCCTTCGTGCACTCGAGAGTTTGGTTCGTGCCCATGTGGTCGTCCGTGGCGACAGCATCGCCGTGAGCGGTGACCCGGACGAGGTCGAGCTCGTGGCGCGTTTTTTCGACCATACTTTTCGCGAGGCGGCCGCCGGACGCACGCTGTCTGCCGACGATGTTTCTCGCTGCCTGGCCGTCTTGCGCGACGGTGAGCACGAGGCTACGTCGCTTCGCGATGATGTGCTGCTTTCGTATCGCGGTCGTGCCATTCGCCCCAAGACGCTCGGCCAAAAGCGCTACGTGGATGCCATCCGCTCGCATACCATCACGTTTGGCCTTGGTCCCGCCGGTACCGGTAAGACCTATCTGGCCATGGCGCTCGCCGTTGCCGCGCTCAAGCGTCACGAGGTGGGCCGTCTGATCTTGACGCGTCCGGTTGTCGAGGCGGGGGAGAATCTGGGCTTTTTGCCCGGTACCCTCGAGGAAAAGATTGACCCCTACATGCGTCCGCTCTACGACGCCCTTTTTGACATGATGGATCGCGAGCGCACCGATGAGCTCATGGAGCGCGGCGTGATTGAGATCGCCCCGCTTGCCTACATGCGCGGCCGCACGCTGAGCGATGCCTTCGTGGTGCTCGACGAGGCGCAAAATACCACGCCCGAGCAGATGAAGATGTTCCTGACGCGCCTGGGTTTTAACTCCAAGTTTGTGATTACCGGCGACCTGAGTCAGCGCGACCTGGTGGGTCGTCGCGGCGGTCTTGCCGACGTTGAGCGGATTTTAGGCCGTGTCGACGATGTCGCATTTTCTCACCTCGAGCGTGCCGACGTGGTGCGCCATGCCTTGGTGGGGCGTATCGTCGAGGCGTACGATGCTTATGATGATGTGCGCGAGAAACGCGTGCGCGACCGAAAGGAGTCCCGTTGAGTGTATTGATCAGCAACGATGCCGAGCTCGATACGCTGCTCGACGCACGGGAGGTGGAGCACATCTGCGAGGTCGTGCTTGCCGCCGAGGGCGTTGAGCGTGAAGTCGAGATTTCCCTTTCGTATGTCGATGAGGACGAGATGCACGAGCTCAATCACGAGTGGCGCGGTATCGACCGTACCACCGATGTCCTCTCGTTTGAATGCGACTCGGCCTTTGACGAGGATATTTCCGCCGACGAGACGCTTGAGCTCGGCGATATCATCTTGGCCCCGCAGGTCATTGCCCGTCAGGCCCCCGGCTTTGGCAATAGCCCTGCTGACGAGTGTCGCCTGATGCTCGTGCATGGCATGCTGCACCTGCTGGGCTATGACCATATCGAGGACGACGAGGCTGAGGCCATGGAGGCCCGCGAGGATGCCATCCTGCGCGATCTGGCGCTCGAGCGCGGCGAGGACCCCAAGCTGGTCCACGTCGGCCCCATCACCAACCACGCCCACGACTAGGAGCCGTCTATGATTCCCGGATCGAACAAGGACCATCCGTCCTTCTTAAAGTCGTTTTCCTACGCCATGGAGGGCTTCGTCACCGCCGTCAAGACCGAGCGCAATATCAAGGTCATGCTCGTTGCGGGCGTGTGCACCGTCATTGCCGGCTGCATCGTGGGGCTCGATATTGCCGAATGGGCCACGGTTATCATCTGCTGTGGCCTGGTGATTCACGGCGAGCTGTGCAACACCGCCATGGAGGCGATCGTCGACCTGGCGACCCAGGAGCTCCATCCTCTGGCAAAGCGCGCGAAGGATATCGCCGCCGCCTCCGTCTACGTACTTTCCATCACCGCCGCGATTGTGGGATTGCTGGTATTTGCCCACGCGCTCGACTTTATTTAGAAAGGGATTTCCATGTCCGACACTATGCAGCCTATCGATGAAACTCTGGACGACGAGTCCCTGGATGCGGTGGATGCCGAAGCGAACGATGCCTATGAGGATGTCGAGGAGTTCGATCCGTTTGAGGGCATGAGCGACGAGGAACTCGACGCCCTGTGCGACGAGGGCGACAGCTTCGCGGGCTTTGGCGACGTTGAGCCCGGTTTCCGCAGCGGCTTCGTGGCGCTGGTCGGCCGCCCCAACGCCGGCAAGTCCACGCTGCTCAACGCCTGCTATGGCAAAAAGGTCGCCATCACCTCGCCGGTGGCCCAGACGACCCGCCGCCGCATGCGTGCCGTCGTCAACCGTCCCGGCTACCAGCTGGTCTTTGTCGATACCCCGGGTATCCACAAGCCCAAGGACGGCCTGGGGTCCGAGCTCAACAAGAGCGCGCTGTTCGAGCTGAACGATGTCGATGTCGTCGCGTTTTTGATTGATGCCACCAAGCCGATCGGCAGGGGAGACGCCTGGGTTGCCGAACGCGTCAAAAACGCCCATTCCAAGAAGGTCCTGGTGCTCACCAAGGCCGATGAGGCCGACCCCGCACAGGTCATGGAGCAGCTTAAGGCAGCCCACGAGCTCATGGAATATGACGATGAGATCGTGACGTCGTCGGTCAAGAACTTCAACGTCGATGCCTTCATCGAGACCGTTGCACACTTTTTGCCCGAGGGTCCGCGTTGGTTCCCCGAGGACATGGGTACCGACGCTTCCGACGAGACGCTCGTTGCCGAGTTTGTGCGCGAGAAGGTCTTGCACCGCACCCGTGATGAGATCCCGCACTCCGTTGGCGTGATCTGCGATGCGCTCGAGCAGACCAAGAAGGTGCTGCGCGTGCACGCCACCATTTACGTCGAGCGCGAGGGGCAAAAGGGCATCATCATCGGCAAGGGCGGCGAGATGATCAAACATATCGGTATCGACGCCCGTCGCGATCTTGAGCGCATCTTTGGCACGCAGGTCTTTTTGGAGCTGGACGTGAAGGTCAAGGCCGGCTGGCGTGACGACGAGGCCCAGATTCGCCGCTTTGGCTACAACGCCGAGGACTAAGGACGCGCGGCGCGCATGGCAGGCTCCCGGACATATCGCACGAAGGTGCTCGTCCTCGATAAGACGAAGCTCAAAGAGACGGACCTGATCTTGACGATGCTTGACGAGCGGGGTCGGCAGGTTCGCGCCGTGGCAAAGGGCGCCCGCAAACCCGGTGGGCGCCTTGCTGCGCGCTGCGAGCTGTTCTGCACCGTCGATATGCTGCTCGCGCATGGACGGTCGCTCGACGTGGTTTCCCAGGCCGAGCTTATGGATGCGCCGCTCGGCGCTGCGCCCGATTACGAGACGACCTGTGCCGCAAGCGCGATCGCCGAGGTCGCGCGCGTGTGCTCGTTTGAGGACGCCGAGGATCCATTTACCTTTGCCATCACGCAGCGAGCGCTTGCCCTGGTGGGCAGCGGGCTCGACACGGCGCATATGGATCTACTTGTGGCGGCATATGTCTTTAAGCTGCTGTCGCACGTTGGCTATCGACCCGATTTTTCGGCCTGCGTGCTGTGCGGAGACCCCATGCTGTCGTATTTTTCGCCCCGGGCGGGCGGGCTCATGTGCGGGTCGTGCGCGTCGAGCGTTCCGGGTGCCGAGCTGGTGTCGACCGGTGAGGTCGCGTGGCTGCGCGCCCTCATGTCCATGACCTTCGATGCACTCATGGCCGAGAGGATCGATCCCCATACCGCTGCCTTTTTATTGGGGCTTTCGCATGTTTGGGCTGCGACGCACACCGATCAGCGCCTCCGTGCGATGGAATTCATGTTGGGTCGGTGATGACGCGCAGGCGCGGGCTGCTTGTGGTAACATACCGACCTGTTGGTACCTCGATCTTGGATGCTCGCTCCACCGGCGGCTTCCCAGTCCGAGGCGAATAGCGTCGCCCGAGGGCGACAAGAAACGAAAGGTGAAACAATGACTGTTTCCAAAGAGCGCAAGGCTGAGCTGACTGCCCAGTTCGGTAACACCCCGGTCGACACCGGCAACCCCAAGGTTCAGGTCGCCATCCTGTCCGAGCGCATCAAGGAGCTGACCGAGCACATGAAGTCCCACCAGAAGGACTTCCACACTCGTCGTGGCCTGCTCATGCTCGTCGGCCGTCGTCGTCGTCTTCTCTCCTACATCAAGAAGAACGACATCGTCGAGTACCGTGAGCTCATCAAGGCTCTGGGCATCCGCGACAACATCCAGTAAGGATTTGTACATGCTAAGAGCGTCCTGCGCAGCGGGGCGCTCTTTTTGTGTAAGGGCGTGAACAATCACGCTCTGAAGCGTGGCGGGGGCAGGGGGCCCGCGTCACATGAGAAGCCCGCAGGCAAGGGGCCTGTGGGGTAAAGGAGAACAATGACACTCGTATCCAAGACCTTTGAGCTGTACGGCAAGACCTACACCTTTGAGTCGGGCGAGCTTGCCAAGCAGGCTACCGGCGCGTGCCTGGTCAAGCAGGGCGACACCACGATGCTCGACACCGTGGTCGTCTCCAAGGAGCGCAAGAACTACGACTTCTTCCCGCTGACCGTCGACTTCAACGAGAAGATGTACGCCGCCGGCCGCATCCCGGGTGGTTACCTCAAGCGTGAGGGCCGTCCCAGCGAGAAGGCCACGCTCACCGCGCGCATGATCGATCGCCCGATTCGCCCGAGCTTCCCGGACGGCTTCCGCAACGAGGTACACATCGTCGCTACCTCGCTCGTCGCCGACCAGGTCAACCCCTTCGACGTCATCAACGTCATGGGTGCTTCCCTGGCCATGACGCTCGGCGGCGTTCCCTTCGAGGGCCCGCTTGCCTGCGTGCGCATCGGCCGTAACGTGGAGACCGGCGAGTTTATCGTCAACCCCACCTACGAGGAGCGCGAGAACTCCGATCTGGACCTGGAGCTGGGCGGATCCGCCGACTTCATCTCGATGGTCGAGGCCGGTGCCGAGGAGATCTCCGAGGACGACATGCTCGCCGCCATGAAGTTTGGCCAGGAGGCCCTTGCTGCCTTCTGCCAGGCCCAGGACGAGTTTGTCGCCGAGTGGGAGCAGGTCAACGGCCCCATCGTCAAGAAGGAGTACCCGCTCGACCAGCCCGTCGAGGAGGTCCAGGAGCGCATCTTCGCCCACTACGACGAGATGGCAGCTGCCCTTCGCGACGCCGACAAGCTCTCCCGTATCGGCAAGGTCGAGGCTCTGAAGGAGTCCATCCGCGCCGAGTTTACCGAGGAGGAGCAGGCCGCTTGGGAGCGCGAGATCCCCGTGGCGCTCAAGAAGCTCGAGAAGAAGGCCATGCGCACCATGGTCGTCGAGACCGGCGAGCGCGTCGACGGCCGTGCCGCCGATGAGATCCGCCCCATCATGGTGAAGGACAACTACCTGCCGCTCGTTCACGGCTCCGGCCTGTTCCAGCGCGGCCAGACCCAGGTGCTCTCCGTCCTGTCGCTCGGCATGCTCAACGAGGGCCAGCGTCTGGATACCATTGAGCCCACCGAGGGCAAGCGCTACATGCACCACTACAACTTCCCGCCGTTCTGCACCGGCGAGACCGGCCGCATGGGCAGCCCCAAGCGCCGCGAGATCGGCCATGGCAACCTGGCCGAGCGCGCTCTTCTTCCGGTGCTCCCCGATGAGAACGAGTTCCCCTACGCCATCCGCGTGGTCTCCGAGGTCATGGAGTCCAATGGCTCCTCTTCGATGGCTTCGACCTGCGGCTCCACGCTCGCCCTTATGGACGGCGGCGTGCCCATTAAGCGCCCGGTTTCCGGTATCGCCATGGGCCTGATCCAGGAGGAGGGCAAGACCGTGGTCCTGTCCGACATCCAGGGTCTCGAGGACTTCCTGGGCGACATGGACTTTAAGGTCACCGGCACCACCGAGGGCATCACCGCTCTGCAGATGGACAATAAGGCCACCGGCCTCACCTTCGACATCTTGGCCCGCGCCCTGCAGCAGGCCAAGGAGGGTCGTGCTTTCATCCTGCAGAAGATGCTCGATGTAATCCCCGAGCCGCGTCACACCACGCGCAGCACCGCCCCGCGCATCGTCTCCATCCAGGTTCCGACCGACAAGATCCGCGACGTCATCGGTTCTGGCGGTAAGGTCATCCGCGGCATCCAGGACGAGACCGGCGCCTCGGTCGATATCCAGGAGGATGGTACCGTCTTTGTCGGCGGCACCGGCGAGTCCGTCGACCAGGCCGTCGAGCGCATCAAGCTCATCATCAAGGTTCCCGAGCCGGGCGAGGAGTACACCGGTCGCGTGGTCTCCATCCAGCCCTTCGGCGCCTTCGTCAACCTGCTGCCTGGCAAGGACGGCCTGCTGCACATCTCCCGCGTCGCCAAGGGCCGCGTGGAGAAGGTCGAGGACGTCCTCAACGTGGGCGACGAGGTCAAGGTCGTCGTCATCGAGGTCGACGATCGCGGCAAGATCTCGCTCGATCGTCTTGACAAGCCCGAGGCCCCGGCTCGCGCCGATGGTGCCTCCGAGGGCGACGGCGAGCACTTCCAGCGCCGTGAGCGTCCGCGTCGCGAGCGCTCCGAGCGCAGCGACCGCCCGCGCCGTCCCGGCGACAACGGAGGCCGCAAGCCCCGCCGTCACCACGACGCCGAGTAACAGCCGTACACAATCAGCTCAACAAGGGCGACTCCGGACAGGGGTCGCCCTTTTGCTTTCGCCCGGGAGGGACGCATACGAAGTTTCCTGCTCTACAGTCCTGCGCAAGACGGAAAGCACATTAAGTGCTTTCCTTTGCGTGCGGAACTCGCGATAAACTTCATATGCGTCCCTCCCGGGCGCAAGCAAAAGGGCTGGTTAGTGCCGCTCGCTATTGAGTTTGACAGTCTATCCTGTAGTCAGATTTCAGATCAGTAGGTAGATGCAGCAGTATTTCCCCAGATAAAACCACCCAAAATAAATCTGTCCCTGATTGGCAGGTTTCCCGTGGGGCGGGCACTGATGAAGTTTATCGCGAGTTCCGCACGAACAGGAGGCCACTTAATGTGGCCTCCGTCGTGAGCAGGACTGTAGAGCAGGAAACTTAGCCCGTGCCGGGGCCGCTGAGACCAGACCGGCGGGATAGACCGGTTCAGATGGGGCTTTGATGCATGGGTGGTCTGTTGGTGGGCAAATGGGTATCATACTGTGGTTATTGCATCGACTCTGTGATGCATGTTTGTACGTTCCCGGCGGTCGGTTTGCCAGAAGCGCCCCGTCGGTTGTTCCAGACCCGTTTCGAAGAAAGGAAACCACACGAACCTATGGCAGCTAAAAAATCATCTCCTTTGAAGATCATTCCGCTTGGTGGTCTTGACGGCATCGGCAAGAACATGACGGTCTTCGAGTGCGGCGACGACATGGTGCTCGTCGACGCCGGCCTCATGTTCCCCGACGATTCCCAGCCCGGTATCGACCTGGTGCTTCCCGACTACACCTATGTTCTGGAGAACGAGGAGAAGCTCCGCGGCATCATCGTTACCCACGGCCACGAGGACCACACCGGTTCGCTTCCGTACCTGCTGCAGGACCTCAACAACAAGGTGCCCATCTTCTCAAGCAAGCTGACGCTCGGTTTTATCGAGGGCAAGCTTTCCGAGTTCCGCATCCGTGCACCCAAGTTCCGCGAGGTCAAGGGTGGAAGCCATGTCAATCTCGGTGGCATCTCGCTCGATTTCTTCTCCATGACGCACTCCATTCCGGGCGCTTTGGGCGTGTTTATTCGCACCAATCAGGGCACCGTTATGCACACGGGCGACTTTAAGCTCGACCAGACGCCCATCGACGGCGTCACGCCCGACTATGCCGCTATCAGCCGCTTTGCCAAGCAGGGCATCGACCTGCTGCTTTCCGACTCCACCAACGCCACGGTTCCGGGCTTTACCAAGTCCGAGGCCGAGGTCGGTCCCAACCTGCTGCACGCCATCAAGAACGCTCCGGGCCGCGTGTTCGTTGCGTCGTTCTCGAGCCATATCCATCGCCTGCAGCAGATCTGCGACGCCGCTCGCAAGTGCGGCCGCAAGGTCGTCGTGACCGGACGCTCCATGCTCACCAACACCCGCGTGGCGCGCGAGCTGGGCTACCTCAACATCGACGATGCCGATATCCTCGATGCCTTCGATATCGATAACCTGCCTGACGATAAGATCGTCGTCATGTGCACCGGTTCGCAGGGTGAGCCGCTGTCGGCGCTGTCCCGCATGGCCAACGGCGAGCATAAGACGCTCTCCATCCACGAGGGCGATACCGTCATCCTGTCCGCTACGCCCGTTCCTGGCAACGAGAAGGCCGTGCAGCAGGTCGTCAACAGCCTGGCCAAGCTTGGCTGCGACGTGTGGGATAAGAATCGCGCCCTCGTCCATGTCTCGGGCCACGGCAGCCAGGAGGAGCTCAAGCTTCTGATGGCCATGGCCAAGCCCACCTACTTTATGCCGGTTCACGGCGAGGCCGTGCACCTGCGTGCCCATGCCCAGCTTGCCCGTAAGATGGGCATTAAGGATGATCACATCTTTATCCTCGATAACGGCGACACGCTCGAGATGCGCGGCGGTATCGTCAAGCGCGGTACGCCCGTCGAGTCCGGCGTCGTCTACGTCGACGGTCTGCGCATCGGCGACACCGACCCCATCGTCCTGCGCGATCGCCAAAAGCTCGCCAACGACGGTATGGTCACGGCCGTTGCCATCGTCTCGCTCAAGCACAAGAAGATCGAGGCTATCGAGTTCTCGGGCCGCGGCGTTTCGTTTGCCATCGACGATCAGTTCTCCGAGGATGCCTCCGCAGCCATCATGAAGACGATCGAGAAGGGCAAGTTTAGCTTTACCAGCAGCGGCTCCGATGCCATTCGCAAGGCCGTGCGCGATTCGCTCTCCAACTTTATCTGGAGCCGTACGCGCACTCGCCCGATGATCATCCCGGTCGTCATGGAGGTTTAGTTTGGCGCGCGGATCTGCACAAAACGCCAAAGGCAATAAGGCCAACAACCAACCGGCATCTGCTAAGGGTGCCGGTTCCCATCTTCGTGCCAATAAGGGCCACGAGTCCGAGTTCGATGAGTTCGAGCCCCTGGTCGAGCCTTCGGCCAATCGCGATATCGCCGGCGTGGTCATTGCCGTTTTGGCGATTGCGTCCTTCATTGCCGTGATTTCCCCGGCAACGGCACCCGTGACAGCTGCGGTTGCCGGTTTCTACCATCTTGGCTTTGGCCTGGGCGCCTACGTGCTGCCGATCGTCATCTTGCTGTTTGCCGCCACGCTCTTTTTGGGTGAGGACTCGCCGCTCAACATTCGCTCGGTCGCGGGTGGCGCCGTGGTCTTTGTGGCCATTGTCTCTATCCTGTCGCTGATGGTGCCGGGTACGACCGACTCGTGCGACCTCATGTTTACGCCGCAGAACCTTTCCGCGTCGGGCGGCTACATTGGCGCCTTTATCGCAAGTACCTTGCAAAACGCCCTGGGCAAACCTATTGCCATGGTTGTCTTGCTGGGGCTTGTCGTCGTTGGCCTGGTCATTAT
>UQZH01000056.1 GCA_900545445.1 uncultured Collinsella sp. | reverse complement strand
GTTCTAGCGGTCGTAAATTATGGGATGGGCTTTTCTCGACAGCCGTCGGGGGAAGCCCATCCCTTTTTATGCGCTACCTACGAAGACTGTCCCCAACGACTAGTCACTGGGGACGTTCCTAAATGACTAGGTATGGCTGCTGGGCCTAGGCTGTTAGGTCGAGTTCGTAGAGGAAGCTTTCGCGCGGCATGTCGTGACGGCGCTCTTCGCGGTTGGCGCGGTGCGTGGCCGTGCGCTTAAAGCCATGCAGCTCGTAGAACTTCCACGAGCAGTTGGAGTCGGTGTACAGGTGCGCCCTCGTCGCCCCGCGCGAGGATAGGTACGAGACTGCGGCGTCGAGCAACACCGAGCCAACGCCCAGGCCATGGACGTCGCGATCTACGGCAAGCAGCGTGACCTCGTTGTCGTGTGGCAACGGGCTGCTTTCGAGCAGGCGGTTGTTGGTTCGGATGGTTGCGCGCACAAACGAGAGATACTCGGCGCAGGCATCGGGCTCCAGCTCGCGCATTTGCGATAGCAGTGCGCGTTCGGTATCCAGCCAATGTTCCTTAACGGTGGCGCCGGAGCTCTGTCCCGCACGCGCGAGCGCAATGCCGCGCGCCTGACCGTCGATTACGGCAACCTGCGAAAACGTCGAAGACGAAAGGCAATAGGCGAGGTCGCATGCGGCCTCGAGGCGGTTGTACTCATCGTTATCCGAATTGTTATGCCAAAGCTGCTGCAGAATCAACGCGATGGCGTCGAAGTCTTCGGTATCAAACGGTCGGTAGAGAACCCGCGAGACCATGGTGCCTCTTTCTTTTGCGGATGCATATCGAGCACAGTTCTACCACGCTATTGGCATCTAATTATGGTGCCCCTGTGTTCCATGAACTCACCGTGCCCGGTGCCGTGCCCATCCCCTCCGCTCGCAAACTTTTTCTGCATATGCGCCCGTTGCGGGGTGCATCGATGCGCTCGATGCGCTACATTGAATCAGTATTTTCAATGCCGCTGCGCGAGCGCTGCAGATCGACGTATCACCGACTCACAGAGCACGGCGGCGTACCAGACAGGAGGACTGCATGGGATCTGATGTGAAGATCGCACGCGCGTTGATTTCGGTTACCGATAAGACGGGCGTCGTCGATTTCGCACGGACGCTGGTCGATGACTTTGGCGTCGAGATCATCTCTACGGGCGGCACGGCTCGTGCCATCGAGGACGCGGGCGTCCCCGTAACCCCCATCGAGGAGTTCACGGGCTATCCCGAGATGATGGACGGCCGCGTTAAGACCCTGCACCCCAAGGTTCACGGCGCGCTGCTGGCCCGCCGCGATTCCGAGCAGCACATGCAGGAGGCGGCATAGCACGGCA
The DNA here is from genome assembly GCA_900545445.1 of uncultured Collinsella sp. Taxonomy (GTDB): domain Bacteria; phylum Actinomycetota; class Coriobacteriia; order Coriobacteriales; family Coriobacteriaceae; genus Collinsella. Next base: position 9,673 of record UQZH01000056.1, on the reverse strand, counting down.
TTAAGCTGATCGACCTGGTCGTCGTCAACCTGTACGAGTTCGAGAAGACCGTCGCCAACCCCGAGGTCACCTTCGCGGATGCCATCGAGCACATCGACATCGGCGGTCCTTCCATGCTGCGCTCTGCCGCCAAGAACGCCGCGAGCGTTACCGTCATCTCCGACCCGGCCGACTATGATGCCGTCCTGGCCGAGATGCGCGAGACCGGTGGCTGCACCACGCTTTCCACCCGTCGTCGCCTGCAGGTGAAGGTCTACCAGACCACCGCCGCCTACGACACGGCTATCTCCCGTTGGCTCGCCGCCCACGCAAGCGACGTGGCGGACACCTCTGCCAAGCTCGAGATCTCGCTGGAGAAGGTCGACGACCTGCGCTATGGCGAGAATCCTCAGCAGAAGGCCACGGTCTATCGCTTTGCCGAGGGCTGCGAGAATACCGCGAGCTCGCAGTTCCCGCTCGTGGGCTCCGAGCAGATCCAGGGCAAGCCGCTCAGCTACAACAACTATCTGGATGCCGACGCCGCTTGGAACCTAGTCCGCGAGTTCGACGAGCCGGCCTGCGTGATCCTCAAGCATCAGAACCCCTGCGGCTCCGCCGTGGCCGAGGACATCACGGCCGCCTACGACCGCGCCTTCGCCTGCGATCCCAAGAGCGCCTTCGGCGGCATCATCGCCTGCAACCGCGAGGTTCCCTATGAGCTGGTTGAGCACTTTGCCGATCAGAACAAGCAGTTCGTCGAGGTTATCATCGCTCCGAGCTACACTGCCGAGGCGCTCGAGCGCATGGCCAAGCGCCCCAACCTGCGCGTGCTGGCCACCGGCGGCGTGGACCACGGCGCCCAGGTGGAGCTGCGCTCCGTCGACGGCGGCATGCTGGTGCAGGAAGTCGACCACGTGACCGAGGATCCCGCGACCTTCACGTTCCCCACCGACCGCAAGCCCACCGACGCTGAGATGGCCGAGCTCGAGTTTGCCTGGAAGGTCTGCAAGGGCGTCAAGTCCAACGCCATCCTGGTTTCCAAGGGTAAGGCCGGCATTGGCATGGGCCCGGGTCAGCCCAACCGCGTTGACTCTGCACTGCTTGCCTGCGAGCGCGCCGAGGACTTCTGCGAGCGCGAGGGCGTGGAGAAGGGCGGCTTTGCCTGTGCAAGCGACGCGTTCTTCCCGTTCCGCGACAACGTCGACGTGCTTGCCGCGCACGGTGTGACCTGCATCATCCAGCCCGGCGGCTCCAAGCGCGACGACGAGAGCGTCCAGGCCTGCAACGAGCATGGTATTGCGATGGTCTTCACAGGGGCCAGGCATTTTAGGCACTAGAGGCTTTCCCAAGCACCCGACCTTGCCCCTCAAACCGTCGCTTGCGTACATTTAGTACGCGGCGCTCCTCTTTCGGGGCAATCTCGGGCACTTGGAAAACCCTTAATGGGATGTTGTTCTATCCCATTAAGCCGATCGGTCGCCTGACCGTATCGTCAAAATAATCTCTGCAAAAGACGGCTGCTCCGTTTGGAGGGCCGTCTTTTTGGTATAAGAGGACGGAATGACTAACACGAAAGGTATGACCATGCCCCAGATTGATGATGCCGAGCTGTTTGGCAATGCCGAGGATCAGCGTGCGTACGAGGACTTTTGCGCCAATCAGGAGGCGGTCGAGAAGTTCACGCTCGACAAGCCCGCGCTTGTCTGCCGTTGGCGCATGTCCAACAAAAAGGTGCCCATGCTCAACCGCCACATCCGCGCACTGTCCGAGCGCCTGGTGCAGGGCGAGCCGCTTACCCATAACATGCTCAGCTGGGCCAAACAGCACGTTGAGTGGTCGCTTGCCGAGGGCGATTACACCGCACATGACGGCGTGCTCATGCTGGTGATCGACGTCAACGGCAACGCCGCCATGACGGTGGGGGAGTACGAGCCGCTCGCCGATACGTCGGCCAAGGCGCTGCGCGCCCGCTCCGCAGAGGCCCGCTCCGAGGCCGACGAAACCGGCGTGGCGCCCGAGCTGCTCGCCGCCGTCAACAACGGCGAGCTTGCCTTTGTGGCGCCGGCGGACGAGTGCCTGTGCGGCACGGCGACGCTCATCGAGCAGCTGGCCCAGACCAAGGGCATCCCGGTCACGCGCGTAGACATTCCCGCGCAGCTTAAGGGCGCGCTGTTCCTAGTGAGCGACGAGCACGGCGTGGTCCCCGCGACCGAGACAGATGCCGCCGAGGCCGACGCCGCCACGGTCGCCTTCTTCGCCGAAGGCTACGAAAAGCTCCGTGCCCGCCGCTAAATGATTTTTCTGGGACGGGGATTAAAGAATCATTTTGGTCCCCGCCACCGCTGCGAGCGAAGGGCAAGCTAAACGCTTTCGTTCGCGAACAGTTCTGTCACCTTGGCACCGCGCGCGGTGCACACCTGCAGTTTCGCAGCCATAATGGTGGCAAGACAACCAAGAGGGGAGCGGAATCCATGGCGCTGATCTATATCGTTGAGGACGACGAGCCCATCCGTCGTGAGCTTGTCGACATCCTTGCCCGCGCTGGGTTTGAAATCGAGGCCTGCGAATCGTTTGAGCATGTCTCGCGCGATATTCTCGCCGCCGCACCCGACCTGGTGCTGCTCGACCTCACGCTTCCCGTCAAAGACGGCCAGCACATCTGCCATGAGGTCCGTCGCGAATCCGAGGTCCCCATCATCGTTCTCACGTCGCGCACGACCGAGATCGACGAGGTCATGGCCATGACGCTCGGCGCGGACGACTTTGTTCCCAAGCCCTACAGCGCGCGCGTGCTTGTGGCGCGCATCAACGCACTGCTGCGTCGCACCGCGGCGGCAGGCGAGCGCAGTACACTTGTCCACAAGGGGCTGGAGCTCGACCTCGCCCGCTCAATGGTCACCAACACGCAAACCGGCACTAGCACCGAGCTCACCAAAAACGAACTGCGTATCCTCTCACTGCTTCTGAGTCGCGCGGGCAAGATTGTTTCGCGCTCGGCCGTCATGCAGGACCTGTGGGACTCCGACGCCTTCGTGGACGACAATACGCTCACCGTCAACATCAACCGCCTGCGCACCACGCTCGAAAAAATCGGCATCAAGGGGTATTTGACGACGCATCGCGGCCAAGGCTATTCGGTCTAGGGGCCGGCTATGTCGTTTGGCAAATTCTTTAAAGATGCGCTGCTTCCCGTCGCCGTGTGGACGTGCGGCGTGCTGCTGAGCTGCTTTGTGCTGACGGTCGCCGGTGCACCCGTTTCTATTGTGGTCGTGGCGGTCGGCGTGTCCTTTATCTTTGGTATGCTCGGCATCGTGGTCGAGTACGCGCGTCGCCGCCGTTTTCTGCGTCAGCTGGAGCGCGCGGCCGAGGAGCTCGAGAGCCCCGCATGGGTGCAGGAGATGGTGCAATGCCCGACCTATGCCGAGGGCGAGCTCGAGTACGAGGTCTTGCGCCGGGTGGGCAAAGCCGCTTGCGACGAGGTTGCCGAAGGCCGGCGTCAGACCGATGACTATCGCGACTATATCGAGAGCTGGGTCCACGAGGCCAAACTGCCCCTGGCGGCGGCTCATCTAATTTTGGAAAACCTGGATGGCAGCGAAGACGACCTGTCTCGTGTGGATGACCTGGGCCGTGAGTTGGCTCGCGTGGAGCGCTATATCGACCAGGCGCTGTACTACGCGCGTTCGGAAGTCGTGGAGCGCGACTACCTGATTCGCCGCTGGGATCTCAAGACCTTGGTGACGGGCGCGATTAAGGCCAACGCGCGCGAGCTCATCGCGGCGCACGTGGCCCCGGTGTGCGAGAACCTCGACTTTGAGGTCTTTACCGACGAGAAGTGGCTCGAGTTTATTCTGGGCCAGCTCATTCAGAACAGCATTAAATATGCGCGCGAGGACGGCGCAAAGATCGTGTTTTCGGGCGCGTTGCTGGACGAGGGCCTGGCGAGCGAACGCATCGAGCTCACCGTCGCGGACAACGGCTGCGGCGTGAGCGCGGCCGACCTGCCGCGCGTGTTCGAGAAGGGCTTTACCGGCGACAACGGCCGCACCACCAAGCGCGCAACGGGCATCGGCCTCTACCTGGTGGCGCGCCTGTGCTCCAAGATGGGCATTGACGTCACCGCGGCATCCGAGCCCGGCGAAGGCTTCGTCGTCACGTTTGCCTTCTCAACCAACAAGTTCCAATACTTTGAGTAGTCAGCCCGTATGGCGTAGCCGTTCAGGATCTTCCCATGTAAGAAGAAATCAGGCTTTTCAGCAGCTATATTCCTGAACGGGAACATTGCTAATGTAGTCAACACTATATTCCCGTACATGAACATAGTGCTACAGTTTTATACTAAGTTCACGGACAGGAATATAGCTGGAGGCGTCATGAGAACGGTGACAACGATTAAAAAGCTGGATGGGCGCATCAAGCTCAAACCGTCGGAAGTCGCTTTCTCGGAGCGCACGGTTTTCGATCCCGCCGAGATGGGGAAGGCCCTTAGGCTCAGAAGGCGTGAACTCGGCTTGACTCAACGTGACGTCGCGACTATGACGGGTCGCAGCCTTCGTGTGATTGGTGATATCGAACGGGGGCGGACAACGGTCGAAATTGGTGTCATTTTCGATTACGCCTCCATCGTGGATGTTGATTTTATTCTGAAGGTGAGGGGGAAGTAATGGATGGCACGCTGTTCGTTCACCGTGAGTTTAATGGGTCTTACCAGCCGGTTGGCATATTGGAGGAAAATGCGGGGTTTCCGATATTCACCTATAGCCCCAAATATCTCGAGAGCGGTGATGCGGCGCCGATTTCGATCTCGCTGCCGTTGTCGGCCGAGACATTTAGTCCGGACGCAACGGGTTCCTTTTTCTCCGGCATCATTCCGGAGGGGCAGCTCAACAGGGACCTTGAGAAAAGGGCGCGAGCGGAACGCGGAGATTACTTTAAGGTGCTCGATTTGGTCCGCGACGAACCTGTCGGCGCTCTGGTTTTGACGCGAGAGCCTTCGGCCGACGGTCTCGAAATGGGCTATGAAGAGATAGATGCGGAACAGCTAAGCGGACTGGCATACGCACCGGCGGAGATTGCTTTTGATTTAACGCTAGAGAGTCGAATCTCCCTTGCAGGTGCTCAGGCGAAGGTCGGTCTCTACCATACGGGTGATGACCCATGTGGTGGATGGTACCTGCCTCATGGAGCGGCCCCATCCACACACATTCTCAAGGCAGGGTCGAAAACGTTCCCGGGCGAGACAGTGTGCGAAGCGATGTGCGTGAGAGCCGCCTCTCTGATGGACCTATCGGCCGAAGAGTGCTTTCTTATCCGAGTTGAGGATGCCGAGCCAATTATCGCCGTGAAACGATTTGACCGAGTAACGCCTGATACCGGACGCTCGGTTGACGGATTGCCAATTCCATACCGTTTGCACCAGGAAGATGTTTGTCAGGCCAAGGGCATCTCGCGTGAGCTTAAATATGAGCCGACGGGCGTCAATTACCTGGGGCTTATCGTCGATGCGGTGCGAAGGGCGTCGACGAATCAAATGGAGGACAGGTTCCTTGTCGGCTATAACCAGCTGTTCGACTATGCCGTAGGTAACTGTGATAACCATCTAAAGAACTGGTCGCTCGTATGGGACGAAAGTTGGAAGCAGGTGAGGTTGGCGCCGCTCTATGACGTGCTGTCCACAACGGTTTACCCCAGTCTCGTTCGTGAGATGGGCGTCTCGTTTGGTGGGAGCCGCAAGATTGACGACGTAACGCGTGGGTCGGTGATGAGCCAAATGATTGAGGCGGGTTTGCCCGGGGGAATTGTCGCCGGAATGATTGCTGATACCTGCAATGAGGTTCCAGACGCGCTAAGAGACGCGGCGCGCGGTCTCAAAGAAGAGGGTTTTCCCGAGGCGGAGGTAATGTTCGAGAAGATCATTCCAGAAGTGCAAGCTCGTTTAAGCAGGATCGCCTTATAACAAAAACGTGCCGCCCAAACAAAACGTGCCGTCCCAAACGGGGCGGCACGCCATTCCTCTATTCAGATAACTCACTGAAGTACGGTGACGAAGGCGCAAGGCCGGAAGGGGTTATCAAAGCCGACATCCCGCAGCCGCGAAGCGGCGAGGACGTCGGCGTGATAACCCCGCGGGCCTTACGCCGGCGGGAAGGAACCTATTTCACGACCAAGATGTCGCAGTCGGTGTTGCGTAGCAGGAACGTCGAAATCGAACCCAGGAGTGCATACTTGATCGAGGACAGGCCGCGAGCGCCGCAGAGCACCAGGTCGGGCTTGACCACGTCGAGCATCTCGTCTTTGAGCGTCTCGCGAATACGGCCGGCGCGAATCATGACCTCGACCTCGGGAATGTCGGGATTGGCCTTGGCCTCTTCGAGCTGCTTGGCGATGGAGTTCTTAAATGCCTCCTCTAGGCCGTTGACCAGATCGACCGGATAGGAGCCAGCGCTCTCGAGTGCCGTGGAATCGATAACGTGGCCGATGATTAGCTTGGCGCCGTTGTTCGCGGCGACCTTGATGGCGCGTGCGAGCACAAAATCCTGCTGCTCAGTACCGTCGAGTGAAACAAATACCTTGGTGTAGCCCTCGTTCATGGTTTCCTCCTTGGTCTATCGCACGGGCGTGGGGCTCGTGCATCGGGCGGGCGCGGATGCGTGGCCGCCGGACACTTTATCTTGTTGCAGTTATACCCAAGGATTTGGGTTTGACCGCTCGCAATTCTGTGAACGGGCGAGTTTTTTGGTAAGGGTAGGCGCGGTCGCACCGCCAACGGTTGATAATGGGACATCGCCCGCACCGTCCGCGGAACAATATCGGCGGGTGTCTAACGAGGGGGTCCCTTTGGATATCATCGAGCTTCTAAAATCTGCCTTCATGGGCCTGGTCGAGGGCATCACCGAATGGCTGCCTGTTTCGTCGACCGGTCACATGATCTTGGTGGACGAGTTCGTCAAGATGAACGTGAGCGAGACGTTCTGGAATATGTTCCTGGTCGTGATTCAGCTTGGCGCCATTTTGGCCGTCTGCGTCCTGTTCTTCTACGACCTTAACCCGTTTTCTCCCAGCAAGGGCAAGGAGGGCCGTCGCGACACCTGGGTGTTGTGGGGCAAGATTGTGCTCGGCTGCATTCCCGCCGCGGCGATCGGTCTGCCGCTTAACGACTGGATGGAGGAGCATTTCTATAATGCTCCCGTCGTGGCGCTGGCGCTCATTGTGTACGGTGTGCTGTTTATCGTGATTGAGAACTGGCGCGCGAACAAGCGCGACCAGGCCGCTCTTGCCGGTTCGTTTGGTTCGCGTGCCGTGGTGACGGGCGGACGCCCCGCTGGTGCGCATTTTGCCGCGCCCGCTGCGACTGCCGCCGCAGACGATGATGATAACCTGGACTTTGGCTCCATCACTACGCTCGAGGACCTGAGTTGGAAGACCGCGCTGGGCATCGGTTGCTTCCAGGTGCTCTCGCTGGTGCCGGGCACGTCGCGCTCCGGTTCCACCATCATCGGCGGCCTGCTGCTGGGTTGCACGCGCTCGGTGGCGTCTAAGTTCACGTTCTTCCTGGCTATTCCCGTTATGTTTGGCGCAAGTGCGCTCAAGCTGGTCAAGTACTTTATTAAGGGCGGTACTTTCGGCACCAACGAGATCGCCATCTTGGGCGTGGGCTGCGTCGTCGCCTTTGTGGTGTCGCTCATTGCCATCAAGTGGCTTATGGGCTTCGTTCGTCGTCACGACTTCAAGTGCTTTGGCGTCTACCGCATCATTCTGGGCATCGTGGTGCTCGCGTACTTCTTTGTCCTGGAGCCGATACTCGGCCTCTAACTTAGTCGACGCTGCGCGGCGGCCGGGGCGACAACTTGTCATTCAAAGGGGGCGGCATGACCAGAAGGTCTATGCCGCCCCCTTTCATGCCAATTTGTTCGCCCCGGCCGCCGCTCGCTACCGTTGCCATGACATCGGTGGCTCAATGGGGACAGGTTACTTTGCAGCAACATGGTGCAGACCAACCTGACCCCATTGCTCCAAATCCGCTGGGGCGGGCCTGACGGTGGCGCACGGAGTCGTGGTGTGATTTGCGTCGGTGTCCGCGCGGCTCGGTATACTGGTACGGCTCAAACTATGGCGCCGCCCGCAGGCGCGCCGTCCGTCAGATGAGGAGTCGCCCATGACCCAGCCCTTGCCCTGGGAAAAGAACGCCGCGGTACCCGTGCCGCCCGCGCCGGAACCCGTGCCGCTCGATGCATACACCGCCCCTGCAGCGCCGGAGCCCGAACTCGTTCCGCTCGACATCTACGACGCTCCCGCGCCGGCACCCAAACCCACCAAGCCGCTCGTCGACATCGACAGCCTTAATCCCGCCCAGCGCGAGGCGGTTCTGACCACCGAGGGCCCGTTGCTGGTACTCGCCGGCGCCGGCTCGGGCAAGACCCGCGTCTTGACCTTCCGCATCGCACATATGCTCGGCGATCTGGGCGTTAAGCCTTGGCAGGTTCTTGCCATCACGTTTACCAACAAGGCCGCGGCTGAGATGCGCGAGCGTCTGGCAGCGCTCATCCCCAGCGGCACCCGCGGTATGTGGGTGTGCACCTTCCATGCCATGTGCGTGCGCATGCTGCGCGAGGACGCCGACCTGCTGGGCTACACCGGTCAGTTCACCATCTACGACGACGATGACTCAAAGCGCATGGTGCGCGACATTATGCAGGCACTCGGCATCGAGCAAAAGCAGTTCCCCATCAACATGATCCGCAGCAAGATCAGCTCGGCCAAAAACGCCATGATCGGCCCCGAGGACATGCTCAAGAGCGCCGATAGCCCCAACGATAAAAAGGCCGCACAGGTCTACTTGGAGCTGGAGCGTCGCTTGCGCGCCGCCAATGCGATGGACTTCGACGACCTGCTCGTGCGCGCGCTTGAGCTGCTGCGCACCCGCCCCGAGGTGCTCGATAAGTACCAAGAGCGCTTCCGCTACATTAGCGTTGACGAGTATCAGGACACCAACCACGTCCAGTACGAAATCGCCAACCTGCTGGCCGCCAAGTACCAAAACCTCATGGTCGTGGGCGACGATGACCAGTCCATTTACAGCTGGCGTGGCGCCGACATCACCAATATCCTGGACTTTGAGAAGGATTTTAAAAACTGCAAGACCGTCAAGCTGGAGCAGAACTATCGTTCCACGGGTCATATCCTGAACGCCGCCAACGCCGTGGTACGCCACAACTCGCAGCGCAAGGACAAGCGCCTGTTTACGGCCGAGGGCGATGGCGAGAAGATCCAGGCCTTCCAGGCGAGCGACGAGCGCGACGAGGGCCGCTGGATTGCCGGCGAGATCGAGAAGCTGCATGCCAAAGGCACGAGCTACGACGACATTGCCGTGTTCTATCGCACCAACGCCCAGTCGCGTATCCTCGAAGATATGTTCCTGCGCGCGGGCGTGCCCTACAAGATCGTGGGCGGCACGCGATTCTTCGACCGTGCCGAGATCCGTGATGTCATGGCCTACCTTAAGATGATCGTGAACCCGGCCGACGAGATGAGCGTCAAGCGCGTCATCAACACACCGCGCCGTGGCATCGGCTCCACCTCGATCCAAAAAATCGAGCAGCTGGCGCGCGACAACCGTTGCTCGTTCTTCCAGGCTTGCGAGATTGCGTGTGCCGAAACCGGCATGTTTAGCGCCAAGGTCCGCAATGGCCTGTCA
>UQZH01000055.1 GCA_900545445.1 uncultured Collinsella sp. | reverse complement strand
GTCAGCAGCAGAGCCGCTCACGCCGCGACCCACCAGCAGCGCCTCGCCCGAGGCCTTCTTTTGGTCCAGAGCCGCACGACCGGCGCGCTCAAGCGTAGCGGCGTCATCAAACAGCAAGGCATCGATATCGCCAGCAAGCAGCTGCTCGACCAGGCCCTCGAGCTCACGAGGAGCCTCGAGCACGTCGCCTAGACGACCCGAGACATCATCGCCCATCGCGCCCATCAGACGGCTCACCAGCGGCGAGCTGTCGGCCATGCGGGCATCGAGCTTCTTTTGGCTGGCAAGCTCCGAGCGCACCTCGGAAAGTTTGTTGCGCGCCTCACTCTCACGATTACGCAAGTCCTTCAACGCCGCACGGGCGACCTCGGTGGCCTCGCGAGCATCAATCTGGGCCTGGCGGGCCTGATCGAGCGCACCGTCAAGTTCCTCAGCGCGGTCGCGACGGCTCTCGAGCGAGGCCGTTACCTCCTCGAGCTGCTCGTCGATCTGCTCCAGGCGCGAGGCGTACATGTTGTCCTCGACCTCGGCGTTGCTCAGCGAGTCCTTCACCTTGGCGAGCTCGAGCGCGGCGTTATCGGCCACACGCTGCACATCGCGCTGCTCGCGCGTGAGCTGCGAAATCTGATTGTCGAGCGCCACGCGACGCTCGTGGAGCTGGGCGGCGGCAGGACCGGCGGCGTCAACGACGTCCTGGGCCTGCATGTGCGCACCGGTCACTTCCTCAAGCTGGGCACGCGCATCCTCGAGCTCCTCGACCACGCGACGACGCTGATGCTCAGAGCTCGAGATCTGGCCGCGCATGTCGGACAGGCGCGACACCATGTTGTGGCCCTTTTCCTCGAGTAGGCGCATGTCGGAGTTGATGCGGCCGACCACGTCTTGCATATGACGGCGCTGCTCGCCCAGATCACCCACAAACAGGCCCTTTTCCTCGAGCATGACCTGGAGCTTCTCGAGCTCGCGCTCCTTTTCGCCCAAGCGGTATTGCGCAAGCTCAAGCTCGGCAGCGCCCTCCTTGGAGCGGCTCTCTAGGTCGTTCCACTGCGACTGCAGCGAACGAAGCTCGTCGACGGCCAGCATCTGCGTAAGCTCGTTCGCACGCGAGGACAGCTCTTTGTACTTGCGCGCGCGATCGACCTGACGCTCCAGCGGCCGCAGCTGGCGGGCGATCTCCTTATTGATGTCGCGGGCACGGGTCAGGTGCTCGTCCATCGATTTAATCTTTTTGAGCGCACGCTCCTTGCGGCGCTTGTGCTTGGAGATGCCGGCAGCCTCCTCAATAAGGGCGCGGCGCTCCTCGGGGCGGCTCTGCAAAATGGCATCGAGCTTGCCCTGGCTGATGATGGAATGCGTATCCTTGCCCAGGCCCGAATCGTGCAGGATGTCCTGAATGTCCATCAGGCGGCACGGGCTCGAGTTGATGAGGTACTCGCTTTCGCCCGAGCGGTACATGCGACGGGTAATGGCGACCTCGTCAAAGTCGACGGGCAGCAAATGGTCCGAGTTATCGAGCACCAGCGTGACCTCGGCGACACCCACCGGCTTGCGCGCCGACGAGCCCGAGAAGATGACATCCTCCATGGCCTGGCCGCGCAGCTGCTTGGCACTCTGCTCGCCCAGGACCCACAGAATCGAGTCGGAGATGTTCGATTTTCCCGAGCCGTTGGGACCGACGATGACGGTCAGGCCCGGCTCAAATGACATATGGGCGCGGTCGGCAAACGACTTGAACCCTTTGAGCGTGAGGGACTTGAGATACACGGTTCCTCGCTTAAACAGGCTTCTTGTTAAGAATCACGCCGTTGGTGGTGTAGCCCATGCGGTCGAGCGCCTCGAGTGCAGCGGCCCCCTCGGCCTCCTTCTTGGAGGACCCGGTGCCGCGGCCCTGGCGAATACCGTCGATGAGCACCACAGCGGTAAAGGTGGGCGCATGTGCGGGGCCCTCGGAGCCGACCAGCTTATACGCGGGAGGCTCGTGGCCGTCTGCCTGCACGCACTCCTGCAAGAACGACTTGGGGTTCGCGGGGTGCTCGGCACGCTCGGTGGCCAGGTGCGGCTTAAGCGTACGGTGGATGAACTCCGCCGCCGCATCCCAACCGGCATCCAGATACAACGCGCCCACGAGCGACTCGTAAACGTTCTCAAGCGCCGAGTGCAGGCCGCGCGCGCCGGTACCGGTCTCGGAGGCGCCAAAGATGATGATGTCGTCGATACCCAGCTCGTGCGACACCTCGGACAGCGTGGCGCCCGAGACAAGGGACACCTTCAGGCGTGTGAGCTTGCCCTCATCAAACTCGGGATAGGACTCAAAGAGCGAACGGGCCACCACGGCGCCCAAAATGGAATCGCCCAAAAATTCAAGGCGCTCATAGCTGGCAGAGACCGGCAGGCCCTCGACGGCCGAGGGATGCGTGAGCGCCGCGCGCAGCAGCACCTTGTTATTGAACTCATGGCCCAGGATCTCCTGGGCACGCGTGAGTCGTTCAGACAAAGCCAAGACTTAGGCCTCCTTGGCGTTTTCGATCGCGTCGACGGCGTCGGCGACAGAGTTGAGCGACAGCAGGGTCTCGTCATCGATTTCGAGGTCGAACTCGTCCTCGATGGCCGTCACCAGCTGCAGACGCTCGAGCGAATCGGCATCGAGATCGTCAAAAGTGGTCTCGTCGCTAATGTCGGCGACATCGACGCCCAGCACGTCAGCGGCAATTTCGGCGATCTTATCGAAGATTTCGGAGCGGTCCATAGCGCTTCCTCTCGTATGTCATGGAACACAACACAACACGGCAATCGGAGCCGCGTTGCAATACGGCTCCGATTCTACCCCACACGGTACAGGTTGAGCCACGTAACGGGGCTCTTACAAAACGATACCGTCCATGGAATTGGCAACGTCCTGGACAAGCCCGGCACGTACGGCCTGGGCCGCGGCAAGCGTACCGTTCTTGACGGCCTCGACCGACGTGGCACCGTGGCCGATCAACACGACACCGCGCAGGCCCAGCAGGATCGCGCCGCCCTTGGCGTCGCCCGAAAGCTTGGCTTTGATCTCGCGCATCTGCTTTTTGATGAGCAGCGCGGCGATCTTGGTGCCGAGCGAAGCCATAAAGGCACCCTTGAGCTCCTGCAGCAAAAACTTGGCAGCGCCCTCGGTTGCCTTGAGCGCGATGTTGCCCGACATGCCGTCGGCGACCACGACGTCAAAACTGCCCGACGTAAGATCGGTGCCCTCGCAGTTGCCCACAAAGCCGGGAACCGCGGCCTTCATGGCCGGGAAGCACGACTTGGTAAAGTTAGAACCCTTCTCGTCCTCGGTGCCGTTGGCAAGCAGGCCCACACGCGGATGCTCAATGCCCAAAACCACACGAGCATAGGCAGAGCCCATCTGGGCGAAGCGCACCATGTCGTCCACCGTGACATCGGGATTGGCGCCCATGTCGCACAGCACCGTCAAGCCGCCGGCGCGATTGGGCAGTGCGTTGGTCAGGCACGGACGGACCGGCTGCTTCTTACCCTCCGCCAAATACCTAAACGGCGTGACGTAGGCCGTAGCGGCAGCGGTCATGGCACCGGTCGAGCCGGCCGAGAAAAACGCGTCCGCATTGCCCTTCTTAATGGCACGACACGCAAGCACGATCGAGGACTTGCGCTTGGTCATCACGGCGCGGATAGGATCGTCCTCCATGCTGATGACGTCGGGGGCCTCCAGAGCCTCCACGCGGGCATGCGCTGCGGCAAAGGGGTTGACGATTTCGGCGGGACCGACGGCCAAGACTTCGATCTCGGGATCTGCCTCGAGCGCAGCCTCGATACCGTCGAGGACAACCTGGGGCCTCTCGTCTCCACCCACAACGTCTACACAAACGCGAACGTTACTCATATACATGCTCCTTATACAAAAATGGCCGACTCATTGAGCCGGCCATTGTGGTTCCATTTGGAACGGCATCGCATCCAGAGTATACCGTTACTCGGTAACGATAACCTCGCGGTCCTTGTAGAAACCGCAGCTGGGGCACACGTGGTGCGGAAGCTTGACAGCGCCGCAACGGGGGCACGTGGACTGAGCCGCAGCCGAGATCTTCATGTTGGCGGAACGACGGGTGTGAGTGCGGATACGACCCTGCTTTTGTTTAGGTACGGGCATAGTGACCTTCCTTATGAACTATCCAGTGTGGCGATTACGCGCAAGTAGCGATACTACCACAGTTTTACTCATCGAGCTTGAGATTCTTCAATGCTGCAAATGGATTTTCCGTGGCAGCGGCCCATTCCGCCTCTGCCTGGGCGGCGCAATCGCATTGCTCGACGTTGAGATTGCAACCGCATGTGGGGCACAGACCACGGCAATCGGGCTTGCAGAGCACTACAAACGGCGTGTCCATAACGACCGCGTCATTGATGGGCTCACCCAGATCGACTAGACGGTCCTCACCCAGGAGCTCGTAGCCGTCCTCGTAGGCCTCGGGATCCTCGGGCTCCTCAAAGAGGTAGAACTCCTCGATCTCGCCGGCGATATCAAACGAGGCGGGCTCCAGGCAACGGTCGCACTCGCCGGTGGCGTGCGCGCGGACCATGCCCGTGAGCAAGACACCGGTACCGGCATTGGTAAAGACAACGTCGTAGTCGATGCCGTCCTGAAGCTGGTACTCCTTCTCGCCCACCGTGTAGGTGGCGACATCGACCTTACCGGTCAGCGGATACGAATCTCCAGGAAACTCGAGCTGCTCGGAAAGATCGACGGTAACGCTCGGGAACTCAGCCATTACCACTGACCATTCTGTTGGGCGGCACCCTCGTTGAGCTGCTGACGGCAACGGGTAACGGTGCCGGTCAGGCTCTTGAGGTTCTCCTCCAGGTGCGTAAAGACCTGCTCTGCATAGTCCTCGGCAGCATAACGCGTCTCGCGCTCGTACTGCTGGGCACGATCGCGGATGTCGTCGGCCTGCTGCTGCGCAAGGCGGACGATTTCCTGCTCACCGGCAATGGTGAGGGCCTGCTGCTGAGCGTCAGCGATGATGGAATCGGCCTGAGCGGCGGCGGAAGCCATGAGCTCCTCGCGCTCCTTAAGGATACGGCGGGACTTCTGCCACTCCTCGGGATAGCTCATGCGGATCTCATCGAGGATGTTAAAGAAGACGTCGGCGTCGATAACCTTCATCTGGGCGTTCTTGCCGAACGGCGTCTTAGCCTCTTCGATGAGCCCCTCGAGCTCGTCGACAAGACTCACGATCCTATCGCCAGGAAAATTCTCGCCCGGCATCCGGTCTCCTTTCATAGGTAACATATCATCGTGCTAGTTTACCACATGCCACCAGGCAATAAGAAACGTCACGAAAAGCGATGTTTGAGCGCTTCGACCACGTTGGGCGGGACAAACGTCGATACGTCACTACCGAGCGAGGCGATCTGGCGAACAACCGAGCTCGAGATATAGCCGTACTGCGGCGCGCTCATGACAAAGATGGACTCCAGCTCGTTATCCAAGCGATAGTTGAGGTCGGCCTGCTGCAGCTCGTACTCAAAGTCGGTCATGGCGCGCAGGCCCTTGACCACGGCCCCCGCCCCCTGCTCGCGAGCGAAGTCGACCAAGAGGCCGGTAAAGGGCAGGACCTCGACGCCGTCGATATCACCGAGCGCCTCGCGGGCCAGCGCCACGCGCTCATCGAGCGTAAACGTGGTGCCCACACCGTTTTTACCCTGCGACTCGGCAACAGCGACGATCACGCTGGGAAAGATGCGGCGGGCGCGGCGGATCACATCGATATGGCCAAACGTGATGGGATCGAAGGTGCCCGGGACGATCACGCGATTGATGGTGTCACTCATGAGCATCCTCCTGAAACGTCGTGGCATCGTTGTTGTCAGCATCGGTGCCGGCGCTATCGCCCTCACCATCGTCATCGCCGACCCAACGAAGCAGGTCGACCGAGGTAATGCCGTAGCGCTTCTCACGTACAGTCTCAAAGTCTGCCGGATGCGCGCCCGCATCGGCGGCGGCATGCTCAAACAGGGCATAAGCGCCAGGTGCAAGTAAACCCTGCTGAGCCAGGTTCTGCAGCAGTTCCTCGACCGGCTCGGCACCAAAAGCATAGGGCGGGTCGAGCAGGACCAGATCAAAGGGGCCGCCCGGTACACGACCGCGCGAGGCACTCGCCAGCATGTCGCCCGTGACCACGCGCCAACGCGCACGGTCACGGCAGAGCGACTCGATATTCTTGGAAATGAGCCGCGCGGCGTTGCGATCGATCTCAAACGTCGTGAGCGAGCGGGCCCCACGAGAGAGCATCTCTAACCCTAAGGCACCGGAGCCGCCAAAAGCGTCAAGAACACGAACCTCGTCCAAATCGAAATCGAATGCCGACATGACCATAGATGCGCACGCCTCGCGCACACGATCAGTCGTGGGGCGGGTGACATCGCGACCACGGGGCTCCTCGATCTTACGACCGCGCCATTCGCCGCCGATGATTCTCATCCTCCGCTGACCTCCTTAAAAATATGTCGATAGCGCGTGGCGACCGCGTCGCGCAAGGGACGCGTCGCCACAGAGTCAAGGTTGCAAGCATACCGCAAGAGCTCGACCGCGTCCAAATGGGCCCATTCGATAAGGTCCTCATCGGCGTCCAGGTCCACAAAGCGCAAGGTAACGCCGCCGTGCTGACGGTAACCCAGGATTTCGCCCTCGTGACGCAGACGCAGGTCCATCTGGGCAAGCGTAAAACCATCCGAAGTTTTTTCGAGCGATTGCAGGCGATCTTGTGCTGCCGACGCGCCGCCGTTACCCTTGGAGTGCGTCATGACCAGGCACGTGCCCGACACGCTGCCACGGCCCACGCGACCGCGCAGCTGGTGCAGGGCAGCCAACCCAAAGCGCTCGCCGTTCTCGATGACCATGACGGTGGCGTTGGGCACGTCGACGCCCACCTCGACCACCGTAGTCGAGACGAGCACATCGATCTCGCCACGCTTAAAGGCGTCGATCACGCGATCCTTCTCCCCCGCTGGCATACGGCCGTGAAGGCGCTCGATGGCAAGACCCGGCAACGCCAGACGCAGGCGATCGAACTCGGTCGCCGTATCGTGCAGCGGCACGGGGACGGTTACGCGGCCCTCATCGTCGCGGGCAATACCGGGCACGTCTTCCAGTTCATCGGCCGAGTCACTCGGCTCCACGAGCGGGCAAATCACGTAGGCCTGCTGACCCTTTTCATGCGCCTCGCGGATGGCGCCATAGGCGAGGTCGCGGCTCGACTCGGTGAGCACGCGTGTCGTCACGCCAGCGCCAGGGACGGGTCGATGGCGGATGATACTCGTGTCCAGATCGCCGTAGACCGAAAGCGCCAGCGTACGCGGGATGGGCGTTGCCGTCATAACGAGCAGATCGGCACCGGGGCCCTTCGCGCGCAGGGCGTTGCGTTGGCCGACGCCAAACCGGTGCTGTTCATCGATGACCACGAGCGACAGATGCTTGAACGTAACGTCATCCGAAAGGACCGCGTGGGTTCCAAAGAGCACATCAAGCTCGCCCGATTCCAGCTGGGAATGGATCCGCTCGCGCTCTGAGGCCGGCGTGGCACCCGTCAGAAGCGCCCAGGACATGCCGGCCTGCGAGAGCAGAGGGCCGGTCTTATCGGCATATTGGCGCGCCAGCACGCCCGTGGGCGCCATAACGCAGGCCTGGGTGCCGCTATCGGCAGCCACAGCCAGCGCGCAGGCAGCAACGGCGGTCTTGCCGGTACCGACATCGCCCAGCAGCAGCCGGTTCATCACGCGCCCGCCATCGCACATATCATGCAGGATGTCTTGGAACGCGGCGTCCTGCTCGTCGCTCAGCGAAAACGGCAGGGCTTGCTTGAGCGCGGCCAGGTGCTCGCCCGCGGTGTGGGCATAGGGCACCACATCGACCAGGCCGCCGTCGTTGCGCAGGCGCAGCGCCAGCTGCAGGTAGAGGCACTCCTCGTAGGCAAGCCGTGCGCGCGCAATGTCGCGCTCAGCCATGCTCGAGGGAAAGTGGATCGAACGCAACGCGCGGGCATTGCTCATGAGCTTCCGCTTTGCGCGCAGCGGCGCGGGAATGGGATCAAAGGGATTGCCGACGACCTCGAGCGCGCCGCTTACGATGCGGCGCATCCACGCCTGGCTCACGCCATCACTCACGTAATGGACCGGCAGGATAGTGCCCGCGGCACGCCCTTCCTCGAGCTTTTCAAAGTGCGGCGAGGCCATCTGCTTAAAGCCGTAGGCAAACTCGACCTTGCCCATCACGGCCAGGCGGTCGCCCTGCTTAAGCTGCTGGGCAATCCAGGGCTGACGGAAAAAGGCGACCTGCAGCACGCCCGTCTCGTCAACGAGTGAGACCTCGGTCACCTGCATGCGCGGACGAGGCTGCTTTTGGACGATACGGTCGACCGTGGCGATGATGGTGCACACGGTACCGATGGGCGCCATCTCGATGGACCACGAACGGGTAAAGTCGAGGTATCGATGAGGGATATGGAGAAGGAGGTCCCCCACCGTCCGAATTCCCAGACGGCGAAGGGCCTCCTCACGTTTACCCGAAACAAATTTGAGTCGCGCGATATCCTCGTCGAGCGCATTGCTCTGGGCAAAGCGCTCCGAGACGCGCGGCACGGAGCAGAGCTCGGACATGGGCAGATGCCTACTCGATTGAGAAGATTACGGGATAGAGCGGCTGCTCGCCACGATGGGCGTCGATCTCCAGATCGGGCTGAGCCTCCTCGATAGCGTCGACGATCTCCTGGAAGGCCTCGTCGGACAGTTCCTCGCCGGCCAGAATCGTCAGCGCGTCACCCTCCTCTTCCTCCTGCATGCGGTTGATGCAATCGAGCGTGACCTGCTTCACGTCGGAGCCAACCACATCGATGGAGCCGGCAATGATGCCCATGACATCACCGGAGTGAATCGGCGAGCCGTCGGAGGCGCTGGAGTCGCGCACGGCGCGGGTAACCTCGCCATCGCGGACCTCGCTGATAGCATCGACCATGGCGGCGACGGCGTCCTCGAGCTCAGAATCGGGCAGGACGGCGAACAGCGCGGAGAACGCCTGCGGGACGGTCTTCGTGGGAACGACGGCGACCTTCTTGTCGGTGCAGGCAGAGGCTGCGGCCTCGGCAGCCATGCGGATGTTGCCGTTATTGGGCAGGATGATGACCGAGGTCGCGTTGACCTGGTCGACGGCGCCCAGCAGGTCTGCAGTCGAGGGGTTCATGGTCTGACCACCCGACACGATCACATCGACGCCGAGGGACTTGAGGATGTCAGCCTCGCCAGAACCGGCGGCAACGGCGACAAAACCCAGCGCCTTGGCGGGCTCGGCGGCCTTTTCCTGGTCCTCGTGGATCTTGGCGGTACGGTCGTGGGCCTCCATCTCCATGTTGTGGATAAAGACCTCATAGATCTGACCGAGCTGTAGCATGTGCTCGAGCACCAGGTTGGGGGTGTTGGAATGCACGTGGATCTTGTAGTCGGGGTAGGCGCCCACGAGCAGCTCACAGTCGCCCATGGAGCCTAGGAACTTAAGGCACTCGTCCTCGTCAAACGGGGCGTCGGCCTTAAACAGGAACTCGTTGCAGTAGCGGAACTCCGAGCCCTCCCAGTCGTCGTTGGCCTCGATCTCAACGCGACCGAGGGCCGCGTCGCGAGCAGAGCCAGCGGAATCAAACGTGGCGGAGAAATCCTCGACAACGGTGCTGCGGCCAAGAGCAGCGGCAACAAAGTTCTCTAGGAAGATGGCAAAGCCGAAGGCACCGGAGTCGACCACGCCGTTCTCTTTGAGGACGGGCAGCAGGTCGGGCGTGCGGGCGACGGACTGGTACGCCTCGACGACAATGGCATCGAGCGCGTCCTCGGCCGAGAACTTCTTCTTCTCGCACTCATCGGCCTTGGTCGAGACATCACGCAGGACCGTGAGGATCGTGCCCTCGATGGGTTTGCGGACAGCCTGGAAGGCGACCTTGACGGCGCGACGGAAAGCGAAGGCGATGTTGGCAGCCGTAATAGGCTCATCGGCAGAAACGAGGCCCTCGGCCACGCCGCGCAGAATCTGCGACGTGATGACGCCGGAGTTACCGCGGGCGCCCATCAGGGAGCCGTGAGTGATGGCGCCGGCGATGGCCTCCATGTCGGCGTCGGCAGGAAGGGCGGAGAGCTCCTTGGTCACCGAGGCGAGCGTGAGCGACATGTTGGTGCCGGTATCGCCGTCGGGTACGGGGAAGACGTTGAGCTTGTTGATCTCCTCGGCCTTGTCGGAAACGGCAGCCGCAGCGATCGGAAAACAGGTGCGAATGGTCTTTGCAATCATGAGTGGTGAAATCTCCGTATTCGGATGCTAGTTCAGACGGCTCTTGAGCGCGTCGATGTGAATGCCGATCTCAAGGCTGGCGGGATCGATCTGGGCGATCTCCTGCAGGGTGAAGGCAACGGAGCTCGAAAGATTGTGGCAGACGGACTTCATGTTGACGCCGTTCTCGAGCACGACGTGAAGATCGACCGTGAGGCCGTTCTCGTCGGCGGAGACAAGCACGCCCTTGCGGAGGCGCTGACCGGCAAGCAGGCGCACGCTCCCGGCGCCCTGGAGCTGTTCGGCCATACCGACGACGCCATAGCACGTCATCGCGGCATAACCGGCAATATCGGCAATAACGTCATTCGAGACGCTCAGGCTGCCGTTAATGGTCTCAGACACAAGAATCTCCTTATCTGGTGCTCGCGGCACCATGTCGTGGGAGCAATCACTGCAATATTTTACAACGAGCGCGCCATGTTGAGGTGGTGGGTCGCGGGATTACATCCTCGACACGAAATGTTGATATGGCAACGTTCGCTCTAGGCGATCGTGACATGAAAAAACCCGCCGCATAAGCGACGGGTTTTACAACCTGGCTCCCCGGGTAGGACTCGAACCTACAACAGCGCGGTTAACAGCCGCGTGCTCTACCATTGAGCTACCGAGGAATTTGAAAGCCCTGCTAAATGGGCTGAGAAACTCTGGCTCCCCGGGTAGGACTCGAACCTACAACAGCGCGGTTAACAGCCGCGTGCT
>UQZH01000054.1 GCA_900545445.1 uncultured Collinsella sp. | reverse complement strand
CCGTTCTTTCCGTGCTCGCCTGGACCGGGCAGACGGCACACTGACGGGGCGCGATAGAATGCGGTTGTTCGGGTCCGCGGTATCGCTCCATGCTCCTATTAGGTCATGCGGCGGTCTCGGCTCGCCGCGGCCCGCGCGGGACATGTCAGGAAACGAGGGCAGCCCTGTGGGCGCCAGCGGAATGTGGGGTCACCGCGCGGTCCGCATCTGATGGTGTCGACGTCAATGGTATACGGGTGCACCATCGACGTCTTCAATACAGAAAATATCAGTGCGGAATGTTTTGGGAGGTAGCCCAAACAGCCCCGGCGGGGGTCCTGTGTAGTCACCCTTTAGGCGGAACTCTCCTATTTATTTGGATGAGTCGTTTACTTACTTGTACTGTTACCGTCTTCCCACTGTTGTTGGGGTATGCTTTGTTCGTATGTAAACGTATGACATGTTGATGAGGGGAGGGTGCTATGGCTCGCGAGGGCGCTCGTTCTAAGGATACGGCTAAGCCTGGCATCAAGGAAGTTGCGGCGGTGGCGGGGGTTTCGCCTACTACGGTATCTCGTGTGCTTAATAATCGTGGCTATATTAGCCAAGAGACCCGCGATAAGGTCCATGCCGCGATGAAGCGCATCAACTATACGCCCAACGATATCGCTCGTGCCATGCTCAACGGTCGCCTGAATCTTATCGGTATGATCGTCCCCTATGTCAGCAGTCCGTTTCATGCCCAAGTGGTTCAAGTCATTGAGCATACCCTGGCCGAAAACGGTTTTAAGATGCTGCTGTGCAATAGCGCCAATCGACCCGAGCTTGAGCGCTCTTATATCGACATGCTTCGACGCAATATGGTTGATGGCGTCATCGTCAACTCGCTTAATATCGGTGCCGAGGCGTATGCCGAGATGGGCTTGAGTCTGGTTGGTATCGACTGCGACCTTGGCGAGACCTCTGTTCAGATTGCGAGCGACAGCTATGGCATCGGCGAACTTGCCACGCGTCGCCTGATTGATGACGGGTGTTCGCGCATCTTGTGCCTGCGCAACAATAGCCGCATGCGCATGCCTGCCAATAAGCGTACCGATGCCTACCACGATGTTGTGGAGCAGGCCGGTTTGCCCGCGCTTGTCCGTGAGGTCGAGTTCGTTAAGTCCGATGACGAAAAGAGTGCGGTCGTTGCGAAGATCCTCGATGAGAACCCCGATATTGACGGCATCTTTGCGGGAGACGACACGATGGCGGCTATCTGTCTTAACGTGATGAAGCAGCGCGGCTTGAGCGCTCCGGACGATATTAAGGTCGTGGGCGCGGATGGCGCCCGCCGCACTATGACGTTTATGCCTGACTTAACAACCGTTCGTCAAGATATCGATCGCATCGGAGAGCTCGCGGCGCAATCCATCATCGCTCTTGTTAACGGTGAAAAGCCCGAATCGAATACCAAGCTCCCCGTTGAACTCATTGAGGGCAAAACCGCGTAGTTCATCCCGTGCCAAAAGAATTCCTCAAACGCCTCTGATGACCGTTCGCCGGCATATGTCAACCGTTTGCCGACGACTGGAACTGCGAAAAGACGTATTGGTGTGAAAACGTTTGACATATGAAAACGATTGACATATCTTGCAGTTGTACCGAGTTAGTATCACGTGGGAAGGAAGTCTCGGATGCACAAGGTGTATTACCAGCCTGAGGGAATTTGGGTGGGCGACATCATGCCGTACGGCGAGGACGGCACGTTCTATCTCTATCATCAGCGTGACACGCGAAACCCCGGACCTTTCGGAGAGCCGTTTGGCTGGGCACTCGCGACAACCAAGGACTTCGTCAATTACAAAGACTTTGGCGAGAGCCTTGAGCGTGGCAGCGACGAGGAAGTCGACCAGTATGTTTATGCCGGCACGGTGTTTAAGGTGGGCGACAAGTACCATGCGCTCTACACTGGTTGCAATCGCGATAAGGTCAAGGCACGCTTGATGAAGCAGGTTCTTCTTCACGCAACGAGTGACGACGCCGTCAAGTGGGAGAAGAACATCGCCGAGACGCTGCTTCCGCCCCAGGAGGGTTACGATGACCGCAACTGGCGCGATCCCTTTGTGCTTTGGGATGAGGAGAACGAAGAGTACATGCTCATCCTCGGCACGCGTGTGGGCGAGGACAAGCGTCTGATGACCGGTCGTCTGGTCAAGTTCACCTCCAAGGACCTGGATACCTGGGAGTTCCAGGGCGACTGGTGGAATCCGGGCCTGTACACCATGTTCGAGATGCCTGATCTCTTTAAGATGGGCGACTGGTGGTATCTGGTGTTCTCCGAGTACAGTGATGGCAACAAGACCCGTTACCGCATGTCTCGCTCTATCAACGGTCCTTGGATCACTCCTGCGGACGATTCCTTCGATGGCCGCGCGTACTATGCCGCGCGTACCGCATTTGACGGCGAGCGCCGCGTTCTCTTTGGTTGGGTTCCTACGCGTGACGAGGGCGGCGACCCCAGCTCTTACCTGTGGGGTGGCACCTTTATGCCCCTCGAGATCGTTCAGCGTGCCGACGGAACGCTCGGCACCAAGCTTCCTGACAGCATGCTTGGCGCCTTTGGCGAGGCTAAGGCAGTCGAGGCCTTTGAGCTCTCCTGCGAGTCGGGCAAGGTCGAGCAGGTGCTCGCCGCGGATGCCGGTTCCACCTATATGCTCGATGCCGACATCGAGCTCGCCGGTGACGCTGCCGGCTTCTCGGTGAAGCTTGCCGAGGACGCCGAGTCCGGTCTTGCCTATGAGTTCCGCGCCAACCTGCGTGAGGGCAAGCTCGAGTTTACGGCGGCCCCCCAGTATCCGTGGTTCCAGGTCAACAACATGGGCCTCGAGCGTCCGTTGTTCTTTAAGGGCGAGGGCACTCATCATGTGCGCCTGGTCGTTGACGACGATATCGCGACCATCTTTGTCGATGATGTTGCGCTTAACGCTCGATTCTGCAATAAGCGGGGCCAGGGTGTGGCGCTGACGGTCACCGACGGTACGCTTAAGTGCGCAAATGCAACGATCGCGTCTCTGTAATGGCATCAAAACGTCTTATGATTTCGTAAAGGAATGGAGAGGAACATGGACTACAAAGTAGTGTCTCAGCAAGTCGTCGATAACGTCGGCGGTCTGGAGAACATCGAGGGCGCCACGCATTGCGTTACGCGTCTGCGTCTGGTGCTCAAGGATACGAGCAAGTACAACAAGGCCGAGCTCGAGAACATCGATGGCGTCAAGGGCGTGCTGTACAACAGCGGCCAGCTCATGATCATCTTCGGTACCGGTACCGTCAACAAGGTTTACGATGAGTTTATGGCTCTGACGGGCGTTAAGGAGATCAGCGCTTCCGAGGTCAAGGGCGCCGAGGCGGACAAGAAGGGCAAGTTCTTCTCGGTCCTCAAGGTATTCTCGGACATCTTTATCCCCATCATTCCCGCTTTCGTCGGCGCTGCTATCATCATCGGCCTTAAGTCGCTGATCGTTGCCAACGGCCTCTTTGGCATGGAGGGCAGCCTCGCCGATCACAGCGAGTTCCTCAAGAACCTCGCAAGCTTCTTTGCCATTATCGCCACCACGTTTGACTACCTACCTGTCCTGGTTATGTACAGCGCGGTCAAGCGTTTTGGCGGTAACCCGATCCTGGGCATCCTCGTCGGTATCGTCATGGTTCACCCGAGCCTTATGAACCGTAACACGTTCGTTATGGACCCGACGGGTGCTGAGTACTGGAACTTCGGTCCGCTCTCCATTCCCATGGTTGCTTTCCAGGGCGGCGTGTTCCCTGCAATCCTGACTGCCTGGTTTATGGCCAAGGTCGAAAAGATTGCCCAGAAGTACATCCCCGAGGTCGTCTCGTTCGTCTTTGTCCCGACCGTTACCCTGATTCTTGCTAACGTCGCCCTGTTCACCGTGTTCGGCCCGCTCGGCAACCTGATCGGCGACGTCCTCGCCGGTGTAATCGATATCCTGTACAACAGGATGGGCGTCTTCGGTGCCTTTGTCTTTGCCGCATTCCTGCAGCCGCTCGTCGTTACCGGTACGCATCAGTTCATCCAGGGTATCGAGGCAAACCTCGTTGCCACGACTGGCTTCAACTACATCCAGGCCATCTGGTCGGTTTCCATCATCGCCCAGGGCGGCGGCGCCATCGGCATGTACCTCATTCACAAGAAGCATTCCAAAGAGCGCAACATCTGCATGTCGTCCTTTATCCCGACGCTGGTCGGTATCTCCGAGCCCGCAATCTTTGCTGCAAACATGCGCTACTCGATCATCCCGTTCATCTGCGCTTGCATCGGTGCAGGCTGCGGCGGTGCCTTCGTGAAGCTCTTTGAGGTGCGCGCCATCGGTCAGGGTCTGACCGGCGTGCTTGGCCTGCTCATCGTCACGCCCGAGACGCTCGTGTGGTATGTGGCTGGCAATCTCATCGCCTTCATCGTGCCGATCGTCTTGATCTTTGCCTACAACAAGGCAAAGGGCGTGCCGACCACCGATGAAGAGGGCGCTGGCGCTGGCTTCGACGTTAGCTTCTAGTTGAGCCGTTCAGCGTAATGTGCGGATAAGTCCATTTGGGGAAGGGCGTTCGGCTCGTGTGAGTCGAGCGTCCTTTCCTATAGACGAGAAGGTCAATGGCGATGTTTAATCAAAAAAACAAGGTGATGCGTGCGGACTATGAGCAGTGGCGTGCCGGACAGGATGAGACGGCGGCTCGCATCGCGTCCGACCCCGATAGGCTTTTGTTCCATGTGGAGCCTGAGCTTGGCTGGCTCAACGACCCCAATGGTTTGGTTCAGATTGGTGATACGTATCACATCTATCATCAATACGATCCGTTCGATGCTGCGCATGGCGGTCCAGTGCTTTGGAATCATCTGGCGACAAAGGATTTTGTGACGTACGAGAATCACGGTCCCGTGCTGTTCCCCGATTCCGATTTGGATTCGAGTGGAGCGTATTCTGGTTCTGCCTTTGTACGTGATGGCAAGATTCACTACTTCTATACCGGCAACGTTAAGCATTTTGACCGTGATGATTACGACTACGTGTTGACGGGCCGTGAGCAAAACCAGATTCATATGGTTGCCGAGAATCCCGACGAATTGGGCGAGAAGCGCATAGCTGTTGGGCCGGTCGATTACCCCGACGATATCGGTACGCACGTGCGCGACCCCAAGATCCTTGAACACGACGGTATCTACTACATGGTTCTGGGCGCTCGTACGAAAGACGACCGTGGCTGCGTGCTTGTCTATACCTCGCGCAATCTTGAGGACTGGAGCTATGCGACGCGCATTGAGTTGGGCGAGAAGTTTGGCTTTATGTGGGAGTGCCCCGATCTGTTTGAGCTCGATGGCGAGCTTATTCTCGTTTGCTGTCCGCAGGGTGTGCCTGCCGATGGTTGGCGTTACCGCAATCCGCATCAGTGCGTGTGGTTCCCCATCGAGGCCGATTGGGAGGCGCCGAGTTTTAAGATCACCGGGCAGGGCATGCCCCCGATGGTCGATGCCGGCTTTGATTTCTACGCACCGCAGTCCTTTGAGGATGCTGCGGGTCGGCGTTTGATGATCGGGTGGTCTGGTTGCCCCGATGCGACGGCAGAAAACCCGACGGTGGCACGCGGGTGGCAGTGCGCGTTGACGGTGCCGCGAGAGCTGAGCATACGCGATGGTAAGCTCTGTCAGCAGCCGGCGCACGAGATTGAGAAGGTGCGCGGCGACTGCGTTCGCGCGACAGGCGGTGAAACCGTTGAGGAGCCGGGCCGCCTGTTTGATCTTGTGGTTTCCTGTGAGGGCACCAAGATGGTCGAGCTCGAAATCCGCAAGGGTGTCTTTGTGCGTTATACGGACGGGATGCTTACCCTCGATATGGGTGACGAAGGCTATGGGCGCGACCAGAGGTCGATTGAGCTCGGCGAGCTTCGCGACCTACGCGTGCTTTCGGACACTACGATGGTCGAGATTTTTGCAAATGGCGGCGAGGCGGCACTTACGAGCCGTACCTATTCGCCGGCGGTTCCGGCGATGGAGCTGCACGCCGAGGGTGCGGTATCGATGAATTTCTACCGCCTCGTGCATTAACCGTGCATGGAGTACGATTGGACTTGCTGGGCGGAATGTGTCGCAGTTACCGCGGCCAGCTACCGTTTATCGCGTATAGCGACCGTTTGCGGAATAAGTAACACTCCTTAATAAACCGTGTAGAATCTCAGGATGCACGGAGTTTTCCAGGGAGACGCTGTCCTTTGTTGTGTGCAAGGGGCGGCGTCTCTTTGGCGCTTGGACGCCGTTGTGCAACAGTGCGGCGGCGCGTGCCATGTATTGAAAACCCAATGTCGAGATGGGTCGTGATAATAATGGGCAAGTACGTAATCGTGGTCGAGTCTGGGTCGGATGTGACGCCGGAGCTCTGCGAGCGCTACGGCATCGTGCGCGTGCCCATGCATGTCATGATTGGTGACGAGACCGTCGAGGACGGCTCGATCGATCCGCTCGAGATTTATTCACGCTGCAACGAGTTTGGCGTAATGCCCAAGACCAGCGGCTGCGCGCCTGCGGATTTTGCTCACGTGTACGACCGTATCCATGCCGAGCAGCCCGATGCGACCATTCTGCATCTTGCGTACTCCGAGGCCACGACCTGCTCGCATCAGTCCTCCAAGATTGCAGCTAAGGGCCGCGACTACGTGTTCTCCATGGACACGCGCTTTGTCTCGGTGGGCCAGTCGCTTGTTGTCGTCGAGACCGCCAAATACATCGAGGCTCACCCCGATGCCACCGTCGACGAGATCTTCGCCTTCGCGAACTCCGTCATGGACCGCGCGCTGCTGGGCTTTGTTCCTACCGATCTTGCCTTCCTTAAGGCAGGCGGTCGTCTGTCCAACGTGGCATTCCTTGGCGCCCATCTGTTCAAGATTAAGCCCTGCATCGAGGTGACGGGCGGTAAGTTCGTGGCGACCAAGAAGTTCCGCGGCTCTATGCTCAAGTGCGCCCGCGCCTTTATTGACCACATGGTTGCGAAGGGCGAGATTGACTACTCGCACATTGGCCTGGCGTATTCGGTGGGCCTTTCCCAGGAGCTGCGCGATGACATGGAAGTCTATGCGCATGACCTGGGCTTTAAGGACGTTACCTGGACTCAGGTCGGCGGCGTCATCTCGAGCCATTGCGGCCCGACCGCCTTCGGTGCGGTGCTCACGCTTAAGGCGTAAAGGCCGCAGGCGAGCGTTCTTCAGCCTGACATCTCGACGTAGCCCCCAGCCATGGTGATGGGGGATAGATTAAAACGTGCCGTTCTAGTCCGAGACGTTTAAACGCAAACGCATGGGCTAGAATGGCTCTGGCATTTTAATTGGTTGCATCCAAGGAGAGGCAAGGTAGCGCGAATGGCAGAAATGACGCTTGAGGGTGTGGACGCTCGTCCCGAGGACTCTGCGTTTGCCCTGGGCCGCGTACATTCGATTGAAACGATGGGTACGGTCGATGGACCCGGCATCCGCTTCGTAGTGTTTGTCCAAGGCTGCCCCATGCGCTGTGCGTATTGCCACAACCCCGATACCTGGTCGGTTAACGGCGGCACCATGGTGACCGTAGAGCACCTGATGGACGAGTTCCAGAGCAACCATGAGTTTTACCGCAGCGGTGGTATTACGGTGTCCGGCGGCGAGCCGCTCCTGCAGCCTGAGTTTTTGGCCGACCTGTTCCACGCCATGCACAATAACCACGATGGTCGTGTGCACACCTGCTTGGATAGCTGCGGCTATGCGTTCGATCCCGCGCATCCCGAGAAGTTCGATGCCGTGCTCAACGAGACCGACATGGTACTGCTCGATATTAAGCATGCCGACCCGGTCGAGCATAAAAAGCTGACTGGGTGCGATCCCGCACGCATTCTGGCGTTTGGTGATGAGCTTGCGCGTCGCAAGATTAAGGTCGTTATCCGCCACGTGGTGGTGCCGGGCATTACCGATACGGTTGAGGAATGCGAGGCACTCGGTCGTCTCATCGCTCCATGGCACAACGTGGTGGGCCTGGAAATGCTGCCGTATCACACGATGGGTGTCGTCAAGTACGAGCAACTGGGCATTCCCTATAAGCTCGAGGGCGTTCCACAGATGGATACCGCGCGCATGCCCGAGCTGCGCAACGCCGTCATGACGGGCATGAAAAAGCGCCGCGCGGAGCTCAAAAACGCCATCGGCTAGCAAGTCATTTTTGCCCCTAAATGATACCCGAGCTGTACTGGCCTAACGGCTTGGTGCTGACACGGTTGAGTCGAAATGCTGGTACCATACCGTGGATAGCAATTTGCACGGATTTGGGGGATGGCATGGCAACCATCGCGATCATAGGCGCACTCGAAAAAGAGGTTGCGCAGATTAAGGAAGAGCTGAGTGGCGTGCATGAGTCGCAGGAGGCGGGCTTGACCGTTGTGAACGGTGGGCTTTCGGGTCTGACAGTAGTCGCCACGACGGCAGGCATGGGGACCGTGAACGCCGCTGCTGCAACGCAACATCTCATCAGCAAATACGCCCCGCAGGCCGTTGTGTTTTCGGGCATTGCGGGTGGCCTTAACCCTAAACTGCATATTAACGACGTGGTTATAGGCAAGTGCCTGCGCTATCTGGATACCGATACGGCACTCATCGCCGAGTCCGCGCCGGGGCTCGAGGAGTTTGTCTCGACGCCGGCGTTGGCTGATGTTGCCGCCGCCGTGCTTGCCGAGCATGGATTTGTGGATGCCTCGGCGGATGAGAATTCTGCGGAGAAGGACCCCAAGCAGTTCCTGTGTGGCACTATCGCCACAGGTGACCGCTTTGTTACGGGTGACGCCATGCGTAACGCTGCGATTGAGGCCACGCATGCCGATTGCGTCGAGATGGAGGGTGCGGCAATTGCGCACATCGCGGCCAAGAATGGTGTCGATTGCCTAGTGCTGCGCGCTATCAGCGATAATTGTGACGAGGCATATGACGCGTTTTGCGAGCGCGAGTTCGATCTGGATGAGTACGCTCGCACCGCGAGCGGCATCACGCTTGACATCGTTCGTAGTATCGCCGCCGCGCAATAGCACGCCCGTTTTGTAAAAACCTACGACCAAGGAGTGTCCATGGCCGATTCAATTAACTACCAGCTTGCCAAGTTCGTCGCCAGCTACGGCAAGGTTTCGCAGATTCCCGAGTCCACCTGCCCCGAGGTGAGCTTCGTCGGCCGCTCCAACGTGGGCAAGTCGTCGATCATGAACAAGCTTTTTGGCCGCAAGAACCTCGTCAAGGTCTCGAGCACACCGGGCAAGACGAGCAACATCAACTTCTTTGAGGCCGACGACGTGCACTTCGTCGACCTGCCGGGCTATGGCTTCGCCCGTCGTTCCAAGGCCGAGCGTGACCGCTGGGCCGAGCTTATCGGCGACTTCTTCGACTCGGAGCGCAGCTTTAACCTGGTCGTGTCGCTGGTGGATATTCGTCACGACCCCAGCAAGCTCGATCATGACATGATCGACTACCTGCAGGGCAACGAGTTCAACTTTATCGTCTGCCTCACCAAGGCCGACAAGCTCAGCCGCACCCAGCAGGCCCGCCAGGCGGCAGCCATCAAGAAGCAGCTTAACGTTCCGGCCGAGAACGTGATCATCACAAGCTCCCAGACCGGTACCGGCATCGACGAGCTGAAGAAGCGCATCGCCGAGGCTTGTCTCTAATAAGTGCCCCAGCCTAGCAAGAGCCCTCCCCAATAAAGAGCCAAATTATCAGCCCGGCGCCCCTTCAAAGCGTGGGTCCCTGTAGACATCGCTCGCCACGTTGCCATAGGGCCACCCAGGGGCATCCCCTTAAAAATATTCCGCAGCACGAGGCCCGCTTATCCGCAGCTCCGAAGGAGCAGGATAAGCGGGCCTCAAGTGCGAGGACGTTTTTAAGGGGATGCCCCTGGGTGGCCCGGACAGACCGATCGGCGATGTCTACAGGTACTCGATTTGAGCGCCCTCAGTGTCGCACGTCAGAATATGTGTGTCACACTTGGGGAACTGCTCGCGCAGCTTGACCTGCAGGAACTTTGCCACGATGGTGTCGTCAGTCACGGCCATGAGGGTCGAGCCGGAGCCACTGATCCAGATGGTCTTGGCGCCTCCGTTAAGGCAGGTGTCGCGCACGGCGTTGTAGTCGGGGATGAGGCGGCGGCGATAGGGCTCCTGGATGCGGTCGTCGTTGGCGGCGGCAATCAGGTCAAGGTCACCAGTCTCCAGGCCGCGCGTCATGCCGGCGATGCGGCCCATTTGCCATACGGCGGTGGAGAGTGGAATCTCCTGCGGCACAACCTTGCGCGCCTCGCTGGTATGCACCTCATAGGGCGGGATCACGGTAATAAAACGCAGGCGATCGCTCACCTCGTAGCGCAGGCACTGGGGGAGCGAATCGGTCGGCGTAAAGGAGCAGACGGCGCCGCCCAGGATAGCGGGGGCGACGTTATCGGGATGGCCTTCGACCTCGGTGGCAATGCGGACGAGCTCGGCGCGGTCGACGGTGTGGCCCGTCAGCGCGGCGGCAGCCATGATGCCGGCGACGACACAGGTGGAGCTGGAACCCAGGCCGCGGGCGACGGGCACGTCGGTCTGAATGTCGATAGCGACGGGGAAGGCCGGCTCGCCCCAGGCGGCCAGAGCATCGACAAAGCTCACGTAGACTAGGTTATTCTCGTTTTGGAACTCCTCGGGGCAGCCCGTGATGGTGAGCTTGTCGGCGCGCTCGAAGGTGAAGTGCGAGTAGAGGCTGACGGCCATGCCGAGGGTGTCGTAGCCGATGCCTAGGTTGGCGCTGGTTGCTGGGACGGTGATTTTGATCATGTGGGTCCTCCTGGGCGGGTCTGGCCGTTTAGTTCGCTGCTCGGGCAGTCCTGGCTCACTCGGAAAGCACATTAAGTGCTTTCCGGCTCGTGCGGAACTCGCGACGAACTAAACGGCCAGACCCGCTCGCATGCTCGTCATCATCCCGAAAGCTAAATAAAAAGAAGGTGCGCCGGCTTTCGCCGGCGCTTAATGAGGGATCTAGTTGGTGCTCATTCGTTTTGCTGCAGACTCGACGTAGCTTGCCATCTCATCGACGTCGCAGACGTCTTCGAAGCGGACGGGCTTGGAGTCGAGTTCGGCGAGCTGGGTCGGGGCGACCGTGCTGGTGGCCTGCTCGAGTACGCGCATAGCCTCAAAGTCGTCCTCGGGAACGTCGAGCCCTAGGGCGTCGCAGCAGGCTCGCGGGAACTTGTAGGGGCTGGCGGTCGAAAGCAGCACGCGGGCCTTGGCGCCCTCGGCGGGAGCGACCTGCTCAAAGACGTGATAGCCGCAAGCGGTGTGCGGGTCGATCACGTAGCCGTTCGCGTCCCAGCAGCTCTTGATGGCGGCGCGGACCTCATCCTCGCTGGCCCAGCCACAGCCAAATACACTCTGGATCTTGGCCAGCAGCTCGGCGGGCACCTCGTAGCGGCCGGTCTGGGCAAGCTGCTCCATAAGGCCGGCAACGAGCTCGCAGTCGCCGTCGGACAGGAAGTACAGCATGCGCTCCAGGTTGGAGCTGATGAGGATGTCCATCGACGGCGAGATGGTCGTGAAGAACGGGCGGTTACGGTCGTAGACGCCGGTGGTCAGGAAGTCGGCAAGCACGTTGTTCTTGTCGCTCGCGACGATAAGCTTTGCGACGGGCAGACCCATGCGCTTGGCATAGTAGCCGGCCAGGATATCGCCAAAGTTACCGGTCGGTACGCAGAACTCCACGGCGTCGCCGGCCTCGATGGCGCCGGCGCGCAGCAGCTGCGCATAGGCGGCAAAGTAGTAGACGACCTGCGGTA
>UQZH01000053.1 GCA_900545445.1 uncultured Collinsella sp. | reverse complement strand
GCTTACGGGGACGACGGGCGTAGAGGTCAGCTGTCGTGGGCTCTGCCGGCTCGGGCTCGGGCTCCGGCTCTGCAGCAGGCTCGGGCTCGGCTGCGGCAGCAGCAGCGGCGGCAGGCTCTGCACCCTTGGCCTCCTCGGCAATACCTTCGTCCTCGGTGGCACCCTCGCTCGCAGCCTTCTCGGCGGCAAGGCGGGCACGGCGCTCGGCAAAGGTCTCCTTCTTTGCGGGCGCGACCGTCTCGACGGCATCATCGTCCGCATCGGAATCGTCATCGACGGCAGCCTTCTTGGGCTTGACCGGAGCCGAAGCAGCCTCGCTTACCGGATCGATGATCTCGGACTGAACAACGGCCGTCATCTTTTCCTGCGTCTCGCGGAACTGACGGATGGCACGGCCGATCGTGCGGCCCATCTGCGGGAGCTTATCCGGGCCAAACAGCAAAAAGCCGAAGACCACGATGATTGCCAGCTCACCCTCTCCAATACCAAACACACATACCTCCAAGGCTCGATGTGAGTCGAGCCCGCACCGCGCCATTCGGCCGGAACTCGTCTATTCATTCGGTCAAGTATAGCGCCCGGACGCCAAAACGTCCGAGCGCATCACAAACATATGCCAAACGGCACGCCCTTTTGGGGGCAAAGATTATGCCGCCGTGATCGAAATCTCCTGGTCGACGCCCAGCAGCTGAACCACGCGCATCACCTGGGGCTGCACATTAGTGCAGCTAAAGCGCTTACCGTGGTCGACCGCGTGGTGCGCGGCGCCCACGAGCACGCCAATGCCCGTCGAATCGATGTAGCTCACCTGGGCAAAATCGAGCTCAACGGCCTCAGTGGGCTGCTCGAGCGCCAGGTCGACAGCATTGCGCAGGCTATCGGCGTTAGAGATATCGATCTCGCCGGTTACCTTAATGGTGTAGATCTCCGGCGTGGGGTTGGTGGAAATACCCAAATCCATGTATACGCTCCTTTACGTATCGAAAGTGCGGATAGTACTGGGCGCGGACTTACGGGGCCCTAGGCGTTAGGCGCGCTCGGCACGAGCAAGCTCGGCAGCGACAAGCTTAACGGCCAGCACCAGCACGTCGAGCGCGGCCTCCAGGTCCTCGACCGTGGGATAGCTCGGCGCAATACGGATGTTGGTATCGCGCGGATCCTTGCCATAGGGCCAGGTGGCACCGGCCGGCGTGAGCTTGACGCCCAGGTCGGCGCAAAGCGCGGCGACCTTCTGGGCCGAGCCCTCGGGACCATCGAAGCTTACAAAGTAGCCGCCGCGGGGGTGCGTCCAGGTGGCACAGCCCGTATCGCCCAGGCCCTCGGTGAGCTTGCGCTCAACGGCCTCAAAGCGCGGACGCAGGAACTCGGCATGCTTTTTCATGTGCTCCTTGACCGCCTCGATGGTGGGAAGGAAACGCACGTGACGCAGCTGGTTGAGCTTGTCGGCGCTGATGAGGCCGGCCTTCAGGCGCTTGGAGAACTCCGCGATAACCGCGGGGCTCGCACCGATAAAGCCGATGCCGGCGCCCGGGAAGGTGATCTTGGACGTCGAGGCAAAGGCCACCACGCGATCCTCGGTGCCCGCCGCGCGAGCGAGGTCGAAGATATTGGCGAGCTCGTCGGTCTCGTCGTACAGGTCGTGCACGCAGTAGGCGTTGTCCCAGAAGATGCGGAAATCGGGCGCGGCCGTGGGCATCTCGACCAGGCGACGCACGGTGTCCTCGCTAAAGGTGATGCCCGTGGGGTTGGAATACTTGGGCACGCACCAGATGCCCTTGATGGAGTCGTCGGCGGCAACCAGGCGCTCGACCTCGTCCATGTCGGGGCCGTTGTCGGTCATCGCGACGGGAACGTTCTCGATGCCCAGGTCGGCGGTGATGCCAAAGTGACGGTCGTAGCCGGGAACAGGGCACAGGAATTTGACCTTCTTGCCGTCGTGCGCGGCCTCGTAAGCCTCCCAAGGCTCGCTGCCGCACGAACCGCAGCGCCAAAACATGCCGGCGATATCGTGCTCGATCAGAAGGCTCGACGAACCCAGTACGAGCGTCTGCTCGGCAGGGCAACCCAGAAACTCCCCCGCCAGTTTGCGCGCCGAGGGAATGCCCTCAAAGCAACCGTAGTTTGAGCAGTCGACGTTGCCGTCGTGCAGATCGGCGTCGGCATTGAGAATATCGAGCATGGGTCGAGAGATGTCCACCTGGGAGGGCGACGGCTTGCCGCGGGCCATGTCGAGCGCCAGGCCCTTGGCCTCGACCTCGGCGACCTCGGCTTTGAGCGCCTCGATGGCGGCATCGAGTTCGGTGGTTTCCATCTTCTGGTAGATCGTCTGCATGGGTGCGACCTTTCGCGAAGCGGGACGTTGCAGTTCGTCTAAGTATAGACCGCCACCACCGCAACGGCATGAAGCCGTGATAGATTAAGTTCATCGCAATGAATTATGAATCGCCGCGCATGCCGGCGTGGGGCGCCCAAGGAGGCACTATGGAATACGGATCGTTCCAGGCCGAGGAATTCGGCGACCTGCAGCGCCTGGTCGACGGGCTGTTTTACGACCGCCGCGCCATCGACCGCCTGGATCTCATCGTACAGGCCGAGATCTTGGACCTGGCACCCGATCTCATGGAAATCGTGAACCTATTGCCGCCCGGCTACTACGACCGCCAATCGCTTTGCGACCAGCTCAACTCCGCCCTTGCCGCCCACGGCTGGGGCGCCGTCTACGGAACGGTGGAATAAACCTAGTCGTTTAAGAACGTCCCCAATGACTAAAACGCCGCTTGTGATGGTGTTCACAGGCGGCGTTTTCAAACTTGTATGTGCTCTTACTCGTCCTTGGGCGCGGGGTGTTTGCAGACCACGCTCATGTAGATCATACCGAGCACGGCAGCGGTGACCGAACCGGCAAGGATGGCGGCCTTGGCAGCCAGAACCTCAAACTGGGCCGTCGGGAAGGCAAGGCCGCTGATGAGGATCGACATGGTGAAGCCGATGCCGCCCAGAATGCCCACACCGGCAATCATGTGCCAGTTAACGTTATGCGGCAGCTCGCAGACCCTAAACTTAACCAGGGCAAACGTCATGCCAAAGATGCCGATCGGCTTGCCCAGCAGCATGCCAAAGTACACGCCGAGCGTCACCGAGTCGGTGAGCAGCGTGCTCATATCCACACCCACTAGGCGAACCTGTGCGTTCACGAACGCAAAGATCGGCAGAATCACAAAGTTGACCGGCGTGGAGATCAGACGCTCCATGCGGATGAGCGGCGGGGTCACGCGGTGCATGACGCGCTCGACCCTGGTGGTCGAGACGGTAAAGTCATGCTGGCCCAGGATGTGTGCCTCGTCGTCGTAGCGGTCATCAAGCAGCGGCAGGCACTCGCCCAACCAATCGGTGAGGCTATCGAGCTTGACGCCGCACTTGGCCGGGATGGTAAAGGCCAAGATGACGCCGGCGAGCGTGGCATGTACGCCGCTCTTGAACATGCAGAACCACAACAGCAGACCCAGTACCGAATACGGGGCAAGGCGGTAATGCTGCGTCTTGTTGAGCCACACGAGCGCGCAGGTCACAAGCGCAGCGGCGCCCAACCAAAACGGATTGGGGCTCTGACCGTAGAAGATGGCGATGGCGGCGATGGAGATAAGGTCGTCGGCGATGGCGAGCGTCGAGAAGAACACGCGCACGCCGTTGGGCACGCGGTTGCCCAAAAGCGACAGCACGCCCAGCGCAAAGGCAATATCGGTTGCCATGGGGATGGCCCAACCGTTGCGGGCGCCGGCATGGTTAAAGATCAGGTAGATGCAGGCGGGAACGACGACGCCGCCCACGGCCGCCAGCATGGGAAGCATGGCCTGACGCGGATTCTTGAGCTCGCCGACCGTCATCTCGTACTTAAGCTCAATGCCCACCAACAAAAAGAAAATCGCCATGAGGAAGTCGTTGACGAAAAGTTCAACGGTAAGACCGGCCGTAAGGTTGCCCAGACCCACATACAGCGGGGTCTCCAAAAAGTGATGGATGGCCTCGTAGGCATCGGTATTGGCGCAAATGACGGCGGCGATGGCGGCGATGACCATAACCGCGGCGGAAATCGTGCCGTTCTCGGCGATGCGCTCCCAAATGTCGTGGCGTTCAAAGCGCTTGCGCTCACGGACGTTGAACAGCTGCTCGGTTGCTGCCATGGGCGGCTCCTTTCACGGGAAAGCTCCCGTCTTAAAAAAGCACGGCCCGCCCAAGTGGCGGCGCCGCGCTCTAACGTATTACGCTTGCATCTAGCCTACCCTGCACGACAAGCACGCAGGCGTGGCCGAAAAGCGGAACCACAGGTTGAACATTATTTGCTCAACGGCACGGGCACGCCTGTCCAAGAGACGACGCGGCGCATGCACAAAAAACGACCGGAGCGCGGGGCTTCCGCGATCCGGTCGTGGCGTTTGGTCAACTAAACCTAGCAGGCGGCCATGATGGGGGCAGCGACCTGCTTCTTACGGGAGAGGACGCCCGGCATCCAGACGCCGTCGTGCTCGTCGGCAATGCCCAGGCCCTTCTGAGCAGCCTCGGTCTCGCCCTCGAGCAGGACCTGCGAGCCCTCCTCCATGATGTCGGTGATGCACAGGACAATGCCGTCGGCACCCTTCTCGGCGGCGTAGGCGCGCATGGCCTCGCGGATCTCGTCAATCATGCCAAGCGCACGGCTCTTGTCGACGGTCTCGTACTGGCCGATGAGCAGCTTCTTGCCGGCGGGCTCGAACATCTTGATGTCGTTGCCGACCATCTCGGCAGCGGTGAAGGAGCCGGACGGGCGGGTAAGGAAGACCTCCATGCCAAACTTGACCGGGTCGACGCCCACCTGCTCGCCGAGCTTGGCGGCGACGGCGCGGTCGACATCGGTGGTGGTGGGGCTCTTGAGCATGAGTGTGTCGGTCATCATGGCCGAGAGCAGCAGCTTAGCCTGGACGTCGGAAAGCTCAACGCCGAGCACGCCGGCGAGCTTGGTGACGATGGTGCAGCTGGAGCCCCAGGGCAGGCAGATGTAGTGCAGCGGGCCGGCGGTCTCGAAGTCGCCGATGCGGTGATGATCGACAACGCCAAAGACCGTGGCGTCCTTAAGGCCGGCGACGGACTGGGCAGACTCGTTGTGGTCGGTGAGGACGACGAGCTGACCGGCCTCGACGGACTCGATCACGCGGGGCTCGGCGATGCCGGCGTCGGCGAGCAGCTTGGCGGACTCGGCCGGAAGCTGACCAAGGGCGCAGGCCTCGTAGGTGTTGCCGGCATACTCAACCTGGTTGAGCAGCTGGGACAGGACGACGGCGCTCATGATGGCGTCGTTATCGGGGTTCTGGTGACCAAAGACAAGAACGTTTGCCATGGATATCCTCCACTTGATATGTGTACTTGGACGTAGCTATGGTAGCACGCCGATGCCGAGCCTTCGCAGACGGAAGGGTCACGGCATATTTTGGGGCAGGCATGGGGGCCAAGACTGTCCCTTTTGCACCGTGTTGGTGCAAAGTAACCTGACCCCCTTGCACCAGCTATTTACCGGCGGCGCGCAGGGCTACGTAGGCGGCGCCGATGATGCCGGCGTCGTTGCCGAGCGAAGCGACCTTGATGGGCGTCTCGCGCGAGGCGGAAAGCGCGTAGCGCTGGAAGTGCTCGCGGACCTTGTCGAGGTAGACATCGGCCGAAGCGGACGCGCCGCCACCGATCAGGAACATCTCGGGGTCAACCACGTTAGCAATAAGCGCCAGGGCACGGCCGAGATAGTCAGCCATGGTATCGGCAGCTGCCAGCGCGAGTTTGTCGCCCTCGCGGCAGGCCTGGAACACGTCCTTGGAATCGGAGGGGCCGGTGAGCTCAATGGGCTCGACGCCCGCCTTCTTGCACTCGGCAAGGTAGTTGCTCACCACGCCGGTGGCGCTGGAATACTGCTCCAGATGGCCATGGCCGCCACAGCCGCAGGTGCGCTCCTCAGCCGGGTTCAGGCACATGTGGCCAATCTCGC
This sequence comes from uncultured Collinsella sp., assembly GCA_900545445.1. Taxonomy (GTDB): domain Bacteria; phylum Actinomycetota; class Coriobacteriia; order Coriobacteriales; family Coriobacteriaceae; genus Collinsella. The sequence goes on along the minus strand of UQZH01000053.1, from coordinate 6,184 downwards.
CGCCGGCGCCCACAACACCCGATACCACGTCGCCGTTAACGATAACGCCGCCGCCCACGCCGGTACCGATGGTGACCATCACCACGTTCTGTACGCCCTTGGCAGAGCCGAGCCAGGCCTCGCCCATGGCGGCGGCGTTGGCATCGTTCTCGTATTTAACGACCGCGTCGGGGCAGTGCTTCTGAATGGCGATCCTCAGCTCGGGCAGGTTAATGGCAATGTTGGCCTTGACCTTGGCATCGCCCGATGCCGGGATGGGGCACGGAACGGCCAGGCCAATGCCCGCCACAAAGGCACGCGGAATCTGGGCTTTGGCGACCACCTGGTCGATAGCCTCGGTCACCGCGGCAAAGCCCGCAGCGTCAACGATGGGAGGCGTGGGCACGCTGGCCTTGGCAAGCAGGTTGCCGTCCTCGTCGAACAGGCCCTCCTTAACCGAGGTGCCGCCGACGTCGATGCCGATGTAATACTGCTTAGGTTCCATGGGAGCCCACCTTTCTCGTTTAAACATTGCCTGTATGGTACCGCTCCCAAAGCAAAAACCTACCAAAAAGGGACAGGTTTGTTTTGGCAGGTTTTATCTGGGGAAACGCAAATGGCCGCTTAACACGACATTACTCATATGTCTATCTATTTAGAGCGCTCTGAATTATATGCAAAGCGACTTTTAATTATATCTTTCTCGAACTTTTTCAATATATAATAGGGATGCTTAGGTGTTAACTATACTTTCTTTTATACTCAATCAAGTTGGAAAGGAGGTTCCATGATTCCCAAATACGAGGCGATAGCTGCAGATATTCGTCGAAGTATCGAGGATGGCGCTCTTAAACCGGGCGACAAGCTTCCCACCGTCGTTGAGTTCTGCGAGCTCTATAGCGTTTCCAAAATCACCGTCAAACGAGCTATCGAGCAAATCACCGAGGAAGGTCTTATTACCAGCCGACGCGGATCGGGTACCTACGTTAAGGACACGGCGGGACTTCCCGGTCAGGCGTTTTTCCAGGGCAAAAACGACCGTGCCCAGGGCTTTTCGTATGAGCACCGCGGGGAGAAGGTGACCTCGGTGGTCTACGATTTCTCGATTGTTAATCCACCAGCGGACATCGCAGCCCAGCTGGGAATTGCCGAGGATGACTTTGCCTATCACATCGTGCGCGTGCGTCAGGCCGATGAGAAGCCCATCGTTATCGAGTACACCTACATGCCCCTCGAGCTGATTCCAGGCCTTAAAAAGAAGGACCTGTACGGATCGGTCTACCACTTCATCCGCGAGCAATGTGGGCTGAAGATTTCGAGCTTCCACCGTACCATTCGCGCCGTGGCAGCAACCGAGGAAGAAGCCGAGCGCTTGGACACCAAGCCTGGCTCTCCCCTGCTCGAGCTCACCCAGATTGGCTTTTTGGACAGCGGCGCCGCCTTTGAGCATTCGGTCTCGCGCAACGTTGGCGACCGCTTTGAGTTGCACAACGTAACGTTGGCATAGGTTTTTGTAGTCATCCGGGCGCTCGCTTTGAGCTGTTTTGTGCAGCGCCCGCGCAACACAATGGGGGTATGAACATGTCCGATTTGATTAAGCTGACGCCGATCTTCCACGAGAAGATCTGGGGCGGTCGCCAGCTCGAAACCGTATTTGGCTACGACATTCCCGATGGACCCATCGGTGAGTGCTGGGCCATCTCGGCCCACCCCAACGGCGACTGCCAGATTGCGGAAGGCCCGTATGCAGGCCACACGCTGTCGTGGCTGTGGGCCGAGCACCGCGAGCTCTTTGGCAACTGCGAGGGCAAGGAGTTCCCACTGCTCATTAAGATTCTGGACGCCAAGGACGACCTTTCGATCCAGATTCATCCCAACGACGAGTACGCCGCCGAGCACGAGAACGGCAGCCTGGGCAAAACCGAGTGCTGGTACGTGCTGGATTGCGAGCCCGCCGCCACGATCATCGTCGGCCAGCGTGCTAAAGACCGCACCGAGGCCGCACAGATGATCGAGGAAGGCCGCTGGGACGACATGCTCAACGTGCTGCCGATCCACAAGGGCGACTTTTTCCAGATTGATTCCGGTACCGTGCACGCTATCAAGACCGGCACGCTCATTTTGGAGACGCAGCAGTCGAGCGACGTGACGTATCGCCTGTACGACTATGACCGTCCCGGCACCGACGGCAAGCTGCGCCCGCTGCACGTTGAGCAGAGCCTCGATTGCATCGACTTTGATGTTCAGGCTCCGACCGACGGCACCGTGACCGCGCCCGAGGTCGACGGCGTGACCGAGCTCGAGTCCAACCCCTGCTACACCGTCGATCGCGTGCGCGTCGACGGCAGCAAGACCCTCGACCAGCGCTGGCCCTTCATGTGCCTGTCGGTCATCGACGGCGAAGGCACCGTCTGCGGCGACCCCGTCCACAAGGGAAGCCACCTGCTGGTCCCAAGCACCGTCAGCTCCATCGACCTCGAAGGCAAGATGGAACTGATCATCAGCCACCTGTAGGTCACCGGTCCCCAAGCGCTCGCCGGGACGGGGCGCGGGGTTTGGTCGCCTGCTCGGACAGTCCTGCTCGCACGGAGAGCACATTAAGTGCTCTCCGGCTCGTGCGGAACTCGCGATCGACCAAACCCCCGCGCCCCGTCCCGGCGAGCCTCTGGCTAGTTACGACAATCAAAAAGCAACAAGGGGCTCCCCCGCTCATCAAACGGGAGAGCCCCTCGCCATACATAACGAATCAAGGTGCCTATAGGTAGACCTTTTCGAGAAACGATAATGTGTCCTGAAGACGTGCTCTCTCTTTACGATCGGTCTGCCGATTTACATAAGAAGAAAAGTCCGCAAAGAAGTCTCCGGCATCAGCCCTCATTTGCTCTATTAGCTCCAAGCGAGCCGAAGGCGGCAACAAACCCGCAAGTCGAACAATATCCGAGCGATGCTTTCGTCGATCTTTATCGTTGCAATGGCGCCCTTCTTCATAGCTCCTATTGATATCAATGTGTGCACGCATCTTGAGGGGAATGATATGGAGCGCATCGAGCAACGTAATGCCCTCTACGTTCGTTGCGTTGTCGCGAATAAATTCGTAGTAGCCATCGTCGAGAATAATTGCCGAAAGACTTGATACGGCCCCGTCAAAGGAAAGAGGTGCCACTTCGCTCGTTTCATCTTCGAGCACAAAATCAGGATGTCGGGCAAATAGCTCAATTTGGCCGGGATAGTCTAGGACTTGCCTTGATCCTTCGGGCAAACAGAACCGATAGTAAGTGCACCTTCCATCGCCGACCTTTCCAGTCTCATATCCGGCAGCTTTGATAAATGCCCACAATGCAGTGGCGAATTCAACGCCTTTCCCATCAACAATTACGACGACATCCAAGTCTTCAGTAGCTCTAAACGAATCGCCCTCATTGTCAAATAGAACGCTGCAGGCCCCTCCACCAATAAGGACGTAACCGCCTTTACAGCCGCTCATGGCATCGGCAAATCGCTCTATTCCCCTCACTTTTGACATATCGTCCTCCTGAGCTGTTCGACCGCGTCGAGCAGACGATTTTCTTTGTAATCTGCTTTTGCGCAAGCAACGTATAAGGAAAACGGGTCGACACACTGCAAACCCGTCGCGTCAAAACTAATATCGGACGGCGCGTCCACGGGATACGACCAGACCTCAATCACAACTGCCGCCGGTTCGTACCACTGAGCCTCCAGCCATCTGTCGCCCATATGCTCTTTCAAGGCCTCTAGCTGATATTTTTCGAGAGCAATGGTTGGAGCAGAGTCTTCATGGGCAAGGTCGGACATATAGCTAAGGGCAGACACACCGGAAAGCAGCGCATCAACGGCACGTAGCTCTGTTCTCTCGATAACCTTCTTGAGCCGGATTCGCTCTAAAACTGGCGTGCGAAGATAGTCCTCAAACCCATCTAGCAACGTCTCGGTCGACAGCCCGGCGTCGCACAATATACGCTTTTTGCCGTCCCGCATAATCAACCCAGGAGCTATAGCGGCGATTTCCGAAAGATAGCCGCTGACGCTTGCCGCGCTTTTGCCACACAGACGCGCTAGGTCGCCGGCGGAGCAGTCAACCCATCGTCCCGCAATGAGATTTAGGACGATTCGTTGAGATTGGGGCGAAAGCGGAGCAGCGGGAGAAGCACCCAGCACCTCATCGGAAATAACGGCTCCGATAAACGGCAGGAACGCATTTCGCTCATCTCGGATATATGCGATTCCCTCCGAAGAAAGCGCGCGCATAAAACCTAAATCCATAGCATCCCAGCAAATTACCACCGGGTGAACATCTAACTTGCGCACCGCACTGACGAGATTTCGCGCCGAAATGACACTGGGCGGTTCCTTTGGTTCCGCAACAATAAAACGGCCCTGTTTAGACATGCCGAGCCGTGCCAAGCGAAGCGAATACCGCTCAAGATACATGCGAGGAATCTGCATCTCAACTGGCTCCGGGTCGATAGCGAGCTCTAAAGAGAAGAGTCTTTTTGGGAGGCAGTTTATCAGCATGTACAATCACCGTTTTCATTTCGGTTACATTTTAGCGTCTATCTGAAATTATACTGAATCGTATAAAATCATCAATCATCAAAGCCAAGCGCACCATTCAAAACGCAACAAGGGGCTCCCCCGTTCTTTAACGGGGGAGCCCCTTGCCATGTCTAAGTATTCAGCCCACCCGGCCCTCCAGACCAAAAAGCGAACGGGCAAAGCGACGTTCGCAAGCAACGTTATCTAAGGACCTGGGCGGGCGTATGGGGCAACATCGATCGCGAGTTCCGCACGAGCCGGAGAGCACTTAATGTGCTCTCCGTGCGAGCAGGACTGCCCGAGCAGGCGATGTTGCCCCATACGCCCGCCCAGGTCCGCCGGGATTATGACAGCTTGACGATCGGAGCGAATCCCTTCATGAGCTTTTTGGTCTGGCCGGTCTTTTCGAACTGGACCTCGATCATGTCTCCGGCGACCGAGATCACGGTACCCGTGCCAAAGGTCTTATGGCTCACGGTATCGCCCGCGGCAAAGTCCTGCGATGCGCTGGCGCGATCGACCTTGCGCTCCACCGTCGGGGACACCTTGGACGACGGCTTTTTGGCTCGCGGCGCGCCCGAGCCAAAGGTCGAGGCAACACGGCCGGCGTCGGGCGAGACCCCACGATGGCGCTCGGTCCCGTAGCTGCTGCCGCCAAAGAAATCGTCAAAGCTCGATCCACCGCGCGAACCGGAACCGCCGGTCGAGCGCGTATGCGAGCCAAACACCTTGCCGCCATACATATCCGAACCCATGCCCGAGCCAAAGGTGCCGTGACGGTCGCCGCGCTTCTCCCAGCCCGTGCCTTCAAAACCGGCAGAACCGATACCGCTAAACTCGATATCCTCAAACGGAATCTCATTGAGGAAGCGCGAGCGCGGGTTGGCAGAGGTCGAGCCGTAGGTGCGACGCGTGGCCGCATAGGTCAGGAACAGGCGCTTGCGGGCGCGCGTGATGGCGACGTAGGCCAGGCGACGCTCCTCCTCAAGCTTACCCGGGTCATCGCTGCCGCCAAAGTCGTGCACGTGCGGGAAGATGCCCTCCTCCATGCCGGCCACGAACACCGCCGGGAACTCCAGGCCCTTGGCGGAGTGGATGGTCATCATGGTGATGGCATGCGTCTCGCCGGCCAGGGAATCCAAGTCGGAGCGCAGGGCCAGCCACTCCATGAGTGCCGGCAGCGCCTTACAGGTGAGCGGACCGTAGGTGCGCTCAATCTCGTCGGCATGCACGGCACCCGCCGGCATCTCCGTCGGCGCGGCATACGCGTTGCCCGCGATGGCAGCAGCCAGGGCATCCTGCGGAGACAGCGCCGGAGCAGCCAGACTATCGAGCGGATTGGAGCCCGCGGCATCGCGCGCGCCGACGAGTGCCTCAAACGAGGATGCCGGGGCAGATGGCCCCGGTTCGGGCGCAGGCGCGCTCACCACGACGGGCTCGGGCTCGGTGCCGGCAGGCACGTCGGCAACACCAGCTGCGCGCAGCTCTTCCAAGCTCTCGAGCGTACCCTCGATGTCCTCGTGCGTCTCCTCAAATTCGGCAGCGACGCCCAGGAATTCCTGGATGTTCTCGGCACGGCTCTCGGATTCCATGGTGCCCTCGGCGCGAAACGCCTGCAGCAGACCCGTCTTATCGACAATCATCTCGACGA
>UQZH01000052.1 GCA_900545445.1 uncultured Collinsella sp. | reverse complement strand
CGTCGACCCCATGCACGAGCGCTATTCGGCCCTGCTGGAGCGCGCGTCGGATTGGGCCGCGCGTCTGCGTGACCAGGCTTCGCTCGAGGAGGCGGACTCGGCCTCGCTTAAGAAGACCATCGAAGACGCCAAGGCCGAGGTTGCTCGTGCCAAGGAGCGGGTTGATGCCGCCACGGCGACGCAAAATGAGTTCAAGGTCTCCCGCGGCAAGCTCGAGGTGCAGGTAGAGGCGGCCATCAAGGCCATTACCGCCGATGGCACCACGGTGCTCGAGGAAGCGCTCATGCTTCCTGCGCCCACCGACCGCGATGCCGCCGAGCGCGAGCTCAACCAGCTCGTGCGCCAGATCAACAACCTGGGCCCTGTGAACCAGGTTGCCATGGAGGAGTACGAGCAGCTCAAGCGCCGCGCCGATTACATCGAGGAGCAGCTGGCCGATCTGGAGAGCGCACGCAAGGCGCTCACCAAGATCACCGTGGCCATCGACCGCAAGATGCGTAAAGCCTTCCTGGTGACCTTTGAGAAGGTCGATGCGAACTTCCGCGAGATCTTCGCCATGCTGTTCCCGGGCGGCCAGGCGCATCTGGAGATGACCGACCCCGAGCATCCGGCCGAGACAGGCATCGAGGTCGTGGCGCAGCCGCGCGGCAAACGCATTACCAAGATGATGCTCATGTCGGGCGGCGAGAAGAGCCTGACGGCGCTCGCCCTGCTCTTTGCCGTGTACCGCACGCGCACGGTGCCGTTCTATGTGCTGGACGAGGTCGAGGCGGCACTCGATGACGCCAACCTGTCCAAGCTCATCGGCGCACTCGACGTGTTGCGTTCCGATACGCAGCTCTTGGTTATCTCGCATCAGCGCCGTACTATGGAGGACGCTGACGTCCTCTACGGCGTCTCGATGCAAGCCGACGGCGTCAGTCGCGTCGTCTCGCAAAAACTTGATCGCGAAACCGGAAAGGTCGTGAATGCATAATGGGATTCTTCGATGCTCTCTCGCGCGGACTTGAGCGCAGCCGCGAGGCCCTCAACGAGGTCTTTTACTTTGGTGGCGAGGTCGATGAGGTTTTTTGGGAGGATCTAGAGGACACCCTCGTCATGGGTGACATGGGCGCCGAGGTCGCCATTCAGGTCTCCGATGACCTGCGCGATACCGCGGCCAAGAAGAACCTCAAGACCGCTCCGCAACTCCGTCGCGCCCTGGCCGAGCAGCTCGAGCAGCATTTTGTGCCCGCCGAGCGCGATCCGTTCGCTGACACGCCGAGTTGCGTGCTGTTTGTGGGCATTAACGGTGCCGGCAAGACCACGACGGTCGGCAAGATCGCGAGCGCCATGGCTGCCCGCGGTAAGAACGTCGTGATCGGCTCGGCCGATACCTTCCGCGCCGCCGCCATCGAGCAGCTCGATGTGTGGGGCCAGCGCGCCGGTGTCCCCGTCATCAAGCGCGACCGCGGCTCCGACCCGGCAAGCGTTTGCTACGACGTGCTCGACGAGGCCGACAAGCGCGGCAGCGACCTGGTGCTTATCGACACCGCCGGTCGTCTGCACACGAGTCCCGAGCTCATGCGCGAGCTCGCCAAGGTGGTCAACGTGACGCGTAAGCGCGCCGCCAATATGGCCGCCGGCCCCATGCCGGTCTCAGTTGTCCTCGTGATCGATGCCGCGACAGGCCAAAACGGTCTGAACCAGGCGCTCGAGTTTAACGAGGCGCTGGGTCTGGACGGTATTATCATGACAAAGCTCGACGGAACGGCTAAGGGCGGTATCGCCATGGCCGTTGCCGAGAAGCTCAAGCTCCCGATCCTGCGCATCGGCGTGGGCGAGCAGGTCGATGACCTGCAGGAGTTCAATGCCAAAGATTTCTGCCGCGCCCTGGTGGGCGAGTCCAATTAAGGAGTAAACAGTGTTTGATTCCCTGAGCGATCGCCTCAACGACACATTTGACCGCTTGCGCGGCAAGGGTAAGCTGACCGAGGCCGATATCACCTCGGCCATGCGCGACATTCGCATGGCTCTGCTCGAGGCCGACGTCAACTTTAAGGTCGTCAAGGAGTTCGTCGCCAAGACCAAGGAGCGCTGCATGACCGCCGAGGTCATGGAGTCGCTGTCGCCGGCGCAAAACGTCGTCAAGATTGTGCTCGACGAGCTCACCGAGATGCTCGGCTCCAACGAGAGCAAGCTCGTCTTTAGCAACCGCATCCCCAATGTCATCATGCTCGTGGGTCTGCAGGGTTCCGGTAAGACCACGGCGGCCGTAAAGCTGGCCTACCTGCTCAAGAAGCAGGGTCGCTCGCCGCTGCTCGCCGCGTGCGACGTCTATCGTCCCGCCGCTGCCGACCAGCTGGCCACGCTCGGCGGCGAGATTGGCGTTCCGGTCTTCCGCGGTGACGGCGAGCATCCGGTCGACATCGCCAAGGGCGCCATCCAGGAGGCCGTCGACCACCTGCGCGATGTGGTCATCGTCGATACCGCCGGTCGTCTGCAGATCGACGAACAGATGATGCAGGAGGCCGTGGACATCAAGAAGGCCGTCAAGCCCGATCAGGTGCTGATGGTCGTCGATGCCATGACCGGCCAGGATATCGTCAACGTTGTCTCGACCTTCGCCGAGCGCACCGACTTTGATGGCGTGATCATCTCCAAGCTCGATGGCGACGCCCGTGGCGGCGGCGCGCTTTCCGTGCGCCAGGTGACCGGCAAGCCCATCAAGTTCGTGAGCATGGGCGAGAAGCCCGATTCGCTGGAGCCGTTCTACCCCGACCGCATGGCCAAGCGCATCTTGGGCATGGGCGACGTCGTTGGCATCATCGAGAAGGCCCAGGAGGCCGCCGATACCGAGCAACTCGAGGCCGCCGAGCGCATGCTGCGCGAGGGCTTTACCATGAACGACATGCTCGACCAGATGAAGGCCGTCAAGAAAATGGGCGGCATGAAGGGTATTCTGGGTATGCTTCCCGGCGGCCAGCGCGCGCTCAACCAGATGGGCGGCAACCTGGACGAGGGCATCTTCGACAAGAATGAGGCCATCATCATGTCGATGACCAAGGAGGAGCGCCTGCGCCCCTCCATCATCAACGGCCAGCGCCGCGCGCGTATTGCCAAGGGCGCCGGTGTGACCCCCACCGAGGTTAATAGCCTTATGAAGCAGTGGGGCGAGATGAATAAGATGATGGGTCGCATGCGCACGATGGCCAATCAGGCGCAGGCCGGCGGCAAGAAGGGCAAAAAGGGTAAGAAAGGCAAAAAGATGCGCATGCCCAATATTCCCGGTCTGGATGCCATGGGTCTGGGCGGCATGGGCGGACTGGGAACGGGCGGTCCTAAGTCCGATATGGACCTGCTGCGCCAGATGGAAGCGCAGATGCGTAATAAGAAGTAACGGCTTGATTGAGTCGTGTATGGCGAAGGCCGCCTGGATGGTATTCCAGGCGGCCTTCGCCGTTTGTTCGCAGGTTGTCGCACGCTCGGAAGCGTCCTGACGCACAGTTTTGCTGTTAGTGGCAGCTGCAGCCCTCATGTCCGTCGTGGTCGTGATGGCCGTGGCAGCCGCAGGACTCGCCATGCTCATGGGTGTGCTCGTGGTCATGACCATGGCAGTCGCAGGTGGCCTCGCCGGTCTGAGCGAGCGTGCCGTCAATGAGGGCCTCGACGCAGGCGTCGCAGCTGCCCTGGGCGCCCGCATAGACCGTGATGCCAGCCTGGGTGAGCGCGTTGATGGCGCCGCCGCCGATACCGCCGCAGATGAGCGTGTCGACGCCACCGTTGGCAAGCAGACCCGCCAATGCACCGTGACCGGTGCCGCCGGTGCCTACGACCTGCTCGTTGAGCACCTTGCCGTCCTGAATGTCGTAGATCTTGAACTGCTCGCTGCGGCCAAAGTGCATAAAGATGTTGCCGTTGTCGTACGTCGTTGCCACCCTCATGGTGCCGACCTCCTTTGCTGGCCATGCGGCCGTTGTCGTGGTGATGGGGGAGTATGCGATATTGCCGCCCTCGATAACGAGTGCCCGACCGTTGACCAGCGCATTTGCCACCTTGCGATGAGCGCGGCTGCAGATTGCCGCCACCGTGGCGCGCGCGATGCCCATCTGCTGGGCTACGGCCTCTTGATTGAGGCCTTCCAGGTCGCATAGGCGTAGGACTTCGAGCTCGTCGACCGTCATCTCGATGGCGTCTCCGCTGGCAAGGCCGTCAGGGGTAAAGCCGCGATATTCGGGGATGATCCCGACGCGGCGCAATTTTTCGCGTCTTCCTGCCATACACTCTCCAAATCTGACATATGTCAACAATAGGATAGCGCGGCAGCGGAACCGTGCAAGGCATTTCTGGCATATGTCAGAAAATGAGGTCATATGTTTGGGCTGTGGGGCCGTGTGCGCCTGGGCTACAATAAAAATCGCTTATAGGCGACTGACAGGAGGGTCAATGAGCAAGGCTGATCAACAGTTTGTATCCATGTGCCGCGATATTCTGGACCATGGCACCACCACCGAGGGTCAAAAGGTCCGACCGGTGTGGGAGGACGGCACCCCTGCCTATACCATTAAAAACTTTGGCGTTACGGCACGTTACGACCTGCGTGAGGAGTTCCCCGCGCTCACCCTGCGTCGCACGGCGCTTAAGTCTGCCATGGACGAGATCCTGTGGATCTATCAAAAGAAGTCAAATAACGTCCATGATCTCAACAGCCATATCTGGGATGAGTGGGCCGATGAGACCGGTTCCATCGGTAAAGCCTACGGCTATCAGATTGGTCAGAAGAGCCATTACGCCGAGGGCGACTTCGACCAGATGGACCGTGTGCTGTACGACCTTAAGCACACGCCGTATAGTCGCCGCATTATGACCAATACGTACGTGTTTAGCGATCTGTCCGAGATGCACCTTTATCCGTGCGCCTATAGCGTGACCTATAACGTGACGCAGCGTCCTCAGGACGACAAGCCGACGCTCAACATGATTCTCAACCAGCGCAGCCAGGACATTTTGGCCGCGAACAACTGGAACGTGTGCCAGTACGCCATTTTGCTGATGATGGTCGCGCAGTCGGTCGATATGATTCCCGGCGAGCTGCTGCACGTGATTGCCGATGCCCACATTTACGACCGTCATGTCGATATCGTCCGCGAACTTATCGAGCGTCCGCAGTTTGCGGCGCCTAAGGTAACGCTTAACCCCGACGTGCATGATTTCTACGCGTTTACGACCGATGACCTCATCGTGGAGGGCTACGAGCACGGCCCGCAGGTCAAGAACATTCCCATTGCGGTGTAGGTGGCGCTCATGACGTGTAAGCTTTCTGCCATCGTCGCCGTGTGTGACGACTGGGGCATTGGGCGCGAGGGCGATATGGTGGTGTCTAATCGCGCCGACATGCGCCATTTTGTGGCGTGCACCAAAGGTTGCCCGGTCATTATGGGGCGCAAGACCCTGCTGAGTTTTCCCGGTGGGCGTCCGCTCAAGAACCGCCGCAATATCGTGCTCACCCGCGACGAGAGCTTTGCTCCCGAGGGCGTCGACGTGGTGCATAGCATCGACGAGGCGCTCGCTGCGGTTGCCGATGAGCCCGTTGCGTGGGTGATCGGCGGCGGCGATGTCTATCGGCAATTTTTGCCGTACTGCGTGGAGGCCGAGGTCACGCATAACCACTGCGTCCATCCCGTGGACACGTATTTTCCCAATTTGGATGCCGATCCTGCATGGGAAGTTTCGCGGGCTGGCGGGGTTGCCACGATTGCCGCGGGTGAGGGCGACGAAGGTGTCGATTATGAGTTCGTGACGTATCGTCGCGTTGGGGCGTAAATCGCCTGGCGCGAACGGTATCATCGGGTTGATTGAATGCATGGGGCGGCGCTTAGCGTCGCCTCGTTTGGTATAGATGTGCTGTAAAGAAGGGTGCGGGCAGGCTGCTATGACTGATGCCGTTGAGGTTCTGCGAATTGATTCGCTCGAGGACGAGCGGCTCGATGCCTACGTGCGACTGACCGAGCGCGAGCTGCGCTGCGTGTTGGAGCCGCAAAAGGGCATCTTTATCGCCGAGAGTGCCAAGGTTATTGAGCGCGCGGTCCGTGCCGGATACCAGCCGGTGAGCTTTCTTTTGGGCGAACGCTGGCTCGATCAGATGATGCCGCTGTTTGAGCGCCTGGTTGTGCGCGAGGGCGCAGGTCCGGTTCCTGTGTTCGTGGCCTCCATGGAGCTCATGGAGCAGTTGACGGGCTTTAACGTGACGCGCGGTGCACTCGCGGCGTTTCGTCGCCCGCGGCAGATTCCGGTTGATGAGTTTCTCGACGGCGTCGTAAAAGCTGCGGGGGAGCGTCCGGTGCGCGTGTGCGTGCTCGAGGGTATTGTCGACCATACTAATGTGGGTGCGATTTTCCGCTCGGCGGCTGCGTTGAATGTTGACGGTATTTTGGTCAGTCCTACGTGCTGCGATCCGCTGTATCGTCGCTCGGCTCGTGTGAGCATGGGCACGGTGTTTCAGGTGCCGTGGACTCGTATTGGCAGCGAGGCGCGCGTATGGCCGCACGACGGCCTGGCGGCGCTGCACGAAGCCGGTTTTTCGTGCGCTGCGATGGCGCTGACGGACGACTCCGTTTCGCTGGACGATCCCGCGCTCCAGGAGATTGACCGCCTGGCAATCTTTATGGGCACCGAGGGTGCTGGCCTGGGCGCCAAGACCATCGCGGGCTGCGACCGGGCCGTGCGCATTCCGATGGCGCACGGGGTCGATTCGCTCAACGTGGCCGCGGCGAGTGCCGTCGCCTTTTGGCAGCTGTGCCCGCATGTGAGCAATGAGTATCACTACCAGCCGGGTTTGTATCACTAAGCAGATAGTTCGCACCGGGCTCTGACTCGGGGTGTTTCGGTCGACGCCGGTCGGTGCTAAGCTGCTATTGGTTTTGGCCTTAAATTGCCGTTTTGTTGTTTGACGTATGCTGGTGGGGAGGGCGTGTGGCTAAGAAATCTACGGCTATCGATGTAACGCAGGGCGTTATTTGGCAGCAGCTGCTTTCGCTGTGCGTTCCCATCTTTTTTAGTTCGTTTTTTCAGCAGGCCTACACGCTTATCGGTACCTATATCGTCGGTCAGTTTGGCGGCAAGCTCGCACTGGGCGGCATTCAGGCCACGATGGTGCTCACCGAGCTCTGCATTGGCTTTTGCGTTGGCGTCGGCGCCGGCTGCGCGGTCATTACCGGTCAGTATTTTGGCCAGCACGATGATGAGCGACTGAGCCGTTCGGTCCATACGGCCATGACGCTCGCGCTGGTGGGCGGTATCGTTTTCTCGATTCTTGGCATAGTGTTCGTTGAGCCCATGCTGGTGCTTATGAACACGCCGCATGAGCTATTGGCCGAGGGCGTGGCCTATGCTCGTTGCTATTTTGCCGCCATGGTTGCGGCGCTGCTGCTCAATATGGGTACGGCACTGCTGCGCGCCGTGGGCGACACGCGCGGACCTGCTGTGATCATCGCTTCCGGCTGCCTTGTTAATGCGGTGCTGGATGTCATCTTCGTTGCCGTGCTTCATATGGAGGCTCTGGGCTGCGGCATCGCGGTGGCGCTGACCATTTGCTCCAATGCCACGATGATCGTGATTCGTATGATGCGCGCACCGGGTGCGTGGCGGCTTTCACTGTCCAAACTCGGCATTGATCCTGGCATTTGTAAGAGCATGATCTCGTGTGGTCTGCCGCTTGGCTTTCAGTCTGCTGCGTATTCGATTTCCAACGTTTTGATTCAGGTGTCGGTCAACTCGTTTGGTGCCGATGTCACCACGGCTTGGGGTCTTTCGGGCCGCCTGGATGGCATTGTCTGGATGGTTACCGAGGCGCTTGGCGTGTCGATCACCACGTTCTCGGCACAGAACTTTGGCGCGCGCAACTACGAGCGCATGCGCAAGGGCTACCATACGTCGCTCGTGCTGTCGTTTATGCTCATTGGTGGCCTGTCTGCCGTGCTGCTGGTGTTTTCGGGTCCGTTGTCGCGTCTGTTTGTCGATGATGCTTCGATTTCGGCGTACACCACGACGATTCTTCACTTTATCGCACCGTTCTACGCGATTTTCTCGATTATCGAGAATGCGTCGGGCTCCATTCGTGGTGCCGGCGTGAGCTTGCAGCCCATGATGCTCACGATTTTTGGCACCGTCGTGCTCAGGGTGATTTGGGTGTTTGCGATTATGCCGTTCGATCCGTCGCTTGAGCACCTGCTGCTGGTTTACCCCGTAACCTGGCTCATCACGGCCACGATGTTCACCATCTACCACCACAGCGGCAACTGGCTCGGCCGCGCCACTGCCTAATGATCCATAGGGGACGGAGGAAAACGGATCATTGGCCCGGCGATAAGGCGAAATGATCCGTTTTCCTCCGTCCCCTTTGGATCAATTAGTATTCGATGCCTTGACGGGCTAGGAGGCCTTCGTCGAAGTAGTGTTTGACGGGGCGCATTTCGGTTACTAGGTCGGCAAGGTCGGCGAGGGGCAGCAAGCCACGGCCGGTGAGTACGAGCTCCGTGGTGGCGGGCTTTATCGCAATCAGCGCTTCGACATCCTCGCGCGTCACGAATCCGCGGCGCATCGCTTCGCCGAGTTCGTCCAGAATGAGAACGTCGACCTGTGATATTTGCTCGCGTGCGAGCTCCATGATCTGCTCGGCGCAAGCCTCGGGTGTGTCGCGATCGGCCTGTATAATGCGCAGTCCCAGGCGCGGCGCGGCATCGTGTTCGGCGCAGTGCAGCTTCTTGGCAAACTGCAGCATGAGTACGTCGAGTCCATAACCCGTGGCGCGCATCGCCAGTCCCAGCGCAGCCGTGGTTTTGCCCTTGCCGTCGCCCGTGTAGATCTGAACCTTGCCGACTTCCAGTGATGCCATCTCTGTCCTTTCGTGCCCGGCGTCGGTTTATCGCCGTCCGGGTTGGGTATTCTAGATAGCATTATCAACCCCAGTAGATGGAGTTCAAGCAGATGGAGATGGATGACAACAAACGTAGACGGAATATGATCCTCTACGTGCTCATCGCCTTCGTCGTCTACCTCGTGCTCTCGACCGTTCTGTTCCCCAACATCGGTCACACGCAGCAGATTACGAAGACCGATTATTCGACGTTTGTCAAAGCGCTCGATAAGAAGAGCGTTGACAAGGTCGAGTACAACACCGACGACTATACGATTTATTACACCAAGAAGGGCGAGGATGAGAACATCGCCTACAAGACGACCGGTGTGCCGAATGACGCGGGCTTTACCGATCGCGTGCTTGAATCTGGCGCCTCGCTTGAGTCGGTCGTTCCCGACAAGAACTCGGGTCTGATGACCTACTACCTGCTCACCCTCATTCTTCCCATGGCGATTTTCTTCCTCATCGGTTGGTGGCTCAACCGTCGTATGAAGAAGGCTATGGGCGATGACGGTCCGTCGATGAACTTTGGCGGCGGTGGCTTTGGCGGCGGCGGGCTGGGTAAGTCCGGCGCTCGCGTTATCGCCTCCAAAGATGTGGGCGTGACCTTTAAGGATGTTGCAGGCCAGGAAGAGGCCAAGGAATCCCTTAAGGAGGTCGTCGACTTTCTGGAGAAGCCGCAGCGCTACGAGGAAATTGGCGCCAAGCTGCCGCGCGGTGCTCTCCTTGTTGGCCCTCCGGGTACCGGTAAAACCCTGCTCGCCAAGGCTGTTGCCGGCGAGGCGGGCGTGCCGTTCTTTAGCATTTCGGGTTCTGAGTTCGTCGAGATGTTCGTCGGCCGTGGCGCCGCCAAGGTCCGCGATCTGTTTAAGCAGGCCAAGGAAAAGGCCCCGTGCATCGTCTTTATCGACGAGATCGATACCATTGGCAAAAAGCGCGATGGCGGCGGCTTTAGCGGCAACGACGAGCGCGAGCAGACGCTCAACCAGCTGCTGACCGAGATGGACGGCTTCGATAACCACAAGGGTATCGTCGTCCTCGCTGCCACCAATCGTCCCGACAGCCTCGATCCCGCCCTGCTGCGCCCCGGTCGTTTTGATCGCCGCATCCCCGTTGAGCTGCCCGATCTGACCGGCCGCAAGAACATTCTTGAGCTGCATGCCAAGAGCGTGAAGACGGAGCCGCCGATTGACCTGACCGCGATTGCCCGCGCCACGCCCGGCGCCTCGGGTGCCGACCTGGCCAACATCATCAATGAGGGCGCCCTGCGCGCGGTCCGCGAAGGTCGCAAGCGAGCGACCCAGGACGACTTTGAGGAGTCGGTGGAGGTCGTCATTGCTGGTCAGCAGCGTAAGTCCACGGTGCTGTCCGACCATGAGAAGCAGGTCGTTTCCTACCACGAGATCGGCCATGCTATCGTCGCAGCCCGCCAGAAGGGCTCTGCGCCGGTCACCAAGATCACCATCGTGCCGCGCACGAGCGGTGCTCTGGGCTACACCATGCAGGTCGAGGAGGATGAGCGCTTCCTGACCACGCGCCAGGAGGTGCTGGACAAGCTCGCTGTCTACTGCGGCGGACGTGCCGCCGAGGAGCTCATCTTTGGCGAGATGACGACCGGCGCAGCCAACGATATCGAGCAGGCCACCAAGCTCGCCCGTAATATGGTGACGCGCTTTGGTATGTCCGATGAGTTTGGCATGATGGCGCTCGGTACCGTTCAGAATGCGTACCTCAACCAGGACACGTCGCTCACCTGCGCTCCCGGTACGGCCGAGCGCGTGGACGCAATTGTCGCCAAGTTGATCGAGGATGCGCACGACCGCGCTCTGCAGATCCTGAAGGAGAACAAGTTTAAGCTCCACGAGCTGGCTCGTTATCTGTACAAGAAGGAGACGATCACGGGCGAGGAGTTTATGAATCTCCTCACGCGCGAGAATCCGCTGATGCCAAAGCAGCATTAATACTAGTTGCGCAGTGTCAATCGCCCCATTTGAGTGTCAAACTCAAATGGGGCGTTTTGCGTGGGGAGAGTTGTATATGAAGATCGTGGTAAGTGCCTGCTTGTTGGGAGAGAGCTGCAAGTACAACGGACTCGATAATTACCGTCGCGACCTGGTCGAGGCCTGCGAGCGTACGGGGACCGAGGTCCTCTTGGTGTGCCCCGAGGTCTTTGGCGGGCTGTCCACGCCGCGCAAGCCGTCCGAGATTGTGAACGGCGAGGTCCGTACCTGCGAGGGCGTCTCGGTCGATCGAGAGTTTCGCCTGGGTGCCCAACGTGCGCTCGATATGTGCGAGCAAGCGGGCGGGCCGGAAGAGATCGCTGCGTGCGTCTTGCAGGACCGCAGTCCCTCGTGCGGCGCGGGTCGCATCTACGACGGCACCTTTAGCGGTACGCTCACCGCGGGCAACGGTGTTTTTGCCGATCTGTTGCTGCGTCACGGCTACCGCGTCATTCCGGCAAGCGAGTTCGACCCCAACATGCTGGAGCAATAAAAAACCACCATAAGGTTGCTGCTCCCTTGTGGTGGTTTTGGGCTAGGCCTAGAGCGTGTGGCCGTAGGCGTTGGCGGTCTTGATGGCGGCGGCGAACTTCTCGTCGGTGAAGGGCTCCGGGTTGCCCTGCTTCCACTCGTTGGTGGCGTGCGCGTATTCGCACAGGGCCGGGATATCTGCCTCGGTAAGGCCGACCTGCTCAAGCGTCACGGGCAGGCCCATCTGCTTGTTAAAGGCGGCGTAGCGCTCAAGGTTCTCGGTATCGCCCGTATAGGCAAACAGCACGAGCACGCCCAGGCTCACGACCTCGCCGTGTAGGTAGGAGCCCTCGCGCGGAATGCTGCAGGTGGCGTTGTAGAACGCATGCGCCACGCTCGAGTTGTAGTAGTAATCGTTTTGGTTGGTCAGGTTCGAGACATAACCCGTGTTGACCACGATATCGAGCGCGATCTGCTTGACGGCCTCGCTCGACAGGTTCTGGCGCACGTCCTCAAGACCCTGGACGCCATAAGTAAATAGCGGCTCGGAGCAGGTGTGGGCGAGTGCCAGGCCAAGACCGGCGGTGTGCTCCAGGTTGCCGGCGCTCGTGGCGTACTCGACCTCGGGCTGCTTAGACAGGGCATCGCCCACGCCGGCCCAGAAGTATTCTGCCGGTGCCTCGGCGATGATCTTGGGGTTGATGAAGATGTGAGCGGGGCGGTTGGGGTACGAATAGCCCTCGAGCGAGCCGTCGTCGTTGTAGACAACGGCAATGGCGGTCGCGGCGGAGCAGTTGGAACAAATCGTCGGGACGGTGAAGACGATCTTCTTGAGCTCGATGGCCGCCGTCTTCACGGTGTCGAGTGCCTTGCCGCCGCCACAGGCGATAAGCA
>UQZH01000051.1 GCA_900545445.1 uncultured Collinsella sp. | reverse complement strand
GGACCAGCGCGGCGGCGGCCATGGCGGCAGCGCTTCCAACCTCGGCCTGGCATCCGCCCTCGGCGCCGGCGACGCAGGCGCTCGTGGTGAGGTTGAGGCCGATGGCTGCGGCGCAGTAGAGGCCATCCATGACCTGTTCGTCGTCGAGCTGGAGGTGATCGGCGAGCGCCAGCACGCAGCCGGGGACGACGCCTGCGGAGCCGGCCGTGGGGGCGGCAACGATCACGCCCATGGTGGCGGAGCGCTCGAGCACGGCCATCGCGCGGGCCACGGCATCGGTCTGAACGGGGCCCATCAGGCTTGTGCTCAAATCGTTGCGGCAGGTGGCGTCGACGAGCTTGGCCTCGCCGCCGATAAGGCCGCCGAGTGATCGCTGCGGATTGGCGATGGGGGCCGTGGTCTCCTCGCGCATGACATCGAGCACGCGGCGCATGGCTGCGATAGCATGGGCCTCGCCGGTTAGACGCGCCTCGCGCACAGCCATGACGGCGCCGATATTTAGGCCGAGCTCGGCGCACGCATCGAGCAACTGCTCGCCGTCGTCGAAGATTTCCTTGGCCGACACACCGGGGGAGAGCGACGAGGCCGAGCCTGGGAGCTCGATAAACGTGGCGTAATTGACATTGTCGAGCTTCCGCAGCATGGGGATAACGGTGTCGTCGGGAGCGCCATCGGTCTCAAAGACGGAATAGGCCTGGCCGCCTACCTCGGTGCGGTAGGTGCGGCAGAAGGCGATGTTGACGTGGGCGTAGGCAAGCAGGTTCGTGAGCGCGGCGAGCACGCCGGGGACGTCCTGGTGCGCCACGAAGAGCGTGGAATACATGCCCGAGATGTCGACGCCGACGCCGTTGATGCGGCTGATGCGCATCTTGCCGCCGCCAAGGCTCTCGCCGCGGACCTGTGCCGTGGCGCCCGTGTCGTCGACCATCTCGATGTCGACGGTGTTGGGGTGGATGGAGGCGTCGTCGCCCTTGATGTCAAAGTGAAAGTCGAGGCCCTGGTCCCGTGCGAGGTCAAAGGCTTGCTTGATGTTCTCGTCGTCGGTATCGAGCCCCAGGATGCCCGCGACGAGCGCGCGATCGGTGCCGTGGCCGCGGTAGGTGTGGGCAAAGGAGTTCCACAGGCCAAAGGTGACCTTAGTGATGCGGCCTTCCAGAAGGCTGGCGGCAACCTGGGCGCAGCGCAGGGCGCCGGCGGTGTGCGACGAGCTGGGGCCGACCATGACGGGCCCCAAGATCTCGAATGCCGAGGTCGTAGCTAGTGTTTGCGGCTTGCCTGCCATGGCTGCTCCTTCTTTATCTCGTCGTCCCGAGGGGCGGGGCATACTCTGTCCCGCCGTTCCGAGGGCTTTGGTATTTGGTCGCCTGCTCGGACAGTCCTGCTCGCACGGAGGCCACATTAAGTGGCCTCCGGCTCGTGCGGAACTCGCGATCGACCAAATACCCAAGCCCTCGGAACTTAGGATACATGGTTGGAGTCGCTCTGCTGCAAAATTTATCGGTCTGTGACCTATTCCATGTCCCAGGTCGGCTCATCTTCACCACCGCTTAAATAAAAAAGAAGTACCGGTTGGAGCCGGTACTTCTTTTGGTGCGTTTTTATTTGGCTGTGGCTTTTATTGTTAGCTTACAGACCGCAGGTTGCTTTGAGTTCTTCGGCTCGGTCGGTTTTCTCCCAGGTGAAGTCGGGGTCTTCGCGGCCAAAGTGACCGTAGGCTGCCGTCTTTTCGTAGATGGGGCGGCGCAGGTCCAGGTCGCGGATGATGGCGCCCGGGCGCAGGTCGAAGGTCTTCTCCACGGCCTCGACGATCTTGTCTTCGGCAACATGTGCGGTGCCAAAGGTGTCGACCATGATCGACAACGGCTTGGACACGCCGATGGCGTAGGCCAGCTCGACTTCGCAGCGGTCGGCAAGGCCGGCGGCGACGACGTTCTTGGCGACCCAGCGAGCGGCGTATGCGGCGGAGCGGTCGACCTTGGTGCAGTCCTTGCCGCTAAAGGCGCCGCCGCCGTGACGGCCGTAGCCGCCATAGGTGTCGACGATGATCTTACGGCCGGTTAGGCCCGTGTCGCCCATGGGGCCGCCCACGACAAAGCGACCGGTGGGGTTCACGTAGATATCGGCGTTGTCCCACGGCATGTTCTCGGCAGCCATGACAGGCGAGATGACATGCTCGATGAGGTCGTCCTTGATCTTACCCATGTCTTCGATCTCGGCTGCGTGCTGCGTGGAGATGACGACGGTCGTGACCTCGACGGGCTTGCCGTCCTCGTAGCGCACGGTGACCTGGGTCTTGCCGTCGGGGCGCAGATAGGGCAGGGTACCGTCGTGGCGCACGGCGGCCAGGCGCTCGGCCAGGCGGCTCGCCAGGTAGTGCGGCATGGGCATGAGGGTCTTGGTCTCGTTGGAGGCATAGCCAAACATCATGCCCTGGTCGCCGGCGCCGATCAGGTCGATCGGGTCGGTGGTGGCGCCGGTCTGGGTCTCGAAGGACTCGTCGACGCCCTGGGCGATATCGGGGGACTGCTCGTGGATGAGGCTCATGACGCCACAGGTATCGCAGTCAAAACCAAACTTGGCGCGGTTGTAGCCGATGCGGCGGATAACGCCACGGGCAATCTCCTGCACGTCGACGTAGGCCTGGGTGCGGATCTCGCCGGCGACGATGACGGTGCCGGTGGTCACGAGGGTCTCGCAGGCGCAGCGGACGTTTTCCACGTTGGCGGGCACGCCGTTGGGCGCAATATAGCCCTGCTCCTGCAGCTCTATTTCTTTGGCGAGGATTGCGTCGAGGACGGCGTCGCTGATTTGGTCGGCGATCTTATCGGGATGACCTTCGGTCACCGACTCCGACGTAAACACAAAGGACCCGTGTTGGGGTGGGATGGAACGAAGTTCTTCTGACATGATTGTCCTTTCAAAAACGCGTCCCGGCGACCGTTACCATTCCGCCGGGCTCTGTATGCAAGGGGACATCATAGCGCGTAAATCCAACATTCACACCCTTTCCGCACCTACTCATTGGGGACAGACTTAAATGGCCAGTCGGGTGCTCATTGGGTAGTCATTTAAGTCTGTCCCCAATGAGTAGGTCGGTGCCCTTTGTGCGGAGGTTGCGTTGATGCTTTATACTGATGCGGTTAGACATCCATCCTGCAATCGAGGAGATTTCCATGGCATCAGACGTTCGCGTCCGCTTTGCACCCTCACCGACGGGCAAGCTGCACATCGGCGGCGCCCGTACCGCTATCTATAACTGGGCTTTCGCCCGCGCAAACGGCGGCACGTTCATCCTGCGCATCGACGACACCGACCCCACCCGTTCCACCGACGAGAACACGCAGATCATCCTGCGCGCCATGCGTTGGCTGGGTCTGGACTGGGACGAGGGCCCAGAGGTAGGCGGCGACTTTGGCCCCTATGCCCAGACCGAGCGTCTGGACCTGTACAAGCAGGCCGCCCAGCAGCTCTGGGATGAGGGCAAGGCCTATCCCTGCTTCTGCACCAAGGAGCAGCTCGAGGCCGATCGTAAGGCCGCTCAGGAGCGCAAGGACCCCTTCCAGGGCTATCAGCGCCGCTGCCGCGATCTTGATCCCGAGGAGGCATGCCGCCGCATCGAGGCCGGCGAGCCCTACGTCCTGCGCATCAAGGTGCCCGAGGACCGCGGCGACGTCGTCATCCACGACGCCGTTCACGGCGAGGTGACCTTCGACGCCAAGGAGCTCGACGACTTTGTCATCTTCCGCTCTGACGGCACGCCCACGTACAACTTCGCGACCGTCGTCGACGACGCCATGATGAAGATCACCCACGTCATCCGCGGCGACGACCACCTGTCCAACACCCCGCGTCAGGTCATGGTCTACGAGGCCCTCGGCGCGCCCGTGCCCACGTTCGCCCACATCTCTATGATTTTGGGTGCCGACGGCAAAAAACTCTCCAAGCGCCACGGCGCCACCTCGGTGGAGGAGTACCGCGACGCCGGCTACCTGCCCGACGCGTTCGTCAACTACCTGGCGCTGCTCGGCTGGTCACTCGACGGCGAGACCACGATCATTCCGCGCGACGTCCTGGCCAGCAAGTTCTCGCTCGACCGCATCTCCAAGAACCCGGCAACCTTCGACCCCAAGAAGCTCGACTGGGTCAATGCCGAGTACATCAACGGCATGTCCGATGCTCAGTTTGCCGACGAGATCATGGTCCCCGAGCTGCACGAGGCGGGTCTCATCGAGGGTAACGTCGAGTACGGCGAGGACTGGATCGACGCGCTTGCCGCCATCGTCAAGCCGCGCACCAAGATGCCGGCCGACGCCGTGATCGTCGCCGCCCCCATCTTTGCCACGGCCGAGACGCTCGAGTATGACGAGAAGTCCGTTAACAAGGGCCTGGCCAAGGAAGGTATGGGTGCCATTCTGGACGCCGCCAAGGCCGCGCTCGAGGGTGTTACCGAGTGGTCCGCCGAGGCCATCGACGCCGCGCTTGAGCCGCTGCCCGAGCAGATGGACCTTAAGAAGCGCGTGGTGTTCCAGGCTGTGCGCGTCGCCGTCTGCGGCAACATGGTGAGCCCTCCGCTGGGCGAGACCATGGCGCTCGTCGGCCGCGACGATTGCCTGGCGCGTATCGACCGCGCCCGCACGATGGCGCTGTAACAGTCGCGCAAACGCATGTATCCGAGCCCCGCTCACCACGAGTGGGGCTCTTGTTTCTAAAGACGTATGGGGTGGGAGGTACAGAGACCATGGCCGAGCAACTGTCGCTGTTTGGTTCGCCTGAGCCTAAGCAGGCTTCCGTAAAGCCTGTCCGCACGGCCGAGCAGGCCAAGCCCGCGCCTGCGCCCGAGCCCACGGCCGCCTACGCGAGCGTGGTCCTCGACATTCCCACCCGTGCGCTGTCCGAGCCGTTTGCCTACGGCATTCCGCAGTCCCTCGCCAATGAGGCGCAGATCGGTTCCACCGTCCTAGTTCATTTTGGCAACCGTGCGGCCGCGGGCTATATCGTCGACATTGCGTCTGAGCTGGGCGACCTGCAAGGCAACACCGTCCTTGATCCCGCGCGCATCAAGCCCATCGAGGCCATCCTCAGCAAACCGCTCTTTGGCGCCGAGGCCGCCCGCATTGCGCGTTGGATGAGCCGCGAATATGTTGCGACGCTTTCCGAATGCCTGCGTCTGTTCTTGCCTCCGGGTGGCAGCCCGCGGGTCGTGAAGGGTGATGACGGGGCGTGGACGGTTGAACGCCCCGCCGTCAAGCCTATTCAAAACCGCTGGGTGATGCTTACGCCCGAGGGCTTCGACTACACGCCGCCTAAGACCGCCGTTCGTCAGCGTCAGCTCATCGAGGCGCTCCAATGCGGGCCGGTTACGACGCGTGATCTCAATCTGCTTTACAACAGTATGTCGGCGACCATCAAGGCGCTCGAAAAACGCGGCGTCGTGGTGGTGGAGGAGCGCCGAGCCTGGCGCGGCTGCAGCGAGCAGACTACGCTGTCCTCCGCGAGCGGCAAGGCGCCGGTCGCGCTCACGAACGGCCAGCAGCAGGCGCTCGCGCAGATTGAGCGTGCTCGCCTGGACGCCCACGGCGATGTGGTGCTCGTGGACGGTGTTACGGGTTCCGGCAAAACCGAGGTCTACCTCTCCGCTATCGAGCGCGTGCTCGCGGCCGGTCGCTCGGCCTGCGTGCTCGTGCCCGAGATCTCGCTGACGGCCCAGACCGTCGGCCGCTTCCGCTCGCGCTTTGGCGAGACGGTCGCGGTCTTCCACTCGCGTCTTTCGGCCGGTGAGCGCCTAGACCAGTGGGACATGGTTGCCAGCGGTTCCGCCCGCGTTGTCGTCGGCGCGCGTTCGGCGCTCTTTTGTCCGCTCAGCGACTTGGGTCTCATCATTATCGACGAGGAGCATGAGACCAGCTATAAGCAGGGCTCCAGTCCGCGCTACCATGCGCGCGAGGTGGCGGCCGAGATGGCGCGCCGCTATCGCTGCCCACTCGTGCTGGGCTCGGCTACGCCTTCTGCCGAGGCTCTCGACCGCTGCCGCCGCGGCACGTACAACGGTGTCACCTGGACGCGCGTCGAGATGCCCGAGCGCCCGGGACACGCCGTGCTACCCACGGTCCGCATTGCCGACCTGCGCCGCGAGTTTTCGCACGGCAGCCGCTCCATGTTCTCTAAACCGCTGATGGAAGGCTTGGAACGCGTGGTCGAGCGCCGCGAGAAGGCTGTGCTGCTGCATAACCGTCGCGGTTTTGCGCCATTCCTGATGTGCCGCGAGTGCGGCTGCGTCCCCACCTGCAACCACTGCTCCACCGCGCTTACGTATCACGAGCGCACGCACACGCTGCAGTGTCACACCTGCGGTTCGTCTTGGCGCGTGCAGCCGTATCCCGCGCCCACGAGCCGTTGCCCCAAATGTGGCAGTCGCTACCTGGCAAAAATGGGCCTGGGTACGCAGCAGATCGAGGACGCACTGCACCAGATGTTGCCCGAGGACGTCGCCATTATTCGTATGGATGCCGATTCCACGCGCGGCAAGGATGCGCACAAAAAGCTGCTTGAGAAGTTCGATGCCGCCGATTGCGCGGTGCTGCTGGGCACACAGATGATCGCCAAGGGCCTCGACTTTCCCGAGGTCACGCTTGTGGGCGTGGTCAATGCCGACTTTGCGTTAAAGCTCCCCGATTTTAGAGCGGGGGAGCGCGCCTACGATTTGTTGGAGCAGGTCGCCGGCCGTGCCGGACGCGGCGATCGCCCCGGTGAGGTCATCATCCAGACCTATCTTCCCGAGGATCCAGTCATCCGCGCCGTCGCCGAGCACGACCGTTCGATCTTTACCGACTACGACCTGGACCAGCGCCGCGACGCACTGTATCCGCCGTTCGTTCGTCTGGTCAACATTTTGGTGTGGTCGGCTAGCCGCGACGATGCGCAGGATTATATCGGGCGCATCGCAAAGCTGCTCAAGCGCCGATGGCATGCCGCCGCTCCCGACTTTTTGCGGTCGGGCAGCGCGGTGCCGCAGGTGCTGGGTCCGGCTTCGTGTGTAATCGAGAGAGCAAAGGACCGTTATCGCTTCCACCTGCTTGTGAAGTCGCCCGTGGGGTACCATGTCTCTGATGATATCGATGCCTGCCTCAAAGAGGTGGGTTCCGTGCGTGGCGTGAGCGTGAGTGTTGACGTCGACGCCTATGATTTGATGTAACAACCCGAAAGGATGGCCATGGAAGCCAACGGAATCGTACTGTCGCCCGACCCTCGACTGCGCCAGGAGTGCGCCGTCATCGAGGAGATCACCCCGGCGATCGAGGCACTCGCCGAGAAGATGAAGAAGATGATGTTCGACAACGGCGGTTGCGGCCTGGCTGCCCCGCAGATCGGTGAGCTCATTCAACTCGTCACCATTGACTGCGATTACAGCGACAAGAACGACTATGACCCGTATGTGCTCATCAACCCTGTCATTGTTGAGCAGAGCGACCATCTCGTTCCATTTAGCGAGGGCTGCCTTTCCATCCCCGGCATTAGCTGCGAGATTGAGCGCCCCGATCATGTCGTCGTCGAGGCGTACGACCTGGACGCCAACCTGATTCGCTATGAGGCCACTGGCGACCTGTTCTGCGTGTGTCTGCAGCACGAGATTGATCACCTGCACGGCAATACCATGTTCGAGCGACTGAAGCCCATGCAGAGGCTCAAGGCCGTCAAGGAGTACCAGGACGCCCTGGCCCGCGGCGCTCGACCGGGCGAGACGGAGTAAGTCGTCCGTCCCCTTCCGCCGCAGGGCTTAGGTTTTGCTCCATGCTCAAACAGTCCTGCTCGCACGAAGAGCACATTAAGTGCTCTTCGGCTCGTGCGGAACTGCGCGTGGAGCAATAACCTAAGCCCTGCGGCGGAAGGGGACTGCGTTTTCATGCTCCTTTTCGCCCGGGTGCCGTCGGGCCAGGGAGGGACGTCTTCGCTGATAGGTGCTTTGTTGAGAGAGCTGCTTTTATTGCGGCTCTTTCTTTGGTTTTGGGTATATTTGTTCTTGTTGAATTGTTATTGCGGATGGGTTGTGTACTTGGCTTTCCGCCGTTATTTGTAGCTGTCTCGGCTTTGGTTGAGGGGAGACGTTCTTTATGCGTATTGTGTTTATGGGTACGCCTGATTTTGCTGTGCCTTCGCTGACTTCGCTTGTTGAGGCTGGGAATGAGATTGCGCTTGTTATTACTCGTCCTGATGCTGTTCGTGGGCGTGGTAAGAAGCTTGAGCCTTCTCCTGTTAAGGCCAAGGCGCTTGAGTTGGGGTTGCCGGTTGTTGAGGCCAATCGTATGACGCCCGAGGTTGTCGAGTCGCTTCAGGCTGCGCAGGCTGATATATTCTGCGTGGCTGCCTATGGCTGCATTTTGCCCGATGAGGTGCTGCATATGGCGCCGCTTGGTATTGTGAATGTTCATGCTTCGCTGCTGCCGCGTTGGCGTGGCGCCGCTCCCATTCAGCGTGCGATTCTTGCTGGTGATGAGGTTGCCGGCGTTTCCATTATGCGTATTGGGCATGGCGTGGATACCGGCGCTTATTGTGCGCAGGCCTCGACATCTGTCGCCGGCAAGCATGCCGTGGCACTGACGATGGAGCTTGGCGAGCTGGGCGGTAAGCTGCTGGCCGATACGCTGCCCTCGCTTGCCGATGACACAGCGGTGTGGACCGAGCAGGATGAGTCGCTCGTCACGCATGCTGCCAAGATTTCCAAGCAGGAGATGCGTCTGGATCCGCAGATGGCGGCGCTCGATTGCGTGCGTCACGTGTTGGCTTCGTCCGACACTGCACCCGCTCGCTGCGTGATTGCCGGTAAGTCGGTTCGCGTGCTCGATGCTGCGCTGGCGGATGTGTCGCTTGGCGAGGGCGCTGTTGCCGTTAAGAGCAAGCGTGTCTACCTGGGCCTTTCCGATGGCGCGGTTGAACTGCTTGAGGTTAAGCCCGATGGTAAGCGTGCCATGGCTGCTTCGGCCTGGGCTGCCGGCCTGCAGGGTGCCGATCTGACGTGGGGTGTACTGTCATGAGCAAGTTGTCTCCCGCGCGTAAGCTTGCACTCGATGTGTTGATGGAGGCCGATCGTCGCGGCATGTATGCGCGCGACGTGTTGTCTTCCCGTGCTTCCGCCAAGGCCATTGACCAGCGCGATTCCGCGTTTGCCGCTCGCTTGGCGCTCGGTGTTGCCGCGACGCAGGGCATTTTGGATGAGTTGCTCGATCAATTTTTGGATAAGCCCAAAAAGGTCGCGCCGCGCGTTCGCATGGCGCTTCGCATCTCGGCCTTCGAGATGCTCTACCTGCATACCCCTGGCCGAGTTGCCGTGAGTCAGGGCGTTGAGCTGGTTCGTAGCGGCGCTAAGTCGGCTGCCGGTCTTGCGAATGCCGTGCTGCATAAGGTCGCGGACAACGTCGAGGACTTTGCCGCCGCCGCGGGTGCCGATGAGTCGGAGCGCCGTTTGGTTCGCCTGTCTCGCCTGATGGGTATGCCGCGCTGGCTGTGTGCTCGCATTATGGCGTCGTTCGATACGCCCGAGGGCGCGCTCAACTTTGCCGGAAATCTGGCGCCCGCGCCGCTCACTTTGCACGAGAACGCCTTTGCAACCAAGCCTGATCCGTACCTATCGCAGCTTGTGGCGCCGGTGTTCCCGGGCTGCCATGCGCCGGTCGATGCGCAGGCCACGGTTGCGTCGGGTGTGTTTGAGCGCGCAGCTGCCGTGGCCTCGGACCTTAACGCCCAACTCATCGCTACTGCGGCGACTCGTCCCGGGCGTTGCCTAGAGATTGGTGCCGGTCGCGGCACCAAGACCTATGTGATGATGTGCCAGGCCAAGCGTGCCGGCTACGAGCGTCAGCACACTGCACTCGATTTGCACGATCGCAAGTGTGATCAGAATCTTGCGCGCCTGCTTAAGGCTGGTATCAAGGGCGTTCGTACCGTCTCGGGTGATGCGTGCGAGCTCGATACGGTCCTCACGTCGTTCGATGCGATGCTTGGTAAACCCGTTCTGTTCGATACGGTGTTTATCGATGCCCCGTGCTCGGGTACCGGCACCATGCGCCGTCATCCTGAGATTCCGTGGCGCCTTGCCGAGGACGACGTGACGTGCGAACTGCCCCGCCTGCAACTTACGATGCTCAAAGAGGCCGCCGCGCGCGTTGCCGAGGATGGCGAGCTCATCTATGCGACGTGCTCGGTCTTTGATGAGGAGAACGCGCAGGTCGTGGATGCCTTCCTGGCCTCTCCCGAGGGCGCCGGCTTTACCGTGGCGCCGCTCTCCGATGCGCAGGTTCTACAGCTCCCCGAGTTCGAACAAGCCAAGAAGCTCGTCACCCTGCGCCAAAACGACCGTGGGCTTTTCCAGAGCGTCCCCGTAAACGCGGATTCCTACGACGGCCACTTCTGCGCCCGCCTGGTCCATAAGTAACAACTAAATTGCGGTGAAATAGGGATTGAATATCGGCTTCTACCCGCCAAACAGTCCTTATTTCACCGCAACTCATAGACATGCCTGTGTAGCTAAAGAAGCAGCCCCGCGATCGGTGTCGGTCGCGGGGCTGTTTGGTCTCTAGTGGTTGTGCGGGCAGTTGGCGCAGCAGCCGCTGGTGGCGCTGGTGCTGGAGCCGCCGCTTCGCTGGTCGGTGTTGTAGAAGCCGCTGCCCTCAAACTTGATGCCGCTGGCCGAGAACGTCTTGGATGCCGGGGCGCCGCAGCTGGGGCATACGACCTCGGGCGTCTCGGACATGGGGTGCTCAACCTCAAACACGTTGCCGCAGCTCGTGCACTTGTAATCGTAGCGCGCCATAATACTTCCTTTTCAGCACAAAGCGGGCAGATCGCTCTGCCCGCAAAAATTCAAACAGCTGTAACTGTACCCTATATCGGGGGTTTTATCACGCTTCGCCCCAGAATCTATGGGTGCTGCGCAGGAGCTTCGCAGTTTTCTCCTCGGCTGCCGCAACGTCGGCCTCTTGCGCCTGCCATGTCCAGTTGCCCGTGGCCACGCCCGGCACGTTCATACGTGCATCGTCACCCAGCCCCAGTATGTCCTGCAGAGGCATCATCACGAGCGGAGCATCGCTTGCCAGGGCATTGCCCATGAGCTCGCCTGCCAATGCAATGCCGCTCGTCTCGTCGCCGCCCGCAAAGGAGCGCGTGCACCAGCCAGCAAGCGTCGAGGTGTCGTGCGTCGAGGTGTACAGGATCTTGCCCGGCGTGGGATGAATTCCGCAGCGAACGTCGTAGTCGCTAAACTCCAGTACGTCCATGCCGGGGAAGCCGCAGGTCGAAGCCATCGCGCGAACACCGGGCGTCAAATAGCCTAGGTCCTCGGCAATAAAGTTGAGCGGACCCAGCTCGTCGTAGGCGGTCTGGAACAGGTCTTTGCCCGGGCCAGCCAGCCAGCGGCCATCGGCACAGGCCTTGCCGGCAGGGATGCTAAAGTAGCTGTGGAAGCCCAGGAAGTGGTCCAGGCGCACGCGGTCGTAGAGCGCGAACGCACGACGCAGGCGATCCATCCACCAGCTATAGCCGTTTTCCTTCATGTGATCCCAGCGGAAGGTGGGGTTTCCCCACACCTGGCCCTCGGGCGCAAAGTTGTCGGGCGGCGCGCCCGAAATTTCAATCGCCTTTCCGGTGTCGGACAGCCAGAAGTTTTCGGGCTCGCTCCATGCGTCGGCCGAATCGTCCGAAACATACATAGGAATGTCGCCGATGACCTCGATGCCCTTCTTGTGTGCATAGTTCATGAGCTCGCACCAGGCCAGGTCAAAGCGATACTGCATGTACGCCTGCAGCTCGGCCTCGTCGTGGAAGCGCTTGTCATCGATCAGGTGCTCGTTGTAGCGCGCGACATCCGTCGGCCAATCGTGGCGCGACAGTCCCTCAAAGTACTTCTTAACGGCCATGTAGACGCAGTACTTCTCGAGCCAATCGGCATTGCGATGTTTAAACGCAGTGTAGAGCGGGTCGGCATCCTCGCCGCCGCGGGCCTTCCAAGTGACGAAGTCGGCAGCCAGCTCCTCATGGCTCTCGGGCAGCAGGTCGATATTGCCTGCAAAGGCCGAAGGACCGGCGTAGGGGGAGCGGAAGAAGTCCGTGGGATTGACGGGCAGGACCTGCCAGTAGCGCATGCCCATGGCGGCTAGGTGATCGATAAAGCGACGCGTGGGCGCACCGATTGTGCCGGGCTTGCCGTCATCGGTCGGCACCGAGGTGATGTGGCACACGACGCCCGCGCCGTGATCGAGCGGCTCCTGCAGGCGCTTCTCGGCATGGTGATAGATGATCGAGGAGCCCAACGGGTACAGGTCGAGCGTAACCGTGCCGTTGTGGATTTCGCATTCGTGGCCGCTGATCACATCGCTTGCACATTCGCCGAGCGCCGGGATCGTCACGCAGTGCGAATTGCGCAGGCTGCGGTTGATGATAACCGTAGCGGCCTCGCCGTCTTTGCCCGTGCGGGTGTAGGCCAAGACGTCGTCGTTGAGCGCGAAGGCCTTGATCTCGCCATCGACCATAAACGGTAACGCGCGGCGAATGGCAGATGCGTTCTTAACGATGGCTAGCGTATCGAAGTCGTGGAGTTGGTCCTTGGTCGGCAGGGTGCGGCGGTTGCCCGGATCGGTGAGGCCCTCCAAGCCGTACTCGTCGCCATAATAGATCGAGGGCACGCCTGGGAAGGTCATCTGCATGAGCGTCGCCAACCAAAAGCGGCTCTTGGCCAGGCCCATGGAG